>CAWWCC010000162.1:0-6905 GCA_963935315.1 uncultured Planctomycetaceae bacterium | reverse complement strand
ATAGGAGTCCGTCTCGTGGGCTCGGAGATGTGTATAAGAGACAGGAACTATGCTGGGCATAAGTCATTTTTACCATGCCAAAAGGCAACTGGGCACTGCCTCCCGTATTCATCGCGACAACCTGTTCGGCTGCGACACCTTGTGCCTTCAGCCATTCGCCAATCTCAAAATTAGCAACAACAACAGCGCCCGTCCGTTGAGCAATCGCCACCGAGTCACCCACATGATCAAAATGTCCATGCGTTAACAAGATAGTATCGGCCGCCACCTCATGGGCCTTAAGGGGGGCCGTTGGCGAATCATCAAGAAACGGATCAATCAGAATCTGATGATTGCTCGTTCGGACTGCAAACGCCGAGTGGCCTAACCAGGTGATCTCCGATGCCATGATGATTCGATATTTATTGGGGTGCTATGGAACTAAAGATCCGGATATCCGATATCGAAATCCGAAACGGCTGGACTCTTTTTTTAGTTACTTGAACCTCGAAGTATAGCGTTCATATTTCTCTTGTAGGCTTCGACTCCTGGCTGGCCATACGGATTGATGCCAATCAGCCGACCCTCGACAACTGTCGCCAGCATCAGCATTTGAAACAACTGCCCCAAGGTGTACTCATCGAGAGTAGGCAAATGCAAATCTGCGGTGGGACGACCGTCGTCACGGTAGGCCTGGTTCGTACCTCGTGTTGCGGCATCGAGGATTTCTGGCAATGTTTTATCTGCCAGCACGTTGAGCTGATCCTGATTATTATCGCTGTTCCCCACAACCAGTGGTTCGCGATTGCCCGAACCAATGGTAACATTGGTAACCAACTTATCCCTTTTGCCTTCCTGATGCTGTTGGCCCCGGGAATGCAAATCTCGCGTATTGACCACCGTAAGAGGCATCGCACCGCACTCCTGTTTCCCAAGACTTTCGGACAACAGCTGGTCGTACCACAATCCGACTGATTCGAGTCGCTTGCCCCAAGTCGAAAGCAAACGAATATCACAACCCCGCCGCTCTTCCATCAGGTGGCAGATACCCGTGTAATCAAGCACTACGTTTTCACCAACATCGGCAGAGCGAAAGTGCTCATTCATGGCTACGGCTCCCTGCAGGAGCTTGACGATATCAAGGCCCATAATCGCAGCAGGTAGCAGACCCACTGCTGAGAACACCGAAAACCTGCCACCCACACCATCAGGAACATGATAGATTTCCTGACAGCCCAGGGCACCCGCCAGGTCAAATAACTTGCCCGATGTGCCGGTTACTGGCACCACCAATTCGGCCAACTGGGCAGTATTCCCGCCACAAGACGCTCGCAACTGTTCCAACAAAACCCGAAAGGCGGCAGCCGTTTCAAGTGTCCCACCACTTTTGCTGATAACAGCGATTCCCCAACGGTCATTGATATCTTGCGCGGGACGACTCCGGCCCAGAACATCAAGCAAACCTTGCAGGGCGTCATTATCAACATTATTGCCTTCGTAACTTATTCGGGGCCGATTGCCGCGAATAGAACGGGGCAGTTCGTTGTGGTAAGGATGACAGCAAGCTTCCATCAGAGCGCGTGCTCCCATGTAAGAACCACCAATACCCAGTACCAATACGCGATCAACTTCGCTTGCGAGTCGGTCCGCAGTCGCTTGCAGACGTGCTACCTCGCTCTCGGTTCCTAGCTCCTGATATTCTGCCAGCAATCGGTTGGGCAATTTGTGAAAGCCTGCGTCAAGTGGTTGCTTATCAACTGGCACCTTATCACTCGATGTCCACAACTGGGCATCAGCAAGTACCTCGTCGCGAGCCGACCGCAATGGCTCCGCAAACTGCTCCAAATCTTGAGGCTCCAGGCCGTGCTCCTCTAGATAAACCCCACTGGCATCGTAGGTAATTATTTCGTTTGACATCAAACACTTTTCTGTAAGTTTGCTAACCAATCCAAGAATCCTATTTAAGCCCATGATTCTATCCGTTGCTGGTCTATCCGTCATGCCCTCAACAATTGCAAGAAACAGGCACAACCCACCTTCCAGACCCTTGCCAGGCAGCCTCCAATCGTGACGATAAAAGGTTCGACCTACCCACCCACAAGCCTACTAACTCACCTACAGCCATGGACATGCACGATCTGACCCGCCAACTCCAAGTCAAGAATGACTCGAAGATAGTTATGCTCGTAGCGGATGGACTGGGCGGATTACCTCCACAACCGGGTGGCCAAACTGAGCTCGAAACGGCCTCAACCCCACATTTGGACGAGCTGGCAAGACAGGGTATTTGCGGCGGCAGCATCCCTGTCAAACCGGGCATCAGCCCTGGCAGTGGTCCCGGCCACCTGGGATTGTTCGGATACGATCCTTTGACCTACCTCATCGGGCGCGGCGCGCTAGAGGCAACGGGAATTGGCTTTGTGCTTCAAGAAGGCGATGTAGCCATTCGTTGCAATTTCTGCACCTTAGACGCCGATGGCAATATTACCGATCGACGCGCAGGACGCATTCCCACTGAACAAAGCGCTCCCCTGGCAATCAAACTCCGCGAAGTTTCGATCCCTGGTATCGAAGTGTTTGTCGAACCTGTAAAAGAACACCGTTTCGTGGTTGTTTTCCGCGGACCAGGACTAGGCGGTAACGTGGCAGACACAGACCCCCAAGCGACAGGGGTCCCTCCTCTGGCGCCACGCGCTACCGATAGCGACAGCGACAAGACCGCAGAGGTCGCTACCGAATTTGTGCGCCAAGCACGCAAGCTATTGGCAGACCAATCGCAGGCCAATGGTTGCACTCTCCGTGGTATATCTCCCAAACCGAACCCACCGAGCTATGAAGAAGTTTATGGTCTACGCGCCGCAGCCATAGCCGTCTACCCCATGTACAAAGGCTTGGCTCAATTGGTTGGCATGGATATTGTCGGCGAGGCACAAACGCTCGATGAACAAATGCAGGTACTCCAACAAAACTGGGACAAGTACGACTTCTTTTTCATTCACTTTAAGTACACCGATAGTACGGGCGAAGATGGCAACTTTGAAGCAAAAGTTCAGAAAACGGCCGAGGTCGACGCCTGTGTACCTCAGATTATGGCCTTGGGACCCGACGTCTTCATCTGCACGGGCGACCATAGCACGCCTGCCATGTTGGCCAGCCATAGTTGGCACCCGGTCCCCACACTGCTGTGGGCCAACAACTGCCGTACCGATCCCTGCCAATCATTTGGTGAAGCAGAATGCTTGCGAGGCGGTTTGGGACAATTTGAGGCCAAATACCTCATGCCCTTGGCACTCGCCAATGCAGGCCGCCTGGGCAAATTCGGGGCCTAACGCACCGGGAAACAAAGCTAAAACCATGAACTGGGCGTAAAATCAGTTTGCCTGCTCTTGAGCAGGCTCTGCTGGTTCTTTTTCTTCAGCAGGAGGTTTTTCCTGGCCATCGAGTGCTGCGAGCTCTTTCTGGATCTCTTCAAGTTGCTGTTTGACTTTTTCCTCGCTCTTGGTCGCCGCTTCTAATTGCTCTTTCAGATTTTTGGTTTCTTCTGAGGTCTGCTTCGCCTGCTCTTTCGCTGTTTTCAACTGTTTTTCAAGTCGCTTCCGGGTAATGACAGGATGGTCAAAACCAAGGTTGGTCACTAATCCGGGGATCCTTTTCTCCAGGGCCATAGCCGCATCGTAAGAGACCTTTGTTTGCCACAGGTACAATTTTTGGAGATGCGGCAAACCTTCCAGATGCTTCAATCCAGCATCCGTAATCACAGTTCCATATAGATTGATGTATTGGAGTCCCTGGAGTCCTGAGAGCGGAGCCAAACCCGAGTCCGCTATCGAAGATTTTTCCAAGTGGAGCTGGCTAAGATTTGGCAACCGAGCCAACACCGCCAGGCCCTGGTCTGAGACTTGGGCGGTAGCCAGATTTAAGGCGTAAACCTGGGGGCCTACTGCTTCAAGTAATTGTAAATCAGCATCTGTGGCAGGTTCTTCGCACAATGCGAAAGAGACTTGCAATAGCGCACTATTGGCAAAAAGCGGAGCGACTTGCGCTCCGGCTGCCGTTAACTTCTCAATCGCAGCAGCATCCGCGGGTCCCACTTCAGGCAATGGCAGTTGCTGGTGCTCAGGTTCTAATTTTTCTGCTGGCGAATTTTGCTCAGTACCCGCTGGCAAACTGACCTCTGAAGCCAGCGCAAAAATGGCCCCTTGTTCGATCCAGAGGCGTATGATTTCGATCTTCTCTTTGGCCAAGGGATCTGCCTTCTTAGGCATGATCTTCTTGTGGCCCGCAGGCAGAATGAGACGTTGATAAAGTTCGCTCTTATCAGGAGTACCGGCAATAAGGAGATGCTCATCCTGTGCCTGCTTGGCCTGAATTACTTGAGGTGTGTGCAAACGCAATTTGCCCATACCTTTTTTTTCGCCGTGGCATTTGGTGCAATGCTCTTTAAATATTGGTAAAACTTGAGTAGTAAAGTCGATATCTGCTGCGTGGGATAGAGCCCCCCCAGAAAACAAGCAAAGCGAAGACCAAACTAGAAATAACTGCTTCATGTCAATTCCTCTAAGCGAATAGTGGAGTAGATTCTGCACCCTTAATTATAGCTGAACCATCTGGCCAATTCACACCCGTTTTTAATCTCCTCCACCAAGGAAACTCATACCTCATAGACCAGCTTGCCATATTCCTGGCTACGACTAATACGATCGGTGGCGTAGAGACCAGCGAGTACAAATTCGACACAGGAAGCTCGAACTGCCTCATTATTGCTCGCATTGACTTCAAAGGCCTTGTCCCAGACGGGCGGTACACGCTTGAGAAGCTGTGCGTAGTGCGATGATGGCAACATGTCACCGACTTCTATCTTGACCCCTTGGGAAAAAATCTGGGCAATTTCTGCCAGGCCGTGACGATCGACATATTCGAGAAACACTGTAGAAATCGCTTCTGCAATCACTGCGTCCAATACTTGCTGTTCGCTCATCTGGTGGGTGCCCATCAGGTCCAGTTCCAACTTGCCCAGGGACGAAGCGTAGAGGTGCCCCAAGTCACTAATCCGAGGAACTGCCGGACTTTCGCTTAGCACTGCAGCCCGCTGTTTAGCACTGGCCAACATGGTCCGATAATTGGCAATCGACAGGCGGGCACTCACTCCCGATTCATGGTCGACGTACTTCGAGTTGCGCGCCGCTCTGCTAATTTCTTCAATCAGCTCCTTCATAAAATAAGGCACAACCACAGCAAGCGATTCGCTCATTGCATCTCGCCCCTCGCCAACCACTGGCTTGGTGGCATCTCCGTTACCCCCGCCTACTTCTTGCTCCAGGATTTGGATACCCAGATCCCGCTCCAGTGGATAGTGCGTCTGAATCATGGATCCGATTCGGTCCTTGAGCTGAGGAATCACTTTACCACTCCGGTTGTAAGTCGCCGGATTGGCACTAAATAGAATCAGCACATCAATATCGAATTTGATGGGATAACCACGAATCTGCACATCGCGTTCTTCAAGAATATTAAACAAACCAACCTGGACTAGTTCGTCGAGTTCGGGCAGTTCATTCATCGCAAAAATACCGCGGTGCATGCGAGGTATTAACCCAAAATGCAAAGCATCTTCCGCACTCATGCTTACACCCGCAGCAAGTTGGGACGGATCAATTTCGCCAATGATGTCGGCAAATTTTGTGCCCGGCGAAAGTCGCTCAGCGTAGCGTTGATCACGTGGCCACCAGGCAATGGGTATGTCTTCAGCAGACCGCTCCCTGACTAGTTCGCGTCCTCGACGCGTGATGGGAGCCAGCGGATCGTCGTGAACAGGTATGGCAGGATCTGCCAAATAAGGAATCTCTTCATCTAAAAAAGTAGAGATCAACCGCATCAGTCGACTTTTGGCCTGTCCCTTCTCTCCCAAAAAAAGCATGTCATGCTGGGCAAGCATGGCCAAGTTCAACTCAGGAACAACCGTATTGTCGTATCCAATAATTCCCGGATACAACTCTTCGCCTGCCTGCAATCGTCGCAAAAAATTATCATGGATTTCTTGCTTCACACTTTTGGATGTCCAGCCTTCTTCCAGCAATTCGGCCAGATTGGCAGGACGATTACGGGTTGAGGGAATTAGGGCCATGACAATCTCACAAAAACGTAGTATCCGAATCGCCGTATTGTATCCAAGACAAGATCTATTCGCTTCATCCTCTGCCAGCACTCAACCCTAGCCCAAAATCTTTACCCATGAGCAGCAGCAGCAGTAGGCCGGACCGCTCCTTGATCCGGCCTACGTTGTGTGAAGACCTTGGAGTACTTCAGCTGAGCCTCCCACCATTGTACCGCGCCAAATCCCTGTAGGGATGAATGGCTTAGGGAGAATCGATCGTTTCTAGAAACACTCCGGGCTATTACATACGAATTCATTCATCCGTCACACATCCTTCGCTGGCGCTTTTCACATTTTTGATGTATTTGTAGAGTGTTCCCCGAGTGGCCTTATAAGGTGGGGCTTGCCACGCATCCCGACGACTCTGCCATTCTTCCTCAGTAAGTTTAACGTTGATCGAATTCGTCTCCGCATCGATTACAATTGTATCCCCCGTTTGAACCAATGCGATGGGACCGCCAACTTGCGCTTCGGGTGCGACATGTCCTACGATAAAACCGTGTGAGCCACCACTGAAACGCCCATCGGTCAGCAGTGCCACATGACTACCGAGGCCTGCTCCCATAATCGCGCTGGTTGGTGTCAGCATCTCTGGCATGCCTGGTCCTCCTTGAGGACCTTCGTAGCGGATAATAACTACGTCGCCCTTCTTGATATTGTCTTGCTCCAAAGCTGCCAGCATGTCTTCTTCCGAATCAAACACATTCGCGGGCCCGCTGAAGATCAGCTGTCTCTTATACACATCTCCGAGCCCACGAGACGGACTCCTATC
>CAWWCC010000161.1:0-6938 GCA_963935315.1 uncultured Planctomycetaceae bacterium | reverse complement strand
GATAGGAGTCCGTCTCGTGGGCTCGGAGATGTGTATAAGAGACAGGGGCCTAAGGACACACATAGTTGTCGTTGACATAGAACGATACGGAAGAAAGTCACCTAAACTGCAAAAGCACCCTATTTTTTCAATCTTGAGCTCTTCATTGAGGCAACCGGACTCTACCAGAATTGTGTTTAAATTGCTGTTGTTTTCGATGCGTCGCAGTGTCGAAAGCCAAGAGGCGAAGAAGAATTTTGCCGGTAGTTTTGTCAATCTAGTGAGGCAGTAGCATCACAATAGAGAATCCGGTCAAAATAGAATCCGGTCAGCTGATTTCAAACTTGATTCTTGTCAGTAACACGTCCCCGTACAATTTGCACAAGTTGCTGAATGACCTGTTCGGTTGTAAGGCCATCCGTACTCAATTCTATTGAATCCTCAGCCTTACGTAGGCCACCAATTTCACGCTTCAGATCGCGAAGATCCCGTTGTTTCTGCTTAGACAGCACTTCGTCGAACGTAACCTTTTCGCCACGGCTAAGAAGGTCTTCGTAGCGTCTCTGGGCACGAACTTCGTCGCTTGCAGTCAGATAGATTTTGCATTCTGCGTGAGGAAACACCACAGTGGCCTGATCACGTCCTTCGGTTACAGTGTCCGTATGAGCAGCAATCTCTTGTTGCAAATCAACGAGAAGCTGACGCACTGTTTGATTGTCTGCAGCATAATGGGTAAGTGATGTCACTTCGAAAGTGCGGATTGCCTGTGTCACGTCCTCGCCATTCAAAAAGACTTGATCGTCAGGCAGCGTCAAATCTGCACCTGCCGCAATACGAACCAAGGCTTCTGAATCTTGCCAGTCGATTTGTTGACGCATACCGGCCAGGGTGATAGCGCGATACATGGCACCCGTGTCTAGAAACCGATAACCCAGGTGATCGGCCAGACCACGAGCTGCACTGCTTTTTCCGGCACCGGCTGGGCCGTCGATGGTCACAATCATGATTTTTTGAGATCTATGTGGGTTCGCAAGGGTCCCCTGTTATCCGACAATTGCGCTGGATTGCAACGGGTGGTTCCCTTCTTACTAGCCGGCTGAGTTGCGAAACAAGATCCCCCAGGGCCTAGAAGTTGCGGGGAGTCATCAGGGGCGTTTACATGCGACCTTGATCCTGGGAGCTATCTGCAAAAGTGTTCTGAATCAGGGCTGGCTGAGCATGGAGAGACAAAAAATACTGTTTTTTAAGGTTATATCATACCACGGTCCGTTTTTTGTCTGGATTGATAGTCTGGCCACCCACTCATTGAGAACTGCACAGAAGTCCAAGCAGATTCTATACAAAGGGCTATTCTTGACTAAAATGGGAAGGAAGGGCCGAATTGGGTATTTTGGTGTAATTCTATCAGTTTGGCCCTGCTAATGTCTTGTGATTGCGATCAGTGAGGCATTGCCCAATGCAGATATTGTTGCCAGATTTCCTACGTTAGGGCCCAAATTTGGTTCCCTCTTGGGCGGTCCCCCTAATGGGAGGGGCGTGGGTCTTCTTAAGAAATTGACTTTTAAGACAGACTCCGGATAAATTGGCGCTAGAGAGGCAGAGGCAAGAATTACCCAGTTGATCGGGTGCAAGTCTAAGCGTAATTCGCATATCCAATTTTGAAGTGGGCCAAAGGCTGGTCTGTAGAGGTTTCACAGGGGTGAGCCTGCTGTAAGGGGTGAGCCTGTTGGAAGCGGTGTGCGAAGAGGCACGATGGTCAAAAGCGTAAGTATCTCATCGGTTGTATTGATTGAGCAGTAGGATGGCTTCCTCCTCAGGGGGAGCAAAGAAACCCTAGGAACAGAGGATTCTAGTATGGCGAAAACGGGTGCCGTATGGGGGATCGATATTGGACAATGCGCTATCAAAGCATTGCGATGTCGCCCACATGAAAAAGAGGACGATCGCATTGTAGTCGAGGCGTTTGACTACATTGAGTATCCTAAAATCTTGTCGCAGCCCGAATCCGAACCAGAAGAGCTTATTCGTGAGGCGCTCGAACAGTTCTTGTCGCGCAATGATCTTAGCGCGGATCGGGTGGCTATATCGGTTGCCGGCCAAAGTGGGTTGGCACGTTTTATCAAATTGCCACCGGTCGAATCGAAAAAAATCCCTGACATCGTCAAGTACGAAGCCCGCCAGCAGATTCCTTTTTCGTTAGACGATGTGGTGTGGGATTATCAGCAACTAACAGGTGGCAGCGAAGAGGACGGTTTTTCTTTAGAGCCTGAGGTTGGTTTATTTGCCATGAAACGCGACCAGGTGGCGCGTGCCCTCAAGCCATTAGAAGAAGCAAATATCGAAGTCGATTATATCCAGTTGATGCCTCTGGCAGTTTATAACTATGTCTGCTTTGATCTGCTTGGAGATTTGCAATCACAATCGTACGACCCCCAAAACCCACCGGATTCGACGGTGGTGATCTCGTTGGGTACGGATGCTACAGATTTGGTGGTTACGAATGGGTATCGAGTATGGCAACGAAATATTCCTATCGGTGGTAGCCATTTTACACGGGCTCTGAGCCGGGAATTGAAACTCACCTTTGTAAAAGCTGAACATCTCAAACGAAACGCCATGCAGGCGGATGACCCCAAAGCGGTTTTTCAAGCAATGCGACCGGTCTTCAGCGACTTGTTGGCAGAAATTCAGCGCTCCCTGGGATATTTTGCCAGCATTGACAAAGCCGCCAAAATTGGTGGTGTCATGGCATTAGGCAATGCGATGAAGTTGCCTGGCCTGCAACGATATCTCTCGCAGAATTTGGAGCAAGATGTCAAGCCTGTGGAGGAGTTCCAAAGATTGTCTGCCGGAAGCGCAAAGTCGCGTAGTCAATTCAAGGATAACGTTCTGAGCTTTGCTGTTGCTTATGGACTGTGTGTTCAAGGATTGGACAAGGCAGAAATAAGCACGAATCTATTGCCTGAGGAGATCGTCCGTTCACGATTAATCCGGGCTAAAAAACCGTGGGCTATTGCAGGGGTGGCTGCTCTGATGGTTGGATTAACTTTTAGTTACTTCAATTATGTCACAGCCTGGAAGTTCACTGCCACAGAACAAATGATTGCTGCGGAGAGAAACGCTAAGAATGTCCAGGATACGGCGAATCGTTTCTCGTCAGAGAATTCAGATATCATCCAGCAGCATGAAGCGATTCGTCTGATACGCGAAAACCTGTCGAGCAATGATGAAGGGCGATTGCTTTGGTTGGAGCTACTCAAGGGATTGGATGCCGCTCTTCCCCGAGATCTGCGACCTGTCGAAGAGCGTGAAGAAACAGCAGAAGATATCAGTAATCGAGAAGAACTCCACATCGTATCTTTGGATATCAAGGAGTTTGAAGATATAGAATCGGAATACTATGCCAACATCGAGTCTGCTTATCTAACAGCACGCGGCCTGAATACCGAAGGCGATGAACTGAGTGAAGATGAAGACGCGTATGGAGGGGGAGGTTACGACACGGGGTACGACACGGGGTACGGCACGGGAGTAGCCGATGATGTTGGCGAAGGTGTTTCAGAAGGACTTGGTCCCAAAGATATGGTCATTCAGTTGACAGGTTATCATTACCACAATCTTGACCCCAAAAATGACACAGACAGATTTGTCAACAACACACTGATCAAACAACTCGAAGAAGGTACGGTCGAGCTTCCTGATGGAGAAGGGGGAGAAATGATTCAAGTCCCCATTGCCGATTTAGGAATCAATCGCCCCTGGATTGTGCGAGAGCTTAAACTCAAAGACGTTGAAATTGATCCGGATGCGGTTCTCGATGGGACCACCAGCCGACCCGGTATGAGTAATCTTGGTGGTGGAGAATTTGCAGGTGGAGAAGTCGGTGGGTTTGGGGGAGTTGGGTTGCAGGGGACACAAGATACGGAGTCCAACCTGATCAAATTACGCCGCTACAACTTTGTAGTGCAATTCTGCTGGCAGCCCAAGACAAGAAGTATGCGTAGAAAGATTGCTGAGCAACGAAGACTTCAAGCAGAACAAGAGCAAGCCGAAACAGCTTCAGCCGAGGATGGTGCGACGATACAGTAGCTGTAATCCAATCGAACTTTATGGATCAAATATTGGCTGAGTGAGTTGACTCAGTGACTGGTCGGTTTACAGATCATTTAAAAGCAAGCAAAAATTAACGAGGCCTAGTGGAGTTAAGAAGCCATGGATCAAGTACGTACCCTACTGAAAACCATTTGGGAGCAAAGGTTTTGGGTGTTGAGCTCATTAGGCACGCTTGCAGTATTGATCTGTTGGTATATGGCCACAGGCGATCTGAATGATCAGTTCGCTACACGCAAAAGGGCCATTCAAGGTATGTTTCAGGCCATGAACACGTTGAACAACCAACAGCTTCATCCCAACGAAAACGTGATCGAAGGAAATGCGTCAGAAACTTCCAAAGAAGGAGCCAGCACACTCAAGAAATGGCAAGAACTTTATAATTATCAGAGTGAAGAGGTTCTTTTTTGGCCCAAAGATCATCTGGAAGCAGACTTTATCGAGGAAATCAACCAACTTAAATTTGGAGATAATTTTCCTCCGTTAAAATCACAGGGCATGCGTGGTAATTACTGGAATTACATCGAAAATCGTTTTGATGGACTTATCGAGATAGTGCAGGCTTTGAAGCTGGAAACATCCGTCGGATCCGCAGGACGTGGTGGTGGATTTGGTGGAAACTTTGGCGGTGCGGAATTTGGCGGTGGAGAATTTGGCGGAGGATACGCACCTAGAGGTGCAGGTGGGGTGCTGGCAACCGAACAAGAAGATTACCTGGTGCAGTGGCTGGATCAAGGCGCTTTGCAAGCGCAGTTGCATTTCGAAAAAAAGCCAACTGCTTTAGAGATTTGGGTGACCCAAGAGGACTTGTGGGTCTATGAAACGTTGCTGAATGTCATTGCCAATACCAATAAGGCGAAGGGCGCTACTCGACCCGATAACACGGCAGTGCGTTTAATTATGGAACTTCAGGTAGGGCGCAAAGCCATTGAGGGAGGTAAGCAACAAGGCAATATTTTGCAACCTCTCAGCGAAGGAAGTTCCAGTGCCGGAGCGGGTTTTGGAAGAGGAGAAGAATTTGGTGGAGGTGGTTATGGAGGCGAATTCGGGGGAGGTGGAGGATTTGATGGAGGTGGTTATGGAGGAGGTTATGGAGGTGAATTCGGTGGTGGAGAATTCGGTGCTGATGGCCCTGCATCCGATTCGCAGATACTAGCATTTCGTTATCTTGATACGGCGACGGGTAGTCCTCTGGAAGGCGATTTAAGTAATCTGAACTCGGAGTTTCGTCAACTTCCAGTTCGGATGGTTCTCAAAATGGATCAAGGCTGGATTCCTCATGTGCTGGTCGAATGTGCCAACGCTGCATTACCGGTTGAGGTTAAAAAAATCCGGATTAATCCCATGCAGTCGGGAGAGGGGTTTGGATCAAGCAGTTCTTTTGGCGGTGCAAGACGTAATACGGCTCAGGGCATGCAGCCGATTGCAGAGGATGAGTCATTGGTAGAAATTGAAATTCAAGGCGCAGTTTACATTTACAATGTACCTGACAAGACAAAACTGGGAATCCCTGGCGAAGAAGTCGAGCAGGATCAATATGCCAATGTCACTCAATAGTCCTCAGGAAATAGACTTATTGGAGAACTCCCTATGAATACAAATCTAAAAAGTGGCAATGCTCTAGTGCGTTTTCTGCTCAGTCATGGGGAAAAAATTGGCATGCTGGGAATCCTGGTCTGTTCGGGCATGATCATTTGGTCTGCCTTGGGGGTGGATCGATTGAGTGATCAGCAAACTCCCAAAGACCTAACGCAGAAACTTCAGGCAGCTGATCAGAAAGTTAAAGCTTCGACCTACCAAAACTACCCCGATGAAGAGAAGATAATTTCGATACCATTGGGCCAAGGTGAAGCTGTTATCAAGCCGATCGTAGCAAGCAATTTTCCTCGTACCAAGCACGCCTACAATCGTCCTGTTCTGGACCCGGTCTCATTACGCACCGATCCATTGTTGTATCCTCCTGAAGATTTAGAAGTCAGTGGAGATTACGGACTGTGGGCTTCTGCTGATCCACAGACAATTAATCGAAAACTGTTAGATGCCATCAAGGAAAAAGAACGCTTGATGTTAGAACAAGAAAACGACTCGGAACGGGGTGAACGAGAAGTAGCCGAACGGGGAGGATTCGGTGCAGGCTACGACGTAGGACGCGACCAGCGTAAGCCGGGCGAGAACCGAAGAATCCAAAAAGGCCCCAAGGTAGTTTCACCCGGCAAAGGGGCTCGCTTACAAGGATACGAAGAGATTCAAGCCCGTTCTTGGGTAACCGTACTTGCCAGGATCCCGATTGAACAGCAATACACGCAATACGACGACGCGCTGCAGATGGCACGAGGTTACAATCCAGCGAATGACATCCCCATTTACGGAGGTTATATCGTTGAGCGTGCCGAAATCACCAGCCGCGGGCAAAGTGAATGGAAGTCTCTTCCCATGGTTATAGCCAAGACCATCACCGAAGAGATAGCGCATTATCCGGTCAATGTACCTGATGTGATCGATCCACGTGTCAACCATCCGATTTTAACACATCCCTTACCACCACTCATCTTGCGAGAGTGGGATGAGCGTGTGAGCCATTCTTCAATGCCCCTGGCTTCCGAAATTGATCCCAATGAGGGACTTTATGATGGAATGGATCCGGACGATGGCAGTGATGAAGAGTCGGCAGAGCTAGATATATTGGGCCAACCCATCAATGGCGGAATAAACCGTAGACCGGAAGCTCCGCAAATTCCCGGCCGAAACAATTTGCGACCAAGGGGTGCCGGTATGGTACCTCCCCGTGCCGACGGATTCGGTGGCGAATTTGGTGGCGAATTTGGTGGGGGATATGTGGGGGGTAAGGC
>CAWWCC010000160.1:0-7019 GCA_963935315.1 uncultured Planctomycetaceae bacterium | reverse complement strand
CGAAGAAGCTCATCCCACCCAATAATACATAAGGTAGATTTGCACGCCTTAAGGCTGTTTCAAAATTACGTGGCTGTTCGTTGGTGCGACAGAGTATGGCAAAATCGCGTGCTGCAATCCCAGGCTGTGTGAGGCGATAAGAGATGTCGTTGACTATTTTTTCGGCTTCTTTGGATTCATCAGGAAGCTGCAATATTCGTGGAGTCTGGCCACCTGCTCTGGCAGGACGTAATATTTTTTCATGGCGGACAGCATTGAAGGCAATCAGGGTGTTGGCGTAACCCAGAATTGCTGCCGTGGAGCGATAATTGTCTTCGAGTCTTACGACTTTGGCTTCGGGCCAATCTTTATTGAAATTGAGGATGTGTCGAACCTCTGCGCCTCGCCATCCGTAGATCGATTGGTCGTCGTCGCCTACAACACAAAGATTACGGTGTCCCATCGCCAGGCATTTGACGATCTTGTACTGGCTCAGATTGGTGTCTTGGTATTCATCGATCAGCACATGATCAAAAAGTTGTGCCTCTTTGCGGCGGACGTTGGGATGCTTCTCGAAGAGTTGTCCGGTCAATAAAAGCAAGTCGTCAAAATCAACGGCCCCTTTGGCTTTCAGATTGGATTGATAACGCCGGTAGGCGGCTGCGGCAAGATGCTCTTTGTCTGTATCGGCTACCGAAGCTGCACGAGCTGGACCAAACGATCGTGTTTTCCAACTCCCAATGATTGCCAACAAATCAGCCGGTTTGAGGGATTCGTTAGGGCATCGTATTTCACGTAAGGCAGCCCGGGCAGCAGCTTCCTGGTCGCCACGATCGTAGATCGCAAATTTTAAAGGGTATCCCAATTGGTCGATGTGGCGTCGCAGTATTCTTACGCAGAGCGCATGGAAGGTCGAAATCTGAGGTTTTTGTCCGGATTTGTTTTTTTTGGGTAGAAGTTTCGAAACGCGCTGTTGCATTTCTCCTGCTGCCTTGCGCGTGAACGTGACTGCTAGTATTCGATCTGCAGGTGTGCCATGGCGAATGAGTTTGGCAATACGAAATGTGACGACCCGGGTCTTGCCCGTTCCCGCTCCGGCCAAGACTAGCAAAGGACCCTGGAGAGTATTAACCGCTTCGTTTTGAGGTGGATTAAGTCGTTCGGACATACCTAGATGGACAGGTCTTACGTTAGCTGGGGGGAAACCAAGGATCGTAGCGGCACGACCGCAATTACGGAAGGTCTTGACGTAAATCCTTGACACTTCCTACACTTCGGGATAGGGGGAAGAGTGCTATTTCCCCCTTCTTTCATTTCCCAGAGTTAGCGAGAAAACCAGATGAAGACAGAACGCCGTCATGACTTGGAAACCAATACTCTGGCTCTCAAGATGACAAGTATGATTGAAACGATCAAACCCTACTGGAACAAGTTACTTGGGGTGGTCATTTTATTGGTTGCAATGTTGGCCGTGAGTTCTTTCATCAACTCACAATCGAAGGCTACCGAAGAAAATGCCTGGGCTGCCTATGCAAAAGCCAGAAACTCCACGGATCCAGATCTTGAGAATATACGAAAGCTGACCGAATCTGAAGAGTTCGCTGGAACCACGATGCAGGAATGGGCACATCTGACATGGGCCGATCGTCAGGTCTTAATGGCTGCAAGAATCTATTTGCGTGATCGAGGTGCTGCTGAGGATCGTTTGCGAGGGGCGAGAGGAATTTATGAAACTTTTGCAAACAATGCACAAGATGAGCAGATTCGCAACCGCTCACGTTTTGGATTGGGACGCATCTTTGAGATGCTCAACAAAGTCGAAGATGCCCAGCGTGAATATTCTTTGGTGCAGGGTGATTTGCAACCGATGGCCAGCAAGCGTGCGGAACATTTGCAATCAGAAGGTGTCAAAGATGTTTGCGAATGGCTGGCAACTGCTGAATTGCCTAAACCGGATATCACAGGCGGGCAAGGGGCGTCTGGAGATCGGCCCGAATTTAATGTTTCGATTCCGCAAGCGAATGACGGAGCAAGGCCTGGCGCCAAAGACAATCCGATTCTGGACGGGTTCAAGATTGACGGTGCGGAAGAGACTGGCGAAGACGCCAATCCAGTCGAGACGCAAGAGTCGGCCGCAGAATGACAGCTGGCTCTCATGGGGGTGAGGATGCGAGTTCTTCGTCCTCTGCAGGGGCAGAAGACACAAAAGCCCAGCGTTTCGAAGTTGCCAGCGATGAGGCTCCCTGCCGACTCGATGTCTTTTTATCTGCCCACATTCCAAATGCCAGTCGCGTTCGAATTCGTCGGGGCATAGACGACGGAACGACCACTGTTGACGGCAAGGTGCGCAAAGCTTCTTTTAAATTGAGTGCCGGTCAAGTTGTCGAATTCTGCTTACCACCTCCAGCACCCGGTGGTCCGGAGCCGGAACCTCTTCCGATCACGCTACTCTACGAAGACGATTCGATTGCAGTTGTCGACAAACCAGCCCAGATGGTAGTGCATCCGGCCAAGGGGCATTGGTCAGGTACTCTTGCCAGTGCTCTGGTGTATCATTTCGAGCAGCTCAGCCAGTACGGAGGTGCTGCCAGACCCGGTATCGTGCATCGCCTGGACCGCGATACGAGTGGTGTTCTTGTCGTAGCAAAAACGGATGATGCGCATAGAAACCTGGCTGAACAATTTCAGCAGCGCACGGTGAATAAAGAGTATTTAGCCATTGCGCTGGGAGCACCGGATCGTGACCGAGATCGTATTTCTTTTCCGATAGGCGATCATCCCAAGCACCGTGAACGAAAGGCGCTACGCGACAACCACACGTCCAGTCGTGAAGCCGAAACATTTTATGAAGTGGAAGAACGTTTTGGTGCGTTTTCGTTGATTCGAGTATTTCCTAAAACGGGCCGGACCCATCAGATACGATTGCATTTGGTCCATATCGGTTGTGCCGTGCTGTGCGACAAACTTTATGGTGGTCGCTCGCGTCTGACGGCTGGAGAATTGAGGAGTGTGCTTCGCAAGAATCATCTTGCCAGTCAGTTCTCCGACGATACTATGCTACTTGACCGCCAGGCACTCCATGCTCACAGACTGTCGCTGCAGCACCCGGTCACTGGCGAGAAAATGGTTTTTACGTCGCCAATTCCGCAAGATATGCAGCAATTGTTAACGATTCTGCGGCAAATCAAATGATCTTCCCCAATCTGGCGACTGGAGATTCTCGCTTTTGAAGAGGGAACCCGGCCTCAAGTGCGCGTATTGGAATTAACCAAATAAAGTTTTCATCAAGTCTTGTGTTCCCAAATTGCGTGGACTGACCAGCATTTCTCCCGCAGCATAACCGGCCGTTTGTCCCAGTTGGCGCGCCATAGCTTCTACTCGGCCAAACAGATGTTGTTTTTCGGGAGGGAACTGGGTTTTGTAGCACTGAATCGCATCCATTTTGGTTGCCAGCGTACGACTAATGTCGACGACGAGATGACCTGCTCCGGGAAGAGGGTTATTGGAATAAAAAGCCAGCGTAAAATACAGTTGTGCACTGATGGTATGGGGTGCGTGGTGTGCAAACTCTTTGTCCCATTTGGTGAGCCGTGAATAAAAGATTGCAGCATCGGTAATTTGCATGGCTTGCCAATGATCAGGCGATGCCAGGGGGGTTTTTTCACCAAAACCAAGCACCAATCGGGGCCGGTACTTGCGAAACTCGGTCGCCAATTTGACACGCGCTTCGTAGTTGTCAAACAGTTTTCGATTGGGGAGATCCAATGTGATTCGTACCGTGGCCCCCAGTTTGGCGGCAGCTTCGGTAGCTTCAGAAAGCCTTGTTTCAGGATCTGGAGAACCGGGGGTGGGCTCACCGTCTGTCAGATCGATGATGCCCACCTGAAAACCTTGTTCCGCCAATCTGGCAAGAGTACCTCCGCAGGCAATCTCGACATCATCAGGATGCGCGCCCACGGCAATTACGTCGAGTTGGGGATACTGTTTTTCGGTCATAAATACTATAGACGGTTACATAAATGTGGACTTGAATTCAACCCACTGCGATGCGCACACGTCGCCCATCCAGTTTGATCTTACCAGCCGCCAACAATCTTAAAACGTGGGGGTACGCTTCTGTTTCAGCTTCGAACACTCGGGCAGCCAGTGAACTGGCCGTATCGTCATCGAACACAGGCACGGGCTGTTGCCAGATAACGGGTCCCGAGTCGTACTGATTGTCGACAAAGTGCACAGTGCATCCTGTCACTTTGGCTCCATATTCAAGCACTTCCCGATGGACGCGATCACCGTACATGCCTTGGCCGCAAAAGGATGGAATCAGAGAAGGATGTATATTGAGCACCTGCCCGGCAAAGTCATCCGGTATGGGGACGAGCTTAAGAAAACCAGCCATTACCACATACTCGACATGCGCAGCCCGGCACTCGGAAAAGATGGCCTTGCCGTAATCTTCATGGCTGGCGAATTCGCTCCGCAGGATAACACGAGTGGGAATATCCGCGTTTTTTGCATGCGTGAGACCGCCCGCTTCGGCTGAGCTGGAGATCACCAGTCGTAGGTCGATAGGAAGTTTGTCTTCGCCTTTCAGGTCGATAAAGTTCTTCAAGGTGCGACCACTGCCGGATATCAGTACGGCCATTTTAAGTGGTTTTGGAGTTAAACGACTCATTGGGCCACCCGTAGGTAAACTTGCGTTTCTATCCCACTCACGGAGACTTCTTTGGGTTCGACACCTTCCATTGGGTTCAACGTGAGTTCCACGGCAAGAGTTTCGTTCATGATATAGTCGCGAAAAGAGAGAATCGCTGCTTGCAAATCTTCGCAGGTTGTAACAATGCTCAGTTCGATCTTGTCGGTAAATTCGCACCCTCTTTCCTTACGAAGATCCTGAATGACCCGTACCAGATCATTGACCTGTCCTTCGGCGATCAATTCGGGTGTGAGTTCGGTTGCCAGGACGACAACCACTCCATGTGCGTTCGCTGCCGTCCAGCCTTCACGAGCCTTGATCCGGATCTCGATATCTTCGGGGGAGAGATCTACCGCCTGATCATCGATTTGTACGTTTATTTTTCCGTTATCGCGAAGATTCGCTAAGAGTTCGGAGCCACTCTGTTGATTGAGTGTCTTCTTAAGTTTGGGCATCAGTTTGCCCAACTTGGGCCCAAGTCGTTTGAAATTTGGTAGCACCTCGTGCTCAACATACTTTTCAGGCTCGTCGCTGTACTGAACTTCTTTGACATTCAACTCTTCGGCAAAAGCACGAGCGTGTTTTTCGAGCCAAGGTTGATGTGTGGGATCAGCCAGAATGACTTCCATTTTGGCCAGTGGCTGGCGTACTTTGAGTTGGGCATCGTTGCGTGCCTGTCGACCCAGAGAAGAAATATGGCGAACCAACTTCATACAGGTCGAAAGCTCGTTATCAATTTTGGCTTCGTCTGGTTGGGGATAATTGCAGAGATGCACACTTTCGGGCACGCAATCTCCAAAGACAGCTGTGGCCATGTTTTGCCAGAGGCTTTCAGCCAAGAAGGGCGTAAAGGGGGCAATCAGTTTGGTGGTTGTGATAAGACACTCGTAAAGTGTCCAGTAGGCATCGAGTTTCTCGGTCGATCGTTTGTCGCTTGCCCAGAAACGGTCTCGACTGCGGCGCACATACCAATTCGAAAGCACATCGACAAAATCGGTTAAGCTCTGGCACGCTCCATAGTTGTCGTACAAATCCATGCGCTCCACGACTGTCCTTACAGTCGTATTCAATTCGCTGAGAATCCAACGATCGAGTTCAGCACGCTCCTCCAGGGGACGGTAGGAGGTAGCCTGCTCAAAGGTGTTTGCTTCCAGCATGCAGTTGGCAGCCTGGGGCCCGCATTCTTCGCAGGGATTGAATCCATCGATATTGGCGTAGATTGTAAAAAAACTATAAACATTCCAGAGCCGCAGCAGAAATTCTGGAATACTATCTTTGATCGCTTGTTCGCTATAGCGGATGGAAGTCCAGGGGGGCTGATTGGCAAAAAAGTACCAGCGCAAAGCATCTGCTCCGTAGAGATCAAAGATCTCATCCGGAGCACGATAGTTGCGTTTGCTCTTCGACATTTTTTGCCCATCTTCGCCGAGCATAAGTCCCAGGACGATGCAGTTCTTAAAAGGGTGAGGAGCTTGGGCTGAGAGTCGATTTTCCTTTTCTCGATCCTCACTATCGGCATCTTGTCCTTCTCCAAACATCAAGGTGCTGATTGCGAGTTGGCTGTAAAACCAGCCTCGTGTTTGATCGAGCGCTTCGCTGATAAAGTCGGCCGGGAATTGACGACTGAATTTTTCGCGCTCGGGGCCCGCTTCTTGACCCCGGAAGCCCCATTGGGCAAAGGGCATGGCGCCTGAGTCGTACCAGCAGTCGATGACTTCTGTAACTCGTTGCATCCGAGCCCCGCTGGCAAAGGGAGAGTCGTAGGTCACTGCGTCGATGTAGGGCTTATGCACTTGCAGATCATCGGGCAAATCGGGGTTCGCCCCTTTTGCTTCGTCCCAGACCTCCGTCCCAGCAATGCCCGGTTTTTGAAGTAATTCTTCGTAACAGCCAATTGCTTCTTGCCTGCCGGTCTGTTGGCATTCCCAGATAGGCAGTGGAGTGCCCCAGTATCGCTCACGGCTTAACGCCCAATCGACATTGGAAGCCAGGAACTTACCAAATCGGCCGTCCTTGATGTGTTCAGGGAGCCAGTTGATTTCACGATTGTTGGCGAGCATCTGGTCTTTGGCCGCTGTGGTGCGAATAAACCAACTTTCACGCGGGTACTGGATGAGAGGATCTTCTTCGGCTCGCCAGCAGAAGGGATAGTCGTGCAAATACTGCTCACGAAAGTAGAGTCGCTCTCGTTCTTTCAAATCCCGAATAATGTCTTTGTCGCAATCCTTTACCCAACGGCCTTGGCAGTAGTCGGGCCCTTCGTCGGTAAATTTTCCGCTTGAATCGACGGCATTGATGAGAGACTGTCTCTTATACACATCTCCGAGCCCACGAGACGGACTCCTAT
>CAWWCC010000159.1:0-7130 GCA_963935315.1 uncultured Planctomycetaceae bacterium | reverse complement strand
TTGTATTCACTGAAGGCATCTTCTAAGCGAAATCCGTTGGGAGCAAATACGTCATGGCAGGAGGCACAGAATCCGGAAGTACCCATCTGAAAAAAGGGAACGGACTCACCATGAATTGGTCGGGCTCGTTGGTCGTCCTTGGATTCGGTTTTCAAAGCGCCATATTTTTCAGGTAAAGCAAGGACTTCGGCGAGTATATCGTTGCCAAGTGGTCCGTAAACGGGCGTGTTCAATCCACCTGCGACGAGAGCCTGTCTCCCAGAGCTTTTTCCCCAGGCCTGATTGATACGATGGCATGTGACACACGTGACCCCCTCACGAGCTGCCGGATGGCGATCAAGATTGCTCATGTTGATTGGTTCTTTGAGAGCCATTCCTACTGGAGTGTGGCAGCGAATACAAAAATCACCCAGCGTTCCATTAGTAAGCTTGTTAAGGCGATTAGACATCGTATTGAAGATGGGGCTAATTTGCGCGTAAGCGTGTGGAGAGGCTGACCACTCTCGATAATGGTCAGGGTGACACGTTTGACACTTTTTGGCCGAAGGAAATGGATCTTCGGCAAAACAAGCTGCGTGAGCCAGATCGATTGCATGCTGTTGAGCGTCGGAAAGCTCAGACTCGGGATCAGCTATTCCTGGGGAGATTTCCTCCACAGAAGCACTGCTCAAAGCAACCCCATGCGGGTTCCCTGCCGAAGAAGCGTGGATGCTGTGCATGATCTTGTTTGTAGCAAATTGATCCTCGTCCAGCGCTAGGTCGTCACCAGCGCACTCGGAAATCAACCAACCTAAAGCCATAAACGACCAGCAGATGGGAATCAATCGTAGTAGGCTAGCCATCGGTACAACCTTGGGAAGACATATCAATTCTGGAGAGTATAGGGCCATCCAGAAGATCGGCACTCTCGTTGTGATAATCCAACTTCTTCTGCGCATGCAATGCTTGCAGTTGATTGCGAGCACGAACGGTCAGCAATAACTGCAACAATGTCCTTAGAATATTTCCTGAGACAAGTCAATAAAAGATTGCATGCAGAGGTTGCTAGCAACGAGGACAGAGCAAAGTCATGACAAAAGAAGATTCACATTCAATGAGAATCGATGTGATATAGATGGCACTGTAAACAATTGTCTCCAGACGTTTCATACTGGTGGCACTTGGAACATGTGGCTTTCTCAACCGGTTGTAAACCGCTCGTTTCGGTAGACAAGGCGTTTATATTGATTGTATTGCATTGATGCAAAAACTCCGGCTTGAAGAAGACAACTTCAGATTCTGGAGCGATGGGGTGGCAAGTTGTGCAGTTTAATTTTTCGCCTAGTATTAGATGTGGTGAGTGGCTGAACTGCGTGAATTTTCGACCACCTATTGAGGCTTGTTTGGCAGACCACTCGATTTGCAAATGACCATCGTCTGCTTTTTCAACCGTATGGCACTTAAGACATCGTCCAGCAAGCGTAGGATCTGTCAGTCGTCGAAAAACAGTCGTTAAAGGGCTATCGGTGTCACTAAGACTCAGGAATTTGGATGCATCTGTGCAGCGAGCGCCTGCTTCAAGCCAAGCAATTAGAAACGGATCGCCATGTCCTATCGGTCGGTAGGAGAGCGTCAATGAGCCGGGGCTACGCGCAAGGTTCCAGGGAGAGCTGTCTATGGAGGCTGCTTGTTCGTGGTTATCGGTATTGGAGGTGTCGTCGATTTTTTCGAGCTCTCCTGCAATTAGTGCGAGTAAATATTGTCGATCGATGCGGCGGAGATCTAATTGGGTCAATGTTTTGGCCAATCGTGACAGGTCAACGGCTGCTGCGTCTGCACCAAACGATTCTCTCATTCGTTGCTCCATTCCTTCATGGTCTTGATGCAACATCATTGCGAGAAGTTGTTGGACGGCATGTTCCGAAGGTTCTGCATTCTGTGAAGAGCTCAATTGGCTTGTCACAACGTCGTTTTCCGGCTTGTCTAGTAGTAGCATTTGCATGAATGACACAGGAGGAGATTTTTTGGGTGAGCCTGCCAATTCACCGTCACCTATCTGAGAGAGAGGAATATGCAAGATTTCGATCGGCAATATTTCGTCATCGACGATTTGATGCTCGTGGCAGCTTGCACAACTGGATTCGAATCCGAGCGTCAGCATTGATTGACCGGTCGAATCGGATACATGGCAATCCACACAATTAAAATCGCCTTGAGCAACAGTTGAATTCATCGATTGGTTGGGAACTGTGCGCTTGAAATTAGAATAATGGACGATTGCATGCGAGGCATGATTAAAATGGAGTCGAGTTCGACGCTGGTAGAAAAAGTCCGTCAGCTCGGGGTGACCTTGATGAAAACTATCAAAGGTCTGACTGTGACAAACTTGGCATTCACGATTTGCCATCTGCGTCATGTCAAATTCTTCACCTTGATGTTCTCGGTGGCAAGTCATGCAGGCAAGATGTTGGTGCTTACCCTGTGAAACGGTTTGGGCAGCTTGGAGTATGAGCGACCCCGATGACGAGGTAGGGTCGGTATTATTGGCCAATTCGGTCAGCACTTCAGGCGCAAGACTATGAGCAAGCGTCGCGTTCTCACCAAGCTCCGTATGGCACTTGAGACAGAGCTGAGTTTGGTTTGGGCCAGGGGAAGATGAGAAGGCAGTATGAACCCAGTCGACCAGTTGCCCTTCGATGCCGGAGTGGCAATCTTGGCATCCCTGGACCCCCTGATGGTGCGAGGCAAGCGCTCCTGGTGAAACGAGGGCTGAGCGATTAGGAACCCCAGACATCAAGAGTAGGGATCCAATGGCCAGGCCCAATACGGTAATCACGGTGAGTCTCCGTAAAGCCATTACTCCGCGAATCGGATGACAGGACGCGAATTTTTGACTACACGAGCCATCGGGCAGCGGACCACTTTGGCACATGCCACGATTGCAAACCCAAAGTCCAGCCTTTTTACTGGGTTCACACTGGGGCGGCATCTGACAACACACGCCATCAGGTAGCGGCCCCTCGTCGCAACTGCCAGCCAATTGAGAAGCGTGGTTGCAAAAGTACCGATCGCCTTCCTTGCGCGGAGTGCATTCGGCTTGGCAGACACCCAGTTGTGTCGGCCCGAGTGGGCAGGGCAACCCCTGGGCTTCTCCACCACACGTCCAGGCCTGGTTGGGCCTGTCGTACTCGTCGGATCTAAATTGATGCGGTGGGGGAATACTCACTACAGAGCTCCGGAAAAAGCGTAAACCAACACCACATGAATAGCCGCAAAACACAATAAGGCATAAGTCAGTGGGACATGTATAAACAGCCAGTATCTAAGTATCGCCTGATGTGCAAAATGGAAATCGAGGTCATTTTTTTGTTTTACAAGATTACCGATTTGACGCATCACGTCTCTTTCTGTTTCATTCAGGTAGCGTTCAAGTGACTTAAGCTCAGAGAGCAGTAGACTTGCCGGGCGATTCGAGAGTACCAGATGGTGCCAGAAATTCCTTGATTTCTGGAAGAATGGTTCTAGACGTCGAGTGTAGAACTCTGGTACAGCCGTACTCTCCGTGGTTTCCATGCACTGGACCACCAATCGCTCCACTTGTCCAAGAATTCGATGCCTCATGGGTGAAATCCGTCGGTAGAGATATTCTCCGGGACAAGTGGACAACCGACGTGCAAAAACTCTTGAGATAATCAATCCTAATAGTCCGCTTACGAAGACTACGGAGAAGAGCAAGGCAAGCACAATCTCGAAGATCCCACTGGGCAATTGCCACTGCAAATGGACCAAAAACAGAATCCCTGAAAATAGCCCCATATAGATATGAATTTGCAACCAGTTTGCGGAACTACCCAAGGGTAGAAAAGGGAACTTCTTACGCAAATTGTACAGAGCCAATCCGACTACCAGGGTAGCTAGAAGCCACCCTGTGGCAAGCTCCGTTCTCAGGAGGGCCGTTGATCCTATCGCTTTAGCAAGAAGCAAAATTGCGGCCAGCGCAAGCAGGAAAAAGAGCTTTCGATAGCGCCGGATAATACGCGTTCTTACTGGTCGAGCCATGCTGCTAATGATACGACATCCCCCATGTCTATTCTTGCTAAAGCATCGTGCGGACAAGCATTCTGGCAGGCCGGGCCCCCATGCTGATCAACGCATAAATCGCATTTTGTCGCTTTGGTAATTGGTTTTTGATCTTTCACCGCACGGATATACAATCCTCGATTATCGCGAATTTCGACCATGCGTATCGCTTCGTAAGGACAGTTTTTTGAACAGGCACCACAGCCAATGCAAGTGGTGTCGTTGATTGAAACTTCTCCCTCGTTCAGTTCTCGACTGATGGCCCCCGTGGGACATTCAATCATACAGACAGGATCTTGGCAGTGCATGCAAGATCGAGCAACCATAATATTGCCGTGGGTTGGTCCCTGACGTAAGAAGCGGGGATTGTTGTCGTGGGTCGAAGCACAGGCGCGCACACAATCGTCGCAACGTGTGCAGCGGTCCATATTGATCAACATGGTCGCAGACCCGTTCACAAACCGTTCCTGCACAAGGAATTCCATGAAATCAGGATCGATAAGCCCCTCATCGAGGGCCTGGTTACTGGTGATCTGGTTAGAACGTTTTGTCTGTTTGCTAGATGCAGCCGGAGGTTTGGCTTGAAATAGTAGTTTCTCGATCAACCAGGCGGGCAGGAGTACAGCAGTTAAGTAGCCGATCGCTCGTAGCGAATGGCGGTAAGCAACACTGCTTCCTTGGAGCCAGCCAGACTCTAACTCTTCAAAACCAAAAGTTTTACCAGGCGTCAAATAACTCAGTGTTTGGTGGCCGTTATGGTGCTGTCGACTGACTCGGGCAACGCCACTACGGACCAAAATCACTGCATTCGGGTAATCACCTTCTTTGGCGATTAGCGGTTCGTGGACCAGATCGTGTTGGGCATCTTCGTCAGCCAATTGCTTTAGCGAACTGGCCTGATCGTACTCCCCGTAGGTTTCGAGTTGTGCTTCTTGCACCAACAGGTCGAGGGCCCCTTCGTCCGATGTCAAATGCTGCAGGAAGGGTACGCCCCGCAGGAACGACCTGAGGGCATTACTGCGAAACCGTTCGTCAAGCGAAGCACGAATTCCGGAGTCTTTTTTAATCAGGTCACGCAAGCCTTGCCAGCGAATTTCTAATAGTTTCGAGCCATGAACTGCAAAGACCGTCGCGGTGCGTGCAGTTCGGCCAAGTGCTGCCAGTTCACCAAATAGCTCTCCTTCTCGCATTGAGACGGTCTTAAAATTTTCCAAAATATGCGGCACATCTTGAAAATAAATCCGGTGACCATCGTCTCGCGCAGCAGTCCACTTGTCGCTCCACCCCTTTTTTGTGAAGTCGCGATACTCCGGTTCCGGATGATTTCTCCACAACTGGGCAATTACTTGAAAGAGGTTTTTTTTCTGAGGCGCATGTCGGCCTAAAGAAGTCTCGGAGATAAATTCGCCAGGATGCTCGAGTTCAACGGCAACCTCTCCAGCCAGCACGAAGAAAGCGGAGTTGCCCCAATCCCCCTCGCGTACAATGATTTCTCCCGGTTCGTAGCGAACGATCCGAGAATGCATGCGGAGAATTTTCTGCAGCGATTTTGAACCATGGAAACTCGGGTCGAGATTATCAAAGATGGAGTGCTTCAGAATCCAATCCATGTCTGCATCGGGAAACTCTGACGAAAAGGGAACATCGTCTGGCCTGATGCGTCGAATTGGTGTCTCCGAGGTTGGCATGGATTTGCTCCGAAGGGCTGGCTTCAGCGCCACAGTACTGTGTCACGCGTAGGCTACTAAGGCTCCCAAGATTTCCCGCTGACGACTCCCTCTTCTTGCGATTCTAACGCTTCCATTTCAGGAGCGAAGTCGTCGACAATTTGCAGATCGGATCCATCATGAATCCGGAGAAAATCGAGTGCAGCGGTTTCAACTACTAGAGTTGCTTCATTGAAGAGACGAGCTATTGTTTCAAGGTCATTTTCGCTCCAGGGATCATCAATGTCTTCCACCGTATCCAAGACGTCACTGGCAGCATCAACTGCTCGCTGCAGAGAATCAACATTACCGAGACGACTCTCTCCGCCAGTGTCGGTTTCGAATTCTTGATCGTTGTATTCCTCGACGATTGCCTCCAATTCGTCTCTTGCGTCCTCGATATAGGTTTCCATAGCACTGGCGTAATCTCCTTCCTCTAAGGCTTGAGCCCGGTTGCTGAGACCGACAAACAGCTTGGCCAATTGGCCCGAAACATACATGATGCGAATATGCTCCTCAGGTTTGCCACGACGCCGCGATGGTCGCCACAGCGGATCTGCCCACAAAGTTGATACTAACGCGTTGGTGCTTTGATCGATATGAAAATTATGCCTTACCTCTCCCATCGACCAGGCGACGTATTCAAATACATCACTGCCCGAGGGGTGCTCTCCCCTATTGACCAGTGTCTCGTGCCCTACAAGATGACATTGATAACAGGCACACGCTAATTGAAACGAATCAGCTGAGCGATATTGTCCCGCTAGAGAGCACCGCTCAGCACGAGACTGGTAGTGCTCTTGCAACTCGGTTTCGCGTTGCGTTCCCTGGGGGCCATAAACGGCGTGCAAATTGAGCCATCCGTCATCGCCGCCTCCGGCCCCATGACATGATTCGCAGGAGACCCCAGGATGCACAATCTGATGCCCTTGCGGGTCGACCTGCGGCGTGGCATGACATTCAATACAAATTGACTTCGATGCCAAAGTAGCAGGTGAGATATTCAGTTTTTGAGCAATCTCGAGCGAGTCATTCCCAAGTGCACCGCTTCGCAGCATGTCAAAGGTTTTTGTGGCATGATGCGATTTCGACGTCGCCAGCGATTCAGATCGGTGGCAATCTATGCATTTATCAGGACCCTCGACGCGACGGGGATCTAGCGAATAATCTCTCGGAACACGGCTAGATGAAGGATGGGGCAAGCGTTCGGGCTCAATGGCCAGGGCACTGTCATCCATGACGAATTCCCAGGATGTACTCGTTGC
The DNA here is from genome assembly GCA_963935315.1 of uncultured Planctomycetaceae bacterium. GTDB lineage: Bacteria > Planctomycetota > Planctomycetia > Pirellulales > Lacipirellulaceae > Bythopirellula. The sequence continues at coordinate 100 of CAWWCC010000159.1, read as the reverse complement.
CAACAAAATGACCAAAACGCAACTGAAGATCCGCAGCAGCCATCCCTGCTGCACAGAGTTTGTCTGTCTCTTATACACATCTCCGAGCCCACGAGACGGA
>CAWWCC010000158.1:0-7209 GCA_963935315.1 uncultured Planctomycetaceae bacterium | reverse complement strand
GATAGGAGTCCGTCTCGTGGGCTCGGAGATGTGTATAAGAGACAGTAGCTAACTATGCATTCGGGGCTGCGGTTCTCCGGCTGTGATGATTTCAGCTTCGATTGCATAGAGTTCTTCCAGGCGGCTGCTGACATCTTCTTCGGAGGCATAGTGATGGGCCAGTCGGGTATAGGTTGTGTGGTGACGAGCTTCGCTTTCGAACAAGCTGCGATAAAACTCAGCTAGTTCACCATCCTTTACGTGTTCGGCCAGTGCCTGGAATCGCTCGCAACTTCGCGCTTCGATCAATCCTGCCACTAGCAAGCGATCGACAGCACGTTGCGGTTCTTGTTTGCGGATGAGGTCGCCCAATTTGCGACCGTACTGGCTGGGGCGAATCCGACGAAACTTTATGCTGCGTTGATCCAAAAGTTGGAGCACGCTATGAAAATGTTCCAGTTCTTCCTGCACGATTTCTGTCATTTCCTGGCAGAGTTCTCGGTTCTCAACGTAGTGGAAGATTAAATTCAGGGCCGTTCCGGCTGCCTTTTTTTCGCAATGGGCGTGATCAATTAAAATCTGATCAAGATGTGCGTCGACTTGGGCCAGCCAACGTGGATCGGTTGGGGTCTGAAGATGAAGCATAATAGGTTCGAGATGTGGGGATGTTGGTGATACGATGCCTTGGTAAGTGAGGATCGAAGATGAATCGTATCATTGCCAGGAAAGGACATTTGCTATAGGAGCCGAAAGCACAATATGGCCTAAACCGAGCTGCTGTTCAATCGTTTGTCGAATGCTTGAGCATCTGACGCCGATATCGATAGGCGGCCAGCCTGGTGACACTCGTCGGAAAGAATCGTTTGAAGCGCCAGTACCAACGTGTCTTCTTGCCTAGGGCAACATATAATTGCTTCTTCTCAATCGCTTTGAGGGTTTGGTGGACAACCTCTTCGGCAGTTAGATTGGTTCGAGCCATGTATTCGCTAGCTATCTCTCGATAAGGTGCCTCATCAAAATGTCCGTGTTGAATGAGGTTGGTCGGAAAAAAACCGGGTACCGCCACGGTCACTCCTATTTGATGGGGTGCCAGTTCTCCATGCAACGATTCTGAGAAGGCCACCACGGCCGCTTTGGAAGCACAATAGGCCGTCATGGTGGGAGCAGAGATAATGCCAAACAGAGAAGCGATGTTCAGGACGTGACCACCGGGGGCAGTCTCCTTGAGCCAAGGCACCATTGTATGGCATCCACAGAGTACACCGCGCAGATTCGTATCGAGGACTTTGAGGGAGTCTTCGAATGGTGCCACACCGACTTTTCCGGCAGAACAGATACCTGCGTTATTAATCAGGAGATGCAGTTGTGGCCATTGCGTTTGGAGTTTATCTCTTAAATCTTGCCATGCCAGGCTGTCAGTAACGTCGAGTTTTTCGGCATGTCCCTGACCACCTTGACGGGTTAGCAAATTAAGGGTTTCCTTAGCGGCCGAAAGTTTGAGGTCGGTCACTGCAACGTACCAACCTTGGCTGGCCAGATGCAAGCTAAAGGCTCTTCCCAGGCCACTACCGCCCCCCGTGACAAGTGCATAACGTGTCTGTCTGTTTTTGTGCATAGGGGTTGATGATAGCAGATAAGAACATGCCTGAGAGGCCGTGCCCGAAAGTTGGGGCGCGACCTCTATAAAAACGCCGCAGTATCAAATTTGGCAGAACCCATCCATGCAGGCCAGCCCTTTCATTTTCGGTTGTTGAGTTTGCTCCGGCGGGTTAACCTGCTGGAATGAAATTTAGCGATGTTGTTGTAATTATACCGGCCCACAACGAGGCCAAACCATTGCCCTTGGTGTTGGCCGCCCTGCCTGAAGTCGGAATGGTGATTGTAGCAAATAATAATTCCACAGACGCTACGGCAGAAGTTGCACGAGAAGGTGGGGCCATTGTCGTTGACGAACCTCGTTATGGGTACGGAGCGGCTTGCCTGGCCGGATTGGCAGAACTCAAGCTTCGTACTGCTGCCGGCGAGATGACACCGCATGTCGTGGTGTTTATCGATGCGGATTATAGTGACCACCCTGAGCAACTGCCGGAGCTGGTTGAGCCGATTCTCAAAGGGCAAGCCGATTTTGTGCTAGGCTCCCGCATTTTAGGGGATCGGGAACCCGGTGCGATGCCGCCACAAAGTCTCTATGGCAACCGGCTGGCTTGTGGTCTGATGCGTCTTTTATTTGGCGCGCGATACACGGATTTGGGACCTTTTCGAGCGATTGATTATCCACAGCTTTGTAAATTGGATATGTCAGATACTAATTTTGGTTGGACGATCGAAATGCAGATCAAAGCTGTGAAGTCAAGCCTACGTGTGCTGGAGTTGCCTGTGCCCTATCGCTGCCGGATTGGTGTGAGCAAAATCAGTGGTACTATCCGAGGGACGATCCTGGCCGGTACTAAGATTTTGTATGCGATAGCCAGGTACGGATTGTGGCGAAGTAAATAATGACAACGTTCTCTTCCGAAGCGTCACCACAAACGCAACGTATGAATCGATTGCGTGTCGATATATTGTGGTTGCTGATGGTTGCCAGTGCGGTCTGCTATGGGGCTTTGGCAATTCTTTCGAAGTCGTTTGCCTATAAAATTGATTCAGAAGATCGTCCCACTCTTATAATGCTGAGTTTGTTTTTATTGGCATTCCTTGGCTACTGGATTGCTCTGACTATCGTGGTGCGATTGCCTGCCAGTCGAAAATTGCTGAGAGGTATCTTTGCTAGTGCTTGTTTGTTTCGAGTATTGCTATTGCCATCGATACCGATGCATGAGATCGACATCTATCGTTATATCTGGGACGGTGCCGTCTTTGCTGAAGGGATTAGTCCCTATCGGTATTCGCCCCAGGATGTTCTCAATGCTGCTTCGCAACAAGGTGGAGTAGAGGACGAGGTGCTAGGGCGTTTGGTGGCTTTGAGTCGGAGCAATGATTCGCTGTCCGATAGCTTGCAAAAAATTCATTACGGCACCTATCCTTCACCTTACCCACTGGTTAGTCAGGTAGTTTTTGCGGTTTCAGCTTGCAGTACTCCGGAGGCTTTTCCGTTGACCAAACGCATGCTGCTCATGAAGGGACTATTGGTCTTATTCGATCTGGCAACCTTATTGGTGGTCATGGGATTGATGCAACAGATTGGCAGGCATCAAGGTTGGAGTTTAGCCTATGGGTGGTGCCCTCTGCTGATGAAAGAATTTGCCAATGGAGGGCATCTCGATTCAATCGCCATTTTTTTGACGACAGGTGCCATTTGGATGCTGATAAAAACGCTGCGCGGGGCAACCAGACTGCCACGGTATCAAGTTGCCTGTACCGGAAGCATGTTGGCACTTGCCATTGGCGCAAAACTCTATCCCGTCGTGCTCGTACCACTTTTTGCGGTACTTTGGTGGAGACGAGGTGGGCGAGGAGCGTTCGTCGTTGGCATGCTGTCTGTGGGGGTCCTTTCATGCGCGCTATTGTATCCACTCGTTGGTCTAAAATACGAAACATCTGAAAAGATCATTCCCAATGAATTGGCGCAAGTGGCTGTTCCTGGCCAGCCAACCGTACAGCCACTCTTGGCCCAGCCAATCAAAGTTCAAAAAGTTTTAGACCCTTCTGCGGGTCTACGTGCGTTTTTGAAAAATTGGGAAATGAATGATTTAATATTTATGGTGGTGCTCGAAAATTGTCGCCCGCAAAACGATGTCGCTTCACACAAAAACCCATGGTTTGTTGTAATGCCTGAAACCTGGTCGCTGGCCATTTCTAAGAATTGGATGACTTGGGCCAGTTGGGTTTTGACAAGGATCAACGACACCCAGACTCAGCTAACACATCAGGAGTTGTATGCAACACAGAATTTGAGAGCCGCCTCCTTCCAACTTGTCCGGATTGTGATGGGAAGTCTGTTTACGTTGCTGGCATGCTGGCTGGCCTGGCAGGCAGCCGGGCAGGGAGATCCCCGAGGATGGTGCCGAGCGGCCATGCTCACCCTGGCCTGGTTCTGGCTGACCTGCCCTACACAGAATCCATGGTATTGGTGTTGGATTCTCCCCCTGCTGCCCGCTAGCCGTTATCGTACTTGGTATGTGATTGGGGCCATGACCATGCTTTACTATCTGAGATTCTGGTTTTCGGCTCACTTTGTGGAGCCTCCGGTCGTAATCAACCCTTTGGGTTGGCAAATTGTGCTGAATAAGACCTACGATGGGATCTATTTCTTTCATTTTGTCGTGGTCTGGATAGAATTTGCACCCTGTCTGGTAGCCCTGGGATTCGAGTGGTGGCTGAACAGGCGTCGATGAAATATGCAGGTTTGTCTCTTTTGTGGGCCAGTTCACAGACAGCTTATTCGTGTGCGCCTAGGATTGAGCTTTCATACGGGAAACGGCCCTTTCAGGGTATGTGGTCGGCGGTGACCCCCATTCCCCAACACGGTCCATGGTTCGCATAGCCATGGGACTGTTCTGTCGGCCACATGCCTGGATTTTCAGCATTTTTGATCAGGGGCGTTATGCGGTCTGGAAAGTAAGTCTGCTAGCACGAATCGGCGTCGGCGCTCGCGGGGGTAGTCGGTACACTTCTTGCCAATCCCAGCCTGTATTCATGGCATTGGGTTCTTTTAATCTTTGGCTTGTGCTGAAAAAAAGTATGTGGCAATTCTGGCGTGTATTTCTATTGAGCACGTTCTGTGCGACTAGTTTGCTTGACGCAGTTGTAGCCTTTGCCCAAAGCGGAACGCGCGAGTCGAAACCGCAAGCGGATGGCCCCAAGAACACGGCTGTCACAATGTTGGCTGCGCCCATACAACAACCGGCGAGTCCTTTCCGGCCACTTGAGAAACGCGAATATAAATTACCGGTTGCACTGAATGGTTTTTGTGCCGTGACACTACGTGATGGACGACAATGGTTGGAGGGACAAAAAAACCATCAATTGGTATTTGATGGTCAAATTTATTGGTTCTCTAGCGATCGGCAATGGGCCATATTCGTCGCCTCTCCGCAACGGTATGTTCCAGCACTGAGGGGCGACTGTGTGGTGACGTATCATGAAACAGGCAAACGGATACCAGGAAAGATTGACTATGGGCTGGTCCACAAACAGCGGATGTTTTTCTTTTCCAGTAAAGCGCATCAAAAGTTGTTCCAATCTTCTCCACAACGCTATGACCATGTCGATCTGGCTTGTGAAGGTCAATGCATTGTAAGTGAAGTCGAATCTGGTCTCAAACTACCCGGCATGCCTGAAACGCTAGTGATTGTTGACGGATTGCAGTATTTATTTGCGGGTGCTCAACAACAAGCGTTGTTTTTGGCAGACATGAATCGTTACGGTGTAAATCCCAGCCCCATCAAGGCCCCCATTCAACAACCACGCGCATTGCCTGTTGAGAAATCGACCACCCAAGAAGCAGCAGCGACGCCATTGCCTGGTCAGGAGGATTCCCCGGAGGATTCAACGACTGCAACACTGGCCATGCAGGGGTATTGCCCCGTCACGATTCATCAGAGTGGTTTGTGGAAAAACGGAAGTACAGAATTCCAGGTAAACTTGGATGGCAAGCAATACCTCTTCCTGGATGCCGCCACGCATACGGCGTTTCAAGAGAATCCTTCTCGGTATCTGCCTGCTTTGGGAGGCGATTGTCCCGTAACGATGGTCACGACAGGTGCACGAGTTCACGGTAGTGTCTACCATCCAATCAATTACAAAGGTCGTCTTTATTTACTTGCTGGAGAGAGTCAGAGTCAGACCTTCAAAGCGGAGCCGACTGCTTATGCCGATGTCGATATGGTGGATGGCGGTAATTGTGTTGTTACATATGTCGAAGAAAATCAAGCGGTGGCCGGTTCGCCGGAATTCGAAACATGGTACCACGGAATGCGCTATCGGTTTGCTTCAGCGGACAAACAAAGCCAGTTCCAAAAAGATCCAGCCTTCTATGAACAGCGTAAGCCCGCAAAAGATACTGAGGTAAAAGATACGAATTCAGAATCTGAGGCTGATATTGCCAGCTAGCCCGGATATTTCATGCGTTTCGTGCGAGGTGTTCTAAGTACTTATCTGGCAAGGCATGTGAGGCTTGCAACCGGAGGCGTGTTTTTGACACGTCGAGGCGACCACGGCTACGCCGCAGTGCCCGAAGTTGAAGCATAACGTAGCCAGATAAGGACTTAGAGTACCGTAGCAGGAGCGGGTGAAATATCCGGGCTAAGTCGCCCAGTATCCGCCGCGTGCATGGTCAAACTGAGCTGCTTGACCCAGGATGTTCGTTTTAAATATGCCGTCTCGATAGACTTCGTGCCCATTCACCCAGGTTCGCACGGGCCATCCTACCAGCTCCTGGCCATGCCAGGCGCTCCAGCCGCATTTGGAAACTTGCGTTTCATTGAGAACGGTCTGCTTTTTTGTAAGATCAACAAGAACCAGATCGGCGTCGTAGCCTTCGACAATACGGCCTTTGTTGACGATATCCCATACTCGTGCCGGAGCGTCACACATGGCCTCTACGAGACGCTGCAGTGTCATGCGCCCGCGATGGACTTCGTTGAGCATTAAGGCCAGGTGATTTTCAATTGAAGGCATCCCCGAGGGCGCTTTAGGGAATGGTTGCTGTTTTTCTTCCAGGGTGTGGGGCGCATGGTCGGTTGCTAAAACCTGGATGTGATTTTCAAGGACCGCTTGCCAGAGTTCCAGGTTGTCTTGTTTTGTTTTTACGGAAGGATTGGCCTGCATGAGAGTTCCGAGGCGTGAATAGTCATCCACATTGAATAGTAAATGATGGGGACATGCCTCTGCAGTAATCAGCCCCTGATGATCCGTGAGCAGTTCGATTTCGGCCCCTGTCGAAACGTGCAATACATGGAAGCGATGTTGATGGCGTCGAGCCAGATCGAGCGCCCGCCTGGTCGCAATCAAAGCAGCTTCATGGTCTCGAATCCGCGAATGATCTGCTACATCGGTACTCTCCGCATATCGCCTGGCGTTGGCGCGCACGGTTGCTTCGTCTTCGCAGTGAGCAGTAATCGGCAAAGTCGTTTCGGCAAAAATACGTTCCAAAGCCTCCTGGTCGTCAACCAGAAGGTTTCCGGTGCTTGAGCCGATGAAAATTTTAATTCCGGGAGTATGGGTTGCCCGGGACAATTCATCCACATCTGTCTCTTATACACATCTGACGCTGCCGACGATACTCCTTGT
>CAWWCC010000157.1:0-7244 GCA_963935315.1 uncultured Planctomycetaceae bacterium | reverse complement strand
ATAGGAGTCCGTCTCGTGGGCTCGGAGATGTGTATAAGAGACAGAGATAGGCCCTAGCAGCATCATGCATTCTCGTTAGGATGTTGCCCCCTGTAAGATGCTCCATCGTAGCGTCTTCCGATTGCCACCTCCATCACCTACCCATAATATTCCTTCTCTTTCCTCCTCGGTTTTTATATCTGATACTGCGTTTCAGGTCTTAAATCATCAGGCTCATCGCTATGCATCTTCAGCTTGGGTTTTTCGAGAACTACGGTCGTGTGTGGTTCAACACTGTACGTCAGCCAGACATTGGAACCAATCACCGCATCATGCCCTAGTACCGTCCGGCCACCTAATACGGTAGCGTTCGCATACAGTACGACACGGTCCTCGATCGTGGGGTGCCGTTTTTGTCCTCGCACCAACTGTCCATCGTTATCGGTGGGAAAACTGAGGGCTCCCAGCGTAACACCTTGATAGATTTTCACATGCTCGCCAATTTTGCAAGTTTCGCCAATAACGACACCCGTACCGTGGTCAATAAAAAAGTGAGAACCGATTGTTGCGCCAGGATGGATGTCGATACCCGTTCGTTGGTGGGCATACTCGCACATCATACGTGGTATAAAGGGTATCTCCAGCTCATACAATAAGTGTGCTATGCGGTAGACAGTGATTGCTTCAAGTCCCGGATAGCAGAAAATGACTTCGTCTAGATTCGTGCAGGCAGGATCCCCATCAAAGGCAGCTTGAACATCGGTAGCAAGCACCCCTCGCAGTGAGGGCAAAGTTTCTAAAAACTGCAACGTTTTGGCCTGACCGAGCGCTTCGAAGTCATGGTCATCGTCGCAGTCGCTTGTAGAGCCTGCTTCGTGACGAAGGGCGCGGCCAATCTGCATGGTTAATCGATCATGCAACCGATCTACCAGATCGCCTACATAAAAAGCAATATTGCCCTGGTGCAGTCCTTCACGACGTCGGTAGCCGGGAAAGAGAATCTCTGTCAGATCTTCAACTGCCATGATAATCTCTTCGTAACTTGGCAGAGGGCAGTGATCAAGATGATTGATAGTCCCCAGGTCATCGTACGTTTTTACGATGCGCGCGGTAAGCTCTGGCAATTGGTCTTTTAATCGAAAATCGGAAGCCACAATTCATGCTCCTTATATGCCCTGAGGCAATTCAAAAAATAAGCCTGAAGAAAGATTCGTGTCTGCAGAATGCAGCACACAATGCAAGAAGGTCCGGCTCAAGTACTTTGACTACCAACTGCTTCAAGTTGATAAAGCACTAGGCCGGGCAGATACACAGGCAGCTATTGGGTGGGAACTCGTTCATGCTTATTTGGGAACTTCTGTCTTAGCTGACACAATCTGGACTCTTCAGGTTCTCTCGGCTAAGTCGGCACTTGGAGTTTAACTATTCTAGCACAGCCAGCAGGGTCAAAAGCAGGTTCAATCGAGATATTTCACCCGTTTTGGGACAGCGATCTGGTGTCCCTATCCCATTCGGTAAATCCTGTCCGATTTCGTTCTAATCAATAGAATTACCATTTTAAATGGGATGTATCAGTTACAGAAATCATCCCGTTTGGATAATAACGAGATGACGCGTCTGTTGCTACGTAGCTTGTCGGCACTTGCCTGGTGTCGCTCTGTTATGGAACTGCTTTGTTTGCCATAGCCTGGCGAGATGTGCAGAACGGTGTGCACGTTGTGCTGGAATCTACAAAGCGTTCAATTGCTGGGTGGTTCAACGGGAATTCGCACACCTGGCCGATGGCAATCGCTGTTGGTAGAAAGACATGAATAGACATGCAAAGGGTCAGAGCTGGCACCGAAGAAATAAACTAATCGCTTCATCAAGAACTTTCGGTTGTCGTAAGCTTTATCTTTACTGGTATGCCAGCACGGGAATGGGGGGCCACCCAGATACTCAATTCGCCCGGTTCAACCGCCTGCTGCAAATCGACGTTCCAGAAAGCCAGCTCTTTTTTTGTAAGTTCAAAGCGAACGGACTGGGTTGCACCTAAGTCATTTGAATACAATAGCTTAGGGGCAATTTATCCTTCTTGCAATTATTACGTACAGTGACCTGCCCCAGTGCTTTCTCCTCAAGGGTCTTTGTTCCTTGGGGTTATTATTCATTCGGGATAGATCCTGAACCAAAACTCGTGTTCTTGCCGACGTCCGTTCCTTTGCCTTGCGTGTTCAGAGACCAATCGTAAGGATTGTAGGCCAGCTCAACTTCTCCTTTTTGAGCTAGACTTAATCCCTCTCTCTCCTCACCTGATTGGACGTGCTGCAAAAGAAATTTAATCACACCTGGGGCGCCCCCAAAATCTTCGGCATACCACTTAAGAATCGGACTTAGATAAACTTTTTTCTCCTCTGGCTGATACTTCACGTAAGCCTGATTATGTGCAAATAATTTGGCTTGATCCTCCAATTGCTCACGAATACGCTTTCCTTGATACGCTTCCCCACGTATTGCTGGACAGCTTTTGGCAGCACACACCAAGGCAACATGGATGCGCGGCTCCTGGTAAGTTGGTCGTATCATCTGATGTTCAAAGTGATCAAGGCTGATCGTCTCTCCAGCTAAGATATGTTCGGTAAGATCAAAAAAGCCCTTCCCTGCATTGCTCTTGAAATCAAGCACGCTCCCGTGGATCTTGTGGATTATCACACCGTTAATCACAAATGCATTGTAGGCATTACAATCGAAAGCCAGCCGATGATTTTCATCAGGCAACTTATCCGGCTGAGCTGTTGCAAGCTGATCGATGTAGACTTTAAAATAATGGTCTCGCTTCAAACCGTCGTAGTCTATCAACCCGTCTGCAACATAATTTCTTAGAAGAAAATCCCATAGTCCTTGATCAACACCCGCTGCATCGAGTTGGATTTCTGGATAGGTGAAAGGGCGAGGTACTGACTTGAAAGCCCATAGAGATACCGCGACAGGCATCAAAAAACTAGCTAATGCCAACCATATAAATGCGCCCGAATATTCTTTCCTGGACATGCTCATAGCATTTAAGGCTCCACACTTCGTTCATCAAGGGTTAGATCATTCACACGGGGGATATCCAGCGAGTCATGAATTGACACGAATACGGTTCCATCAGGACCCGCATCGGTCCCTCCCGCATAAGGTTTATTTTCAGGCAAATCACCTAAGTGCAATATTTCCATCGGACAACGAACGATGCATTCTGTACAGCCTACACAAGGCGTGTCTTTGAGCGTAACCGGTTTGCCCTGTAGGGCTCGTGACTTGATATCAATACCCATTTGACAGTACTGGTTGCAAATATTGCAATCAATGCACTTGCCGGGCTCTGCTGTAATCTTAAACCGTGACCAACGGCCCCAAAAATTCATCCAGAAGGCAAGTGGACACCAAAACCGACACCAGACGCGTTGGCCCAGAAATGGATAAACCCCAATGGCCAGTGCCCCTGCAAAGAATGTCCCCACCAAAGAATTGTAATACCCAAAAGGCAATTCGATGCCGTAGAGATGCAGCCCGGTGACAATTACAGCGAGTGGGATCACCACATAACCAAATCGTTCTATCCATCGTGCCGTATCGCCTTTGGGCCCACGGTGACGGAACGAACTTCCCACTGTCTCAGCGAGTGCCCCGCAGGAGCAGATATGGGAACAATAAAACTTGCCAAAAAAAAGCGTAAATACAGGCAATACTACAAAGGTGAGTATCACTGCCCAGATAACTCCAAAAATAGCGACCGCCGTCCACCAGGAGGGTTCCCCCTGCCCTGCTATAGGATCAAGATCGAAGGCCGTCATGTTGAGTGGCCAGGCATTGAGTGATCGCGTCAAGAGGGGAGTCCAAGGATTCTTTCCCAGGACCACTACCAATAGCGTTGGCAGGCCCCACCACAAAGTCCAATTGAAAAAGATATTGGATAGATTTCGCCGCCAGACGAGGCGATTTTTATACCGTAGTCCCCAATAGATACCGAATACGGCAATGCCAACAAAATAGAGCAAGTAATAGAAAGAATACAGATTAGAAAAACGCGCAGGCAACGCTTCAAATATCCAGGCAAATCCGGAAATCGGAATGAGGTCAGAATCTTTTTCCGACGGTTTAAGAGTGAAGTGCTTGGACTGAAAATAAACAAAGTAGCCCAGCAAGATGCCCAGCAGGCAGTAGAAACCTCGCCTTACGGTCCATACCCCATCAAGCTCCATACCGGTATCCAGCAAGAAATCGACAGGTGGCAAAGTACCAATGAGTACCAGAACGTAGTCGTTCTTGATCGTACGCGGCTCATCTCGGACTAGCAAATCCACTGCCTTATCTTGGATTTCGCGAACCGTCGATTCATAGAATACGGTCAGTTTTTCTTCGGCTATCGCACGTTCAACAAGCTGGCGATTTTCAGCCTTAAGACGAAAGAATTCGTCGCGCCGATAAGAGAGCGTAACTCGGTTTTTTTCCATCAACATCAACGCAGCTTCAATGGCCGAATTGCCACCGCCAACAATCAACACGTCGTTGTTGTGATAGTCTTCAGGTGTGTGGAGGCGATAGACGACTTTCTCAGCTTTGTCCTCACCAGGAACATCCAGTTTACGAGATTCACCCTGCCGACCGATGGCAATTATGACATTGCGTGTTGGAAATGGTTTGCCGCCCACCACTTCAACTTCAAAATCGTGGTCACCTCGCTTGCGAATCTGATGGACCTCCGTTCCCTCTTTAATCTTTATATTTTTTTCCTGGATAGCCTCATCGACCATCTTGAGAAATTCAGATTTTTCGCGGTCCCCTTCTACGGGTAGTGCACTCTTATTCGCAAGATGCCGGGGTTCAGAATATACTTTTTTTCCTGGCGGGAATCCTCGCACCGTATTTGCTGCGTGCGAACGCTCTAGAACAACATACTTGAGTTTGAGGCGTTCTGCTTCGACAGCAGCCGATAAACCAGCAGGGCCTGCACCAACAATCACTAAATCGAGTAGCCCATTCTCTATCTGGCTAGGTTCAAAGGCGCCTTTCTTCTCCATCCTCTCAATTGCTTCCACACCATGGTTGGCCGCAATCTTCACCAAAGGAACCCCCGTAACATCACCAATCACGTAGATGCCGCGTACACTCGACTGGAAGTCACCATCAATAATCGGCAGGATTTCCTGGGGGGGAACAGTCGCCAGATAAGAACGTTTCTTCTGACCAGACTGATTTGAGCCATTACTCATAACTCATCCTCAGAGAGAAAGATCGGCGCAGGACGTTAGGTCCGGATTTTAGCGGATTCGTCGGTTCACGTCATCCGTATGCTGCCATGTTGAAATAAAGTCCTGAGCGGAAATCATTCCGAACCGCCATACGTTGCTGAAATACAGAAGAGAAATACCTCAAACGTTGCAAATATTCATCACATTTCGAAGTAAAGTTGAATGGGACACCAAACACACGAAGCCGTTTTTCACAACGAAGGATTTTCGTGGTGTCCCAACTCTACAATTTGGATGCGCCGTTGTTCTGGGCAGTTCTGATACTGATTGGTATCGTCGTTGCCGCCTGGTCTCTGCGGATTGCGTGCCGGATATGTTCGGTCGACCCACCCGACTTTCTACCTGCTGTGGTAGCCATGATTGTCGTTTGTGTCGCGAATGCTCTCTGGAATTACTATTTACAGATCTCCCATATTCATCCCAGCTTGGGTACGCATCTCGTGGTACCTTTAATCCTCACGGTAGTATTGCTTGCCATGAGCCTGTCCACTGGTCTGGGATCCGCCTTAATGATTGCCAGTGTGCAATCCTTTATCTGTGGAGCATTTTACCTGGCACTAACGATTCTCGATGGCCTGGTATTGGCGGCACCGATGGTCACTACAAACGATCTCTCTAGTGCAGAAAAAAGCCGCTCCCGCAATCGATATCCTGTGAGAGATAACAAGTTGCTGGTGGCGGCTTTGGTTCTGTTTAATGTTAAATCGCAGAGAGTTAAAAATTCTTGGCTGTTAGCGCTTTAGCCATTTAGTCCAACGACTCGCGATTGATTCCTTCGACTGCTCCACTACTTCTTGGGAGACTTCTTCGGCCGAGGTAAGTTCTACATCATAGGCTGGCGATTCATTTTGAGCGCAACATCCATTCTTACAACCACAAGATGGGCACTTGCAGGCTCCTTTACCAGAGCAGCAACCCTTGCTCGTTCGCACACACTTGGCTTCCCATTCGCAACCGCATTCCGTGCATGTGTACTCATGCTTCTCGAGAACGTTAATACACCTGACACGCCCACATGCAGGTGGTGCGCAATCACAGCAGCATTTCTTCGAGCAACAACAATCGTCTCCAGTACACGTGTCACAGCAGTTGCCGCCGCCTGAACGTTTTTTACGGTTCCAATTGCATTCAAATCGGAAGCCGGGAATACATACCAACTCAGGTTTTACGATCCAGCAGTGCTTTTTGACTTCTTCAGTCACGCATTTTGGGCAGCAAACAGATTCGCAGCAGCAATTCCCTCCACAGCAACCGTCATTGCAGCAAGAGTCCGTGCAACCAGTAAGCGTTATCTCTTCATTCGGCTCCACATTACTTTGGCTACTTCGTGCTTTTTCATTTTCTAAAGACACCGGCTGTTGCAACTGTGTTTCTGCAAAAGATTGCATGCAGATCAGCAAGCTCAAACATCCAGCCGTTGCTATGTTCCGAATTGAACGTAATGTTATAGGATATCTCATCTGTTTAATTCCTCTTAGTTTTAAAGTTATCAGGTGTAAGAAGGAGTCTCTTAGCTTTCCCCCAAACTCTGACCTTTAAAAGTCAACCATAAATCGCATACCAAGAACGGCATAGTTACCAGACAGGATAGACGCAGGAGGCGTCGTCCCATCAGACAGTCTCGTGTTATCGCCATCACTTATAGCAGCATCATCAATTTCGCCGTAAATCGCGTTAAACTGCATACGCGAGTAAGCGTTCCAGTACCAATTGAGACCGAAGGTGTGGCTAAGACCGCGACCGCCGAAAATATTTTCGTCGTTGAAGTCGGCGTAGGATACACGATAAGCAACCTGCCATGCTCCCCAACCCCCCTGAACTCCGTCATTGCAGGTGTCCACTAGAAAGAAGTTTTCAATGGGCTTAATGCGGTCAAGCGTGCCTGAAGAACGTTTCCATGGCATATGCTCCCCGGTCAAGAAGTAGGCAGCGTAGAGGTAAGCACCTGTCTCTTATACACATCTCCGAGCCCACGAGACGGACTCCTAT
>CAWWCC010000156.1:0-7257 GCA_963935315.1 uncultured Planctomycetaceae bacterium | reverse complement strand
GGCTCTTCTCTCGGCTCTAGTGATTAACATGTGAAACATGAAAAATCGACAACGAAAACTTTTTCTAGAACTGTTAGAAACCAGACAGATGCTCACCGTATATGCGCACAGTGCTGCCGATGATTTTGCCGCAGACTTTTCTGGCGGGTTGCCACAAAATAATCCGAACGGCGATTGGACTTATCTGGCCAGTGACGATACCACGACGAGTTTGATTGCATCCGACGGCACCAACCCCATCAACACTTATGGTATTGGCGCAGGTTGGGTGCAGGCGGGGGGATTTCCTTCTTATGCGATTGGTGGAGCACTTTCCTTACCTACTGGGACAATTGCCGGCCATGGACCCCAAAAAGTAATTTGGACCGCACCCGCGGATGTGGACATGGGTGCCGTCCAGCTTTCGGGCGAGCTTACGCAACTGCTCGGTCAGTCGGCTCGACAGATGCAACTGAGTATCTTCAAAAATGGCAACGCTGCTCCTTTCCTGTTAGTCGCGGCTGACAGCATCAACCAATCCACCTCCATACTACCTCCATCCATTGTCGCCATGGATCCTGGCGACACCCTAACGATTGTCGTGGATGGCAGCGGGCCCCAAGGCAATGGGATCAGTACCTTTTCTGCCTGGGACATCGATATCTTAGAAGTTGATCCAGAGATTGATGCCGACTTCAATGGTGATTTTGTTGTGGATCAGGGAGCAGATCTTCCCATCTGGCAGGCGAACTTTGGAACAACCGTTGGTGCCACGCAAAGCACGGGAGACGCGGATAACGATGGGGATGTTGACGGTGCGGATCTGCTTATCTGGCAACGGCAATTCGGGAATGAAATCCTTTCGGGCAACGAAATGGCAGTACCCCCGTATGACCCTAGCGCAGTGATTGTCCAGACATCGGGTGTTACGCTACCAAATGGTTCTCTGCTGGATATTTCTGGCACACAAACTCAAGGGTTGCAGGAGGCATTTGATTTTGCTGCCGACGAAGGCTGGGGAGTATTTGTTCTCCCCGGTACGTATACTCTTGACGCGGGACTTGATGTGGTGGAGCGGCAAGGCGCGTCCTTCCGTCTACAAGATGTGACCATGAATTTTGGTGCCGGGGTCACCGACTTTGGCCTCCGGTTCGATAGTGCGATCATTTTAGACTGGTACTGGGACGGCGGAGCGCTCAATGCCCCCAATGCACTTGATGGGGTACGATTCGATGCCCGCAACTTCCACCCGCTCGATGGGTGCTTGGGCCTGACCCCACCAGCAATTGCAGATAATCGTTACATCTTTGAGGCATCCATTACGGCTGCAACCAACGAAGTCACCATGGACACTTCCACTCGCACAATCAACGACAATTATTTCCACTTTCAGGGTCTTGGCGAGAACGACCTGAATATCATCGGCTCTGGGTTTGCGGACTCTAATACCTTTCTGTCTGCCAGGCCCGACTCCGCGATTCCTTGGGATCTGTTTAGCACGGCCGGCCGGGTGACAGTCAACGTTCCCAACGGTCCCATTGGTACGGTTGCGACCGTGTATAAGCCTGATGGTTCTTTAGTGAACACCGCAGGTACGACCACCTCAGGTTTGCAGGAAGCCTTCGACCATGCAGCCGCAAACGATCTCGACGTCCTGGTTTTTGGCCAAGGCATTCGCAATAGTGAGATAAACGGGGGTTTGCCCGCCTGCGGTAACACGAATCAGGGGCTTTATAATCTCAGCACCACGCTCGACGTCGGTGCTTTAGACGGAGAAACCTACCGTATATTCAACGTCACCTTCAATTACACGGGGTCGGGGACTGCGATGGCGTTTGGCGATGTTGAGAATGCTGATTTTGAACTTACCGGTCAGATTGGAGCGGTGAATGGAGCTACTGGCGTACTTATTCAGCCCCAAACGAAGGCACTTACGAATAGCGTTATTCGCGTGGAACACATGCCGATCATCAATGACGACCCGGGGTCGATTGCTGTCAGAATCGACCCTTCGCTCCAGACCATTGAGAACTCTGAATTTTATTTCACAGAAATTTTAGGCGGCGAAACGGGCCTGCAAGTGGACAATCCGTCGGCGAGTACTTTTTTCCGCAACAATGTGCTGAGCACAGTCCATACCCATGATTACAAGACATTCGCTGTGAGACTCGGAACGACCTCTAATAATTCCAGTAATATCCACACCAACACCCTGGATGTTCACATCGACACAGACGGTGGTCCCTCCACGACAGGCCTACAGGTCTGGGGGGACAACAACACGATTGCGTTTGGCTCTCGAGGCGCTGGGTTGGCTGGATCGGCCGCTCGTCTAGAGTCGGCCTCCAACGATAATGTTGTTAATTATTTCGGTGTCAATAGACCTCTAGTCGATATGGGAACCAACAATAGCTATGTACCTGGACTGTTGTTGGCTGCTAGTTCTTCGGCAGCAGCAGATACGACTCCGTTTGCGAATCAAGTTCAGCTTACGAGTCTTCCATTTCGTATTGATACAGAAGTGAGGCAGGAATATCTTGCCAGCGAGAGCGAAATTATCGAACCCTACTTCTCTGTCGAGTCAGTTCGACCATCCCTGGATGGTGCTGTACGAGAAATCTCTGTCCGAGACATCGCTATTGTCGATCTCTATGAGGACGAGCAATTCTTCCAGGAAGACTTCGAAGATTTCGAACTCGATGCGCCAGCCGCATCGGTGTGATGGGTGCTGGCACTACCGCCTTGAGCATCTTTGCTGATGTTTTTGAGGTGCTCAGCACGCGATATCCAGAAGTCTGGTGACATCTACTACGGCAGGAATGAGGGCGCTTTAGTATTCCTAGATCATTACCAAAGAACAATCTACCACAAGAGAGTTGAACGATTACGTTGTTAAACAAGGACTCAAGTGACAGCTTTCAAGTCGTGGGTGGCCGCACGCCACTTACTACTCATTTTTATAGATCAGATGTTCAAAGTAGTGGTGCTTAGACCCAACCGACCCTCGGATTATTAGCAAGCAAAGACTTGTCATCCGCTTATTGCCTTGCTAGGGTAACTCAGATATTCCATCCGATACTGCTACGGCAGCCTATGAGCCCCTCCTTCAACAAAAATCGCCTGTTCATTTCGAGAGGGTGTACGTTTGTAGGAAGAAACTAGAGCTTTAAGAAATATTTCGTAATCCTCGTGTGTCAATCAAAACATGTTTTCACTCCGAAAATTCCCTGAATTGGTGATGGTAAAACTTCCCACATCAGCGGTCCTGAGTTTCTTGTTGGTGTTGCTCTGCTTGATGACGAGTTGCCGTCGTTCGGAGACTGGGCATACCACAAGGCCAGTCTTTGCCTTCGTCGTCAATGTGCCTACAGACCGTTTTTGGGATATTGCCTATGCAGGTTGTCTCAAAGCAGCTTCCGAAGAAAATGTAACGGTAGAGTTTCACGCTCCCAACGAAGCAACGGCACAGCAGCAGAAGCAGATTGTCGAATCCTTGATGAGCCGCGGCATTGATGGTCTGGCGATCACCCCCTTGAATCCCGAAAGCCTGACATTGGTTCTGGATCAGGCGGCGGAGCTCTTTCCAATCATTTGTCAGGACTCAGACGCCAAAGAATGCAATCGTGCTTGTTACATAGGCACAGACAACGTCGATTTGGGACGCAAGATGGGCGAACTGATGAAACAGGCTCTTCCCGAAGGTGGTGATGTTGCTCTGTTTGTTGGGCAATTGGACGTAGCGAACGCACAAGAGCGCCAGCAGGGAGTACTCGAATCAATTGCGGATAGTAATCTTTCTGTCATAGGAACGTTTACCGATGGTGGACAGCCAGCGGAGGCAAAACGTGTTGTGACGGATGTTCTTTCTAAATACCCTGACCTGAAAGGTATTTTTGGGCTGTGGGGTTACAATGCTCCTCAAGCGGTCAATGCGCTTGAAGGAAATCCGGACCTGGTTGTTAAAGTTGTCGGTTCCGATGAATCTGTCGAAACCATGCGGGCCGTTCGCCTTGGCAAAGAAGTGGGTAGCGTTGCCCAGCAACCCTTCGAATTTGGTTATCAGTCCATTAAAATGTTAGCAAAGCTACAACGTAAAGAGCCTGTCGACATCCCTGAAGATCGCACAATCTTCGTCGATACCTACGTTATCACACAAGAAAATTTAGACACAGTTGAACAGGAAATTGCTGAGAAACTAAAACTTTTGGACAAGTACAAGGACTTTGCCAACTAACCCGCTATACGAAAGTTGGCTGAGAGTTTTCGCTGAGCGTTTTCATGGCTGAATCAAGTCCTCTTCTGCAAATAAATTCAATCTCGAAACGTTTCTCTGCCGTCCAAGCTCTCGACGATGTTTCTCTCAACCTCGATGCGGGCGAAGTCGTTGGTCTCGTTGGAGAAAATGGAGCAGGCAAGAGCACGTTGATGCGTATCCTGGCGGGAATCATCCCCGCCGACCAGGGATCGATTCTGGTGGACAGCCAACCTTGGTGTCAAACGGGTGTCCGACAAGCAATGCAACTCGGTATCAGCCTCATTCACCAGGAATTGAATCTGGCTGAGAATTTGAGCGTCGCCGAAAACATTTTTCTAGGTCGACAGCCTCATCGTGGGCCAAAATGGTTGCCTGTGACCAACCGGCGAAAAATGGACGAACTTGCGGTGGCTGTGATGGACCAGGTCAATTTGCGGATTTCTCCTCGAGTCTTGGTTTCGTCACTTAGTATTGCCCAACGCCAGCTTGTTGAGATTGCCAAGGCGCTATCCACGAATGCCCGTATTCTTATACTTGATGAGCCTACCAGTAGCCTGTCGATGAACGAAGCAGGGCGACTCATGGCTCTGATCACTCGGCTCCGGGATGAGGGAGTCGCCATCTTGTATGTCTCACATCATCTGCATGAAATTGTTAGGCTTGCGAATCGTGTGGTTGTACTGCGTGATGGACAGCATGTGGGCACTTTGAACAAAGAAGATATTTCAGAGAAGAAAATGATTTCGCTGATGGTTGGACGCAATGTTGAGCAATTCTACCATGCCTCGGGACATTCCAACTCGACTGCGACCGCCGCATTGGAAGTACGTGATTACCAACAGAGCAGAACCTCCCAGGTCATCAATTTTAAGATTCAGCCAGGCGAAATAGTTGGATTTGCGGGACTTGTTGGAGCGGGACGAACGCAGCTGGCCCATGGCCTTTTGGGAATAGAACGGCGCTGGAAAGGAAAGGTGCTCGTTGATGGACAAGAGGTTCATGTCAACAATCCAGTATCCGCAATAAAAGCTGGATTGGCGTTGGTGCCAGAAGATCGGCAGCGACACGGACTACTCTTGTCGAAGTCTTTGTTGTTTAACATTTGCCTGACGGTGTTGGGAAAGCTGGCAACATCAGGGTGGCGCAAGCGTAAGGCTGAGGCGGGTCTTGCTGCAAGTATGATTCGCGATCTGGATATTCGCACTGCCGACTCGGAGCAGGATGTCCAAACCCTGAGCGGTGGCAACCAACAAAAAGTGGTGTTGGCAAAGTGGTTGGCCACCAAGCCTAAAGTACTTGTGCTTGATGAACCAACACGTGGTATCGACATTGGCGCGAAGAGTGAGATTTATCGTTTGATCACTACGCTCGCAGCCGAAGGGGTGGCAGTCATGATGATTAGTAGCGAAATGGAGGAAATCGTCGGCATCTCCGATCGAGTGATTGTGATGCGAGACGGAATGATTGCCGGCGAACTGGATCGTGCAGAGATTCATGAGAAAACAGTTTTGGCCCTTGCGCTTGGTGCAACGCAGTCTCAAAATGAGGATCCATCATGACAGAGTCTTCGACTCCGGACAAAATCCAGCATGTCTCGCGTCTAAGTGAAGTTACGCTTCAGGTTGGAGTTATGTTTGGAGTGCTCACTACCGTAGTCATGGTGACTGGTTGGTACGATCCTAACTTTTTTTCGGCATTCAGCATTCGTAGTGTACTGCGCGACACGGCGATTTGGAGTTTATTTGCTTTAGGGCAGGCGGTGGTGATTATCTCAGGGGGTATTGATCTTTCTGTGGGATCGCTCGTTTGTTTTCTGGGAGTCTTGACGGTCGTTTTTTCGCAAAGCGATCTGGCACTACCTTTTCCACTTGTGATGCTGCTGATCATGCTGATCGCCGCATCCATTGGTGTCTTCCATGGGTTATTGATCTGCAAACTTGATCTACAACCGTTCCTGGTAACGTTATGTAGCCTGCTTACCTTTCGTGGCCTGGCACGAGTCATCACGCAGGACAGGACCATGTCGTTTAATCCTGCGGAGCTACCCATATTGCGTGAGCTTGGTGCGGGTATCTGGTGGGGTATTCCCGTGCCCGTGTTTGTGCTGGTCGGTGTGCTTGTTCCGCTCGGATTGTTCATGCATTTTACCGTGTCGGGGCGGTATTTGTTTGCCATTGGCTCCAACATCGAAGCAGCACGATTCAGCGGTGTGCGGGTCAACCTGTTGCGAACATGCGCGTACGCACTCTGCAGTATTCTGGCAGCTTTAGCTGCAATCCTGGAGGCTGGAGATGTCGGCAGCATTCCGCCGTCCAGTGCTGGATTGGCCTATGAAATGTATGGCATTACAGGCGCAGTCCTGGGGGGATGTGCTTTGCGAGGTGGACAAGGCTCGTTGATTGGTGTTGTCCTGGGAATGGGAATACTACGCGTCATCAAATCGTCCATTGTATTCCTGGGGATCAACACGTACTGGACCTTTGCCGTGACGGGGATCGTCTTATTGGCCGCTGTCATTATTGATTCGGTAATTCGCCGTAGGCGTGCCAATAAATAATATTGCTATTTGTGTTCCCAGGTGTCGGAATTGAATTTCTTGGCATTTTGCAAATGAGACTTAATGCTTTTAACGGCCTCTTTTTCATTTCGCTCACGCAAGGCTTTTAGAATGACTTTATGTTCTTCAAAAGATCGAGAGGATCGGCCGTAGCGGAAGCCGACTGTTGTAACAAGAAGCACTTTGCGAATGAGAGGTTCAAGCGTTTCAATAAAAACTCGATTTCCCGATGCTTCGCAAATTTTCTGGTGAAACTGACGGTCTGCCTCACGGCGTTCGTAAACAGACGATTTTTCTCCCATTGCAATAAGTCTGTCTGTTTCCTCTTCTAAAAAATCCAAATCATGTTCTGTAATTCTTTGGATTGTTTTTACGATTACCTTGGGTTCTAAGAGAATCCGAATTTGATAAGTATCTCTAATATCTGTCTCTTATACACATCTCCGAGCCCACGAGACGGACTCCT
>CAWWCC010000155.1:0-7280 GCA_963935315.1 uncultured Planctomycetaceae bacterium | reverse complement strand
GACACACACCACGTCGACTGCCTGGCACAGGTCTGCAATCGAGTCGTAGAGGACCGCTTCACCCAAACCGTCACTACGGGCACTGGCCGCAAGCTGTTCTGCATTGCTGCGACGCAGGATCCCGGCAAAGTTCGACACCGCGGACCGCCTGTAATGCCTTGCGGTGAAAGTCGGCAACGAAACCAGCACCAATGAATCCTGCCTTGAGCATCCAAGCGTTCCTTATCCTGTTGTGTCGAAGATTTTATTTGTGTTGCAGTACGGTTGGCTACAAAACAAGCACCGCTGGTTGCCGAAAGGATTGGCCTGCCTGCTTACCCCTGGCCGCGGCGCACTCCTGCAGGCAATTCGCGGATTTTAATGTTCTTGTACCACGCGTCGTGGCCGTGATCCTGAAGGCCGATGTGACCACGGCGGGGAAAGTCTTTGAAAACCCAGTCGAACTTGGTATCGGTTCCGTTAGGCCGTTTGTTGGCCTGGTTCCATTGATTGAGGTCCATCCAGGTGACAAGCGACCCGTTGATGACCACCATGACCAGGTTTTTGTCGCATGTCAGCTCAAGGTGATTCCATTGGCCGACTGGTTTCAGCGCGTTTTTAGCCGGCCTCACCAGGTCGTAGATGGCCCCCATGTCGTGGTAGCCTGTGCCGGTGCCTTCCTGGACGGCGATTTCCATCCCGTTCCAGCCAACGTCACCAACATCCGGCAGTGGTGTCATGGAAAAGACGCGAAAGAAAATTCCACTGTTGCATTTCTCCGTCAATTTGAAATCAAGCGAGAGGATGAAATTTTCATACTTCTCTTTGGTCGCAATCATGTAGGTGCGGCAATTGCGCGGATTGAGGCTGCCCTCTTTGGCCGCCGGCCCGATGGGGGAGCCGTTGCTGGTGATCCAGCCGCTGGGGTCCTTGCCGTCGAACAGGAGTTTCCAGCCAGCGGATTTTTCGGCCTCTGTAAGTTGGTTTTCCTCGGCAATCGCCTGGGCTGCCATCACGACGGCGAGCATTCCATAAACAACGCGTGGTAGGTATCGCATCCTGCCAAATCCCAATAGTGTGATAGAAAATGGAGTTTGCGGTAAAATCCGCACAGCAGCATAATAACAGTGGTTTCGCGTAGTTGCTACCAGCCAGCTCTTCTTGTTGACCACCAGGAAAATATTATGAACAAGCCGCTTCCAACCGCGGAGTCCCAAAAGGCGTTTTCCCGCAGAGATGCTCTGAAGCTGGGGACGGCTGTGACCGCCTTCACGATCGTACCGCGACACGTACTTGGAGGAGCGGGCCAAACCCCGCCGAGTGAACGGCTAAACCTGGCCGGTATTGGAGCGGGTGGAAATATGTGTCGGCACAACCTGGCACATTTTGCCGAACGCAAGCAGAACATCGTTGCCCTGGCTGATCCGTGGGATCCATCCGAGTGGCAGGGCCCAGCCAAGGAGTACCACAAGAAGTATTATCCCGATGCAAAAATTTATCGCGACTACCGCGATCTGCTGGATGGCGAACCAGGCCTTGATGGCGTGGTGGTGGTGACGCCCGATCATTGGCATGCCAAGATTACCATGGATGCGTTGCGAAGAGGTTTGGCGACCTACACCGAAAAGCCATTGACACGCACCATCTCCGAAGCGCGGGCCCTGAAGGCTGCCGCTCGCGAGGCAGGGGTAGCAACTCAAATGGGCAACAACGGCCATGCGGGAGATTGGATTCGCAAAACGTGCGAGTATGTGTGGGACGATACGCTGGGCCCGGTTCAGGAGGTGCATGCCTGGACCGATCGGGCAGGTACATACTGGCCCCAGGGTGTTGGCCGACCTACCACTGCCGCAGAGGTCCCTGCCGAACTCGACTGGAATCTTTGGTTGGGGCCCGCAGCCCGTCGGCCTTACCAGGAAGCGTACACCCGTCAGAAATGGCGGGGCTGGGTTGACTTTGGCGCCGGAGCCCTGGGCGATATGGGATGTCACATTCTTGACCCGGTCTACTGGTCGCTGAAGTTGGGGCATCCTACCAGTGTGGAAGCCACGACCACGGTTCATCCGGAAGCAGTCCGCAAGGAAACCTTTCCGACCGCAGCGGTGATTACCTATCGTTACCCGGCTCGGGAGGAAATGCCCCCGGTCCGGATCATATTTTATACCGGTGGTCTCAGGGCTCCTCGTCCTGAAATATTTCCTGTTGATTATAAACTTCCGGCCAACGGGGCGATTTTGATCGGTTCGAAAGGGAGTATGCTGGCCGAATTTGGCCAGCAGCCGGTACTGTTTCCAAAATCGCTGGCAGAGCAAAATCCAACGCCCAAGCAGGTCTTGGCGCGCGGACCCGATCACTGGACCGATTGGGTGGATGCCGCCAGGGGGACGGGCGTTACGTGTGGCTCGAACTTCGATTACGCATCAGGACTGACCGAGATGGTTCTGCTGGGAACCATTGCCGCCCGGGTGGCCGAACCGCTGGAGTGGGATGGCGAGAAGATGCGGTTTTTGATCAACGACGCCGCCAGTGGGATGGTTCATCACGAGTATGAAAATGGCTGGACGCTGTAGCTGCTGTCTTTGCGGTTGGTCTAAATTGGCGAGTGCCGCTTAAGGGGGCCACTTAACGGGCAGGCCGAAAAAAAATTTTTCAGCTCTCGCCCAGGCAAACGATCCTTTTTTGCCGGGCACTTTCTTTAAGCCCAGCAATACCAACACTTTCGCAGATTCTCTCCTAAAAGTGTTTTGTTCGTCATTGCCCTTTTATCTTCCTGTCCTTTTATTTCCTATTGAACAACTCAGGATTTCTGCGTATTTCAGTCACCAGGCCTGGCTGTATCGCTCTGCCCCTTTCGGGGAAAAAAAGCTGGAGTCACGACTATTTATGCCCGTCGAATGGGTGCCAAAGAATTGGATGTGGGATAAATCTTGCTGGCCTTTCAAGCTACTACTATCGCGAGGCAACATAAATGCAAAAAAACAACGTTATAAATATTGGAAGGCAAGCCATGAGGCCTTCCAGGTTTTTTGTCATGCTAAATAAAGTTCGACATAGGTTCGCAACCCAAAAAGGCCGTCATAGCATTAACGAAAACTTAAAATGGCTTGAAGACAATTGCATCGATTTAAAAGAATTTGCTATGAGTCTTGATGCTAAGCTATGGCGTGAAGCAGAGTTGGTTTCCGAGTTACTTGAAAAGCGCGCATCTGGGATATTGGATAGCATTGAGTATGAACTTGGAGGTGGTGGAGCATACCCATTCCTTCACTTCATTACCCGCTACATCGAGCCTGACACCATAGTAGAAACTGGAGTTGCTGCTGGATTTTCCTCAAGTGCCTTTCTATCAGCGATAAAAGCGAACGGAAGAGGAAAGCTCTTCAGCAGTGATTTCCCATATTTTCGGATACCGAATCCAGAAAAATATATTGGGATCGTGGTAGAGGAAAAATTAAGAGATGGCTGGGAGTTGTATATTGAAGGCGATAAAAACAATATCCCGCAGATATTAAGTAACACGAATGAGATTGATATTTTCCACTACGACTCTGACAAAAGCTACTCAGGAAGAGAATTTGCTGTGTCGTCCGTCATAGGCTCATTAAGTAGCCGTGCAGTTCTTATAATGGACGACATACAAGACAACTCTTTTTTTTATGACTATGTCGAAGACACAAAGCCAGAATCCTGGCATGTTTTTAAGTTCCTAGGTAAATATGTTGGAATCGCAGGAAAGCTTACCAGGCGCTCCACCTGACCAATTTTTCTTCTAAGCTCCAAGAATGGTCGGTGAGCCTACACGTTGTGGCCACTCAACACAGTAGTGTACTGCATGAACCTCGAAGATTCGATCACTGTATACACGCTGAAAATTTCATGGGCGCAATCCTTGCCCAACGACTCCTCAAAAGTGAAGGGATACAAGCCTCAGTGTGTCCAGTTCGTCATGAGCCAAACCGTGAGATCGCATATGGCTGTGGATCGATGTGAGGTTCTTCGCCACTCATGAGCTGCTCGATCAGTTTACCGGTCCCCGTCGACATACTGATTCCCAGCATATTGTGTCCCGCTGCGATCCAGACATTTTTTAAGGCGGGACTGCGGTCAATGATCGGTTTGCCGTCCCACGTCATGGGACGCCAGCCACACCATTGCTCGTGAATCGGCTCGCAATAGGGGTCATGCAAATAAATCTCGGCAGCATCACGTAGCACCTGCATGCGGTCTGGTGAAATCGAGTCGTCATAGCCCACAAACTCCATCATCGAACCGAGTTTGTAGGTTGTTTCCATGGGAGTCACACCGACACGATGCTCTTCGAAGAGCATGGGAATCTTTGGCATCTTCGCCGGACATGGCATCGTCATGGAGTAACCTTTCCCGGGTTGAATGGGGATCCTGCAACCGAGCTGCTCGTTGAGAAACGGAGTCCATGCTCCCGTGGCCATCACAAAGGCGTCTGCTTCAATCGATTCTGCCAGTTGATTCTTGCTGACAACTGCCGTGGCCTGCTCTCCCTGCCGATGCACTTCATCGACCGTGAAGTCTTCCACGATCTCTACGTCTTGCGACTCCAGGAGCGAGTACATCTGGGACATCAGTCGATCAGGACGTAGATGCCGATCCCCTTCATAATGCCAGGCCCCTCCTAATCCGGGCTTGAGAGCCGGTTCGAGTGCAGTCAGTTGGTTCCCATCGTAGGGAGTTGCCGGAACATCGAAATTTTCACGCAACAACTTGTCTACGTGGGCGTACTCATCAAAATGTTTTTCGTTGAGGAAGACAAACATCAGCCCTTCACGCTTCCATTCACAACGGATCAATTCCGCCTCCACGAGATCTTCATAAAGTCTCATGGACGACTGCAGTAAAGCGTGGCGGGCGGCGGCAGCTTCCATCATGTCGCTCTCGTTGCATCGTCGTCCGAAATGCCACAGCCATTTGACCAGGGACCAAGGGGGCGGAAACTTGACCGACAAAGGCGAGTTTGGCCTGCGCATCATCCCCATCGCGTTCTTGATAGCGCCGGGTTTGGGTAGGGGTAGTACATGGCTGGGAGACACATAGCCGCAATTGCCATGCGAACAACCGGCTCCAAACTTCCCCCGTTCAACGATGGTGACCTTCCGACCTGATTGAACCAGGTACCATGCGCACATCGCCCCCACGATGCCGCCCCCAATCACCACCACACGTTGATATTCTTTCGCCATCGAGTAGCTCTAAGTTGTTCTCGGATACATTACTGGTACTACCAAGCAGGATCCGCTAAGAGGAAAACTGCTCATAAGTGCTATTCTTGGAATTTGCATTGTACTAAGAGTTCTTAAGGTTAATTCCACACAAGGATTCACGCCAGACCCAGAAGTGAGGCAAGTTTCCTAGGTAGCAATAATTCTACCCTTTTCAGGGGAGGTATCGCCGACTCCAACCGAGCATGCTGATTTGGAGCCCTTGCCCGATGGCATCAGGCAAGCAGGCATTCGAAAGTAGACTCGGTCGACTCAACATCGACACCATGGACGAACGCTTACTACTTCGCTGGCTGGAAACCGTATTGGGCGTCTTTCAAAGTGCAGCCAATTCTCGTGACTTCCCCGAACTGGCTGCCAAAGCGCTGGTAAAAATCGTGGGGCTTGATGCGGCTGCCATGCTGGAGTGTGATAGTGAAGGTCGCTAGAGAACGGCCGCATTGCATGCTGCAGAAGAAGGACTCACCGAAGAAAATTGGGTGCCCAGCCAAACCCTGCTCTCCGAAGTCCGTAAAGAAAAGCGCACTTTCCGACACGTGCCTGCCAATACACATAATACGGCCCAGAGTTTACAAAACATCAGCGCCCTCGTGTCTGCTCCCATTCTGGACAGTGCTGGTAGAAGTGGTGGGAGCCCTGTATGGAGACCGTCGTCTGGTCGGCAAGAGTTCGGACTGCCCGGACATCAGCCCTTTTGAAGCCAAGCTGGTAGAAGTTTTGGCCAGCGGCATTGCAGCGGGAATGGCACGTATCAAAGAAGAACAAGCAGCCATGGCAGCACGTGTGCAGTTTGAGCAATTTTTCACGCCCCAACTGGCCTCTCAACTGGAAAAAGATCCTCAACTGCTTGAAGGGTCGCGGCGCACAAATTACTTTGCTCTTCGCCGACATTCGAGGATTTAGTCAGATCAGCGAAAAACTAGATCCTGCGCTTACCATGACTTGGATCCAGGACACGATGGAGACCCTTTCTCAATGTGTACTGGATTGCGATGGCGTTCTGGTCGATTACATCGGCGATGAATTGATGGCCATGTGGAGAGCCCCCATCGCCCAACCTAACCACGCCAATCTGGCATGCCAAGCAGCACAGAAAATGATCCTCACCCTTCCTGAAATTAATCAACGTTGGGAAGATCAACTCCAGACACAGGTCGGTTTGGGCATTGGATTGAATTCAGGTATAGCCCAGGTTGGAAATACGGGCTCACGTCTAAAATTCAAGTATGGTCCCTTGGGAGGCACCGTAAATATTGCCAGCCGTGTCCAAGGTGCCATCAAGTATTTTGGAGCCGAATGCCTCTTAACGGAGACAACACTATCGGCAATGGAACCCAAGCCCGCCACCCGCTGCTTGGCACGAGTACGAGTCGTCAACATCGAACAACCACTTGATCTGCATGAAATCAAGAGCCCCCCTCCTGACTGGTCGGATTGCTGCCAACGTTATGCTGAAGCCCTGGAAGCGTTGGAACAGCAAGATTTGACCTCTGCTGGCAAACTTACCCAGCTGCTGGTGGCAGACTTTCCCAACGACCAGGCCTTCACATGTCTGGCTGGCCGAGTCGCAGATGCAAATCGGCAGGGAGCAGTAAGCGATACGGGTATTTGGAATCTACCAGGAAAATAATAAGCTACAGGTAAACCGCCATCCAGCTTGGGCAAACCCCAATCCATCCCTGCCAATTAGAAATCCAGGGCATTTAAGGCCAAACGATAAGCCACTTGCCGCATTTCTGGTAACTGGGTATATTTTCCCTTCTGACTTGCCGATAAAGTCGCTACATAGGCTCTGTGAGGCCCCTTTGAATGAGTCGATGGGATCGTCACTTTTTTCGGTAAAAAAAGACTAATTTTAATCCGGTTATTTGCTAACAGAAGATTTCCCTATCGGGAAGTTATCAATGGCAGGATTGTAAGTCGCCAGAGGCGCAGTAGCTCAATTGGTTAGAGTCCCGGCCTGTCGAGCCGGTGGTTGCGGGTTCGAGTCCCGTCTGCGTCGCTAAAACGTAGGTCGCTAAAACGTAGGTCGCTAAAACGTAGGTCGCT
>CAWWCC010000154.1:0-7289 GCA_963935315.1 uncultured Planctomycetaceae bacterium | reverse complement strand
ACAAGGAGTATCGTCGGCAGCGTCAGATGTGTATAAGAGACAGCAGGGGGACAGCAACTGCTTCAACCCAAGATCGCCGGTGAAACGGGTGCTGACGCCGAGTGGGAAGAATTCATCCAAACGGGTCCTGAAGACGCAATGACTACGGGCCCAGCAGGTTTTGACAAGACCGGACAGGTGCTCTACTTGCAGGACAGTCGAAACCGCGATACGGGAGGACTGTTCTCTGTCGACTTAAATAGCGGCAAGACAACTTTAATTGCCGAAGATCCTCGTGCTGACGTTGGCGAAGTTCTGTCCCATCCCACCGAAAAAAACATCCAGGCCGTGGGCTTTACGTATGCCCGTCGTGAATGGAAAATTCTCGACGAATCGATTCGCGCGGATCTCGATTTTCTGGCCACTGTCGAAGACGGCGAACTGATCGTTACCAGCCGCACAACGGATGACACTCTGTGGACAGTCGCTTTTTTACTCGACAACGGTCCTCTCAAGTACTATCTCTACGACCGCAAAAATAAAACAACGCGTTTCCTATTCAACGATCGGGATGATCTGGACCAGTACACTCTGGTCAAAATGCATTCGCCAATTATCAAAAGTCGCGATGGACTCAATCTGGTTTCGTATTTGTCTCTTCCCGCTGAGAGTGACCCGGATGGAGACGGCCGACCCGATAAACCCCTTCCCTTGGTACTCGAGGTTCATGGTGGACCCTGGGCCCGCGATGGATGGGGCTTTGACAGCACACACCAATGGCTGGCTAATCGTGGCTATGCAGTGCTCAATGTTAATTACCGAGGTTCCACCGGGTTTGGCAAAAATTTCATCAATGCAGCCAACGGTGAATGGTCCGGCAACATGCACAATGATCTGATTGACGCCGTTGATTGGGCCGTCGAACAAGGCATCGCCCAACGTGACAAGGTAGCCATCATGGGCGGCAGTTATGGGGGGTATGCTACCCTCGTAGGGATGACCTACACCCCCGATGTGTTCGCTTGTGGCGTCGATATCGTGGGCCCTTCGAGTCTGGTAACGCTCCTGGAAAATGTACCCGACTACTGGATACCCCTCATGCCCATCATGAAAGTCCGTGTCGGAGATATCGATACGGAAGAGGGCAAGGCCGAACTGCTCAAGCGTTCGCCGCTTACCAAGGTCGATCAGATCGTCAAACCTCTACTCATTGGACAAGGTGCCAACGACCCTCGCGTCACACAACTCGAGGCCGATCAAATCGTGACCGCAATGACTGCCAAAAATATTCCTGTCACCTATGTCCTCTACCCAGACGAAGGACACGGCTTCAGCGGCGAACCAAACCGTTTGTCATTCAATGCCGTGATCGAAGCCTTTTTAGCCCAGCACTTGGGGGGTACGTTTGAGCCGGTTGGCGATGACTTCGAAGATTCGAGTTTACATGTGCCGACCGGGGCAACCGCTGTGCCAGGACTGGATGAGGCATTGACAGACGATCGCAAGCAAATGCCACCTCAAGATCCTTAATGGGCATGGGACCCTTGATGGGCATGGCAAGAATACTCCTCATCTTGCTGCTGACAACTGAAATTACGACCTTGCCCGAAGATCTCGGCTCAGGTCGACCCGGAGTCGACTGGCCCGACTTTCTGGGACCAGGGCGAACCAGCAAGTCTTCTGAAACGGGTCTCCATCTCGATTGGACGAAACGGCCGCAGATTGTCTGGCAATGCATCCTGGGAACCAGCTATGGCGCTCCTGCCGTCAGCCGGGGTCGGCTACTGCATTATGACCGGCATGGTGATTTAGCGCGCCTCACCTGCCGCAACAGCGAAACGGGCCAGGAACTTTGGCGCTACGAACATGCCACCCAATACACTGACCTGCTGGGCTACAATAACGGCCCCCGCTGTTCACCAATCGTTGAGGGAAATCGAGTCTATGCATTCAGTGCTGAGGGAGAATTCCATTGCGTGCGTCTTTCCAATGGCAAACCGTTGTGGCAAATCAATACTCAAGAAAAGTTTGGGGTAGTAAAAAACTTTTTTGGCGTCGGTAGCACGCCGCTCCTCTGGGATGACCTGCTGATTGCCAACATTGGCGGTAGTCCACCCCAGGGACCCGCAAACATCTATGCAGCGCAAGGAAACATCCTCGGCAATGGCTCGGGGGTGGTGGCTTTCGATAAAATGACTGGGGAGATCCGCTGGCAGGCAACCGACGAATTCGCCAGCTATGCCAGTCCCGTATCCGCAACCCTCAATGGCAAGCCTTGGTGTTTTGTGTTCGCTCGTGGTGGTCTGGTGGGACTCAACCCAGGTACGGGCGCTGTCGGTTTTAGCTTCCCATGGCGTGCAAAAAAACTGGAGAGCGTTAATGCCAGCAGCCCAGTCGTCGTGGGCAATCGAGTTTTTATTTCCGAAACCTACGGGCGTGGGAGTGTCCTGTTGGAAATGCAACAAGGCGCTGCCAAAGTCGTCTGGCAAGACAAAACTGACAGTCGAGACAAGACGCTGGAGTTGCATTGGAACACGGCTGTCCACCATGACGGATATCTTTATGGCAGTAGTGGACGGCACACGAGCTCGGCCGAACTACGTTGCGTCGACTTGGAGACTGGCCAAATCATGTGGAGCGAACCCGGATTTGGCCGCGCCTCGCTGCTTTTTGTTGAAAACAACCTAATCTGCCTAAGCGAAGACGGCACACTCAGGATCCTGAAGGCAACCAGCGACCGTTACAAGCTGCGAAGTGAAATAATCCTGCGAGATGCTGCTGGACAGCCACTTTTGGAATACCCTGCCTGGGCAGCTCCCATCCTCTCTCATGGCCTACTTTACGTCCGTGGCAAAGGACGCCTGGTATGCCTGGATCTGCTTCCACCAGCTCCGTAATGAAAGAGACTTCCATGAACAATTCTAGGGAAAACCCCAGAAAGCCAGAATCCTCACTTGCCTCTTGCCCTATCTGACAATCGTGCTAACAATGGATGTATGCAAACTGCTTACAGAAGTTTTTTCTGGTTTAGCGCAACTCACTCCACTGTCTTGTTTACAAATGGCTTGTTTACAAGTGGCAATGGGGCTGGAGGACGTGCGTAAGCATATTGCAAAAATTGTATTGTTTTCCCAAGCCCCGAATGCCCATCCGGCCTTCGGGGTTTTTTTATTGGGTTTTTATGTTTTTTGGAGGGGCGTTATTACTCAGGAGCTTTAAGAATTTTGAACTTTCTTCCTCGAATGTTTTGAGGATGCTACCTATTACGAGGTTTCAATCAGGAATAAAAAAATGATCATTGTCATGAAACACACGGCCACCGAAGCAGATATTCAATCCATGGTGAAAGAGGTCGAAACCAAGGGCCTCAAAGCCAACGTCATAAGGGGTACAGAGCGAACCGTCATCGCAGCGGTAGGCGAAGAACGGGTGGCTGGTATTGGCTCCTTAGAAAGTGGGACCGGCGTGGATGAGGTCATCCCTATCGTCGCCCCATACAAGCTGGCGAGTCGCGAGCTAAAGTCCGAATCGAGTACGGTCAAGGCGGGCAGTTTGACCGTTGGCAATGGCAATATTGGAGTCATTGGTGGACCTTGTTCGGTGGAAAACGAAGAGCAAATCGTATCGGCAGCCCATGCCGTCAAGAAGGCTGGAGCGACAGCACTGCGGGGAGGAGCATTCAAACCGCGAACCAGCCCATACAGCTTTCAGGGTATGAAAGAAGACGGTCTCAAACTGCTGGCTGAGGCACGCAACCAGACAGGCTTGGCGATTGTCACGGAAGTCGTCTCTCCGGACGACGTGGATCTCGTCTCCAAATACTCCGAGGTCCTGCAAATTGGAGCGCGGAATATGCAGAACTACCGGCTACTTGAGGCAGTCGGCAGATCTCCTCGAGCCGTACTTTTAAAACGAGGCCCCAGTGCAACCATCGACGAATGGCTCTTGGCCGCTGAGTACATCCTGGACGGCGGCAATTCCAATGTGATGCTCTGCGAACGTGGTATCAGGACTTTTGAAGCCCATACACGATTTACCTTACCACTTGCTTCAGTGGCCTATGTCCAACAGCGTACTCACTTGCCGGTTGTGATCGACCCGAGTCACGGTACGGGACACACTTATTTGGTGCCATCGATGTCGCGCGCAGCAATCGCTGCAGGCGCTGACGGCCTGATCATCGAAGTGCACCCCAACCCAGAACAAGCGATGAGTGATGGCTACCAGTCACTTAACTTCGAACAATTTGCAGACTTAATGGCTGGTTGTAAAAAAATTGCCGATGCCGTCGAACAGCAATTGGGCAGCCTCTAGACTACACATTTTGTCCGCTGCGCTGATTACTGGATTCTCGTCGCGCTGCCATAGTAGAAACGGATGTAATAAGCGGACTAGAGCAATCACTATTGAGTGTTCCGCTATAGCATCGGGATGCGAGATGCAGGTGAATAACTGGGGGATTATCAATGCCAGTTGGTGTGCTACCGAGGCTAGCGCTTACGGCTCATATCATAGTTGGCTGACGCTTCGCTCAGCCCGCGCTGCAGATCTCCTTCCAAAGGGCAAATCCATCAAACCGACGACTGCTATGCAAGGACTTTAGGATTGCGATCAATCAACGCGCAATGCTTTATGCTCTTGCAAATATTTTAGAATTTTTCGCTGCGTTAATGCAGGTTGCAAAGTGATGAGCACATTGCCCGTTTGATCATGGACCATTGCGGCCGATCCTTGTTGTTGTACGAATTGCGAAATTTTTTGCACCGTTTCGTCAGCTTCTCCCTCCAATGCAAACAGGTCCAGTTTGAGTTCTGTCTCGATCTTGCCAGCCGTTGTGATCTCGATCATCTGGCCAGGTACAGCCCGCCAACCAAGGCCCAAGGAACTGAGAATCTTGTCGAGAGCCTGATGCCAGGGTTCTCTCTTGATAGCACAGGCAATTCGGGTATTTGGTCCCAATTGGCTGCCTGCCAGTGCTGGCCAGTCAACGAGTATTGGTAAATCCAGCTCTTGTTGCCAGTAGGCAAAGATTTCGCGCAGCGATGCATACTGCGAAAAAGTAAAGGTAACAGGCGCACCCATGCGGTCCTGGACAGCCAGCCAAGGCGAAACGGCCACCAAACGTTCCACCGGAAAACGACTTAGGGGGGGCAGTTCTCGAGTCAATCGCCAACGGTCCAAAAAGACCAACAACTGGTAGTGCACCTGTTGCGATTGTGTCACATGCAGACTGCTGGTCTTCGTCTCTATGCTTCCGCTGCCACCAGCTGCTTGCCATGATTTGGGATCCACAAATTGTTTTGCCCATTCTGTCAGCTGTTCTGCAGAAGTTGTCGAATCTACCAGATCCCCTATCGGATATTTGATATCTCTTTCTTTGGCTGCCTCGCGGCGAAGTACGATAACCTGTCCATCGTGAATTCCATATTCCAACTTAAGCGGCTCCAACACTTGCGATA
Organism: uncultured Planctomycetaceae bacterium; assembly: GCA_963935315.1. GTDB lineage: Bacteria > Planctomycetota > Planctomycetia > Pirellulales > Lacipirellulaceae > Bythopirellula. The sequence goes on along the minus strand of CAWWCC010000154.1, from coordinate 1,851 downwards.
GCATTTCTGCCAGGCTCAAGTCGGCGACATTTAAAGAAACTTGCTGGCGCAATGTAATTCCGGACATCAACAACTGGTCTGGAGATACGCTAATGGGTACATCACCCATTTGCGCCAACACTTGCAAAAAGTTACCCAAAGACATCGACTTAAAATAGATTGCCGGAAGACGACGCTGCAAACGCTCAGGCACATCAACGGGCGACTGTGCTATCTCTGTGTTGGGAAAACGTCGCACGACCTGGGTAGCGACAGGTTGCATCGCCTGTTGTTCTGTCTGTGGATCCGCTTCAAGCACGTCTGTTTGTGGTAGACCAGACTGGCTGGATGTGTCCTGATCCAAGGTCGTTAAATCCAGGTTTTCAGGATCAAATACAAGCGGATTAAACTTGCCTGATGGGGGTGGTGTTTTTGGCTTTTCCTGGCGCTCCGCTGTTGCAATGTTCGGCTCGTCAGGAGGAGTCGGTGATACATCACCTTTGCCAGGAGATGGAACCTCGGTAAGCGCATGTCCCTCATGCAACTCATCACCCGCAGGCAGAGAAGATTCTTCTTCGGGTAGAGCTTCACTTGCAGAATCGTGAACTGAAGTTGCCTCAGGAGGCATTTTTTCCGCTGGAGCCTTTTCGGGGTGCACAGTCTCGAGCGGTGCTGACCCAATCGCATCATTGCCTGTATCTGCTGCAACCTCAGGTGCAAAATACTCCTCTTGTTGTTTGTTGCTGCCCAGCAAAACAACGCCTAAGGTCACCACACCAATCAAGACACTTGCCACTGCGGCAGCTTTTAATGCAAAACTGCCACCCGATGCTGTTGGCATGACAACCGTCTCACTGGCTATTGGCTCACTCGTAGTCGGCTCCTGCTTGACTTCAGTCTGCGGTTCCGGCGTATCCTGAGATAAAATGGGCTGTTGCACTTCGACCATACTGCCACAGCGCGGACAAGCTACGATTTGGCCCAGCAATGATTCATCGTTCACCGACAGACGGGCCTGGCATGTCACGCAACTAATATTAAACGGTTCCATGCAAACGGCTCACTTCTCATGCCAGGCCATTGTTTGCCAAATTATTGTTTGCCAAATCAACAAGACAAATAGCCTGATTCTCGTTCCAAGTCCGACTGCCATTATAACATCTTTCGAAAAACGGTTAAAAACTCTTTTTCCTCCAGAGTGGGGCACCCGCCAAAGGATCGAAAGACCATGACTATCAAATATTGTCAAGCGCCTTTCGTACCTCTGACTGGCCATTATCGTATTATGAATCCGATGCTATTCGGAGATCTGGAAAACGTTTGGTAATTTGTCGCCCCGTTTTTGGGTAGCGGAACGTGTCGTCACAATGATCACTTTCGTAGAATCCGCCTCTTCTTGAATCACGTACACCAACTTCTGTAGTGGGTCCTGAGGGCCTGTGATCGTGCGGTCAGGGTTCGCTTTAAGTAACACCTCCACTAGGATTTCAGCCGCTGGCCGATCACGCATATCAAGGCTCAGTGATTGATTCTTGGTAATCCCATCCAATTGTAGGTCACTACCTGCGATTCGGATGGCAATCCCGATATCTTCAGAGAGCATTTCCAGTGCTTTTTGTAAAGTTTCTTTTGGAAATGCCAACGAAGTCACCTGTTGCAGACGTTGATCAATCGACTCAGAATGCTCCGGAGAAGGATCGATTGGGGCGTGCCCAGCGTGAGCAAAGTCTTGCAGCATAAGCTCCGTTGCCATGATCAAATTGTGGCCCGCCACGAGTGGCAGATAACTGCGAAGTACGGTGATGCGATCTATCTCCCCACCACGAGTGTAGTTGCTTAGCTTGCGTAACATATTCGGAAAACGCCCTACTA
>CAWWCC010000153.1:0-7475 GCA_963935315.1 uncultured Planctomycetaceae bacterium | reverse complement strand
GATAGGAGTCCGTCTCGTGGGCTCGGAGATGTGTATAAGAGACAGAGCCAGATGTTGAAGAAATGCCCGGTCCTCAAAGATAGCAATTGGCTTGAAGTGGTGATGGGAGCAAATGAGGGCACTTCGTTCGCCTCAATGGAGGTCGATTCCGGATCAAAAGATATGGCGAAAAATGTAAAAGCTATTATGGACGGATTTGCAGCACTAGCTCGTATCAAGCATGGCAAACACGAGTCGTTTGGCAAGATGCTCGACGGTTTAGAGACTGCGGCAGCAGGCAACACTTTGTGGGTAGAGTGGTCTGCCGATGAGGAGGATGTCATCAATGTTATGGTAGAAGTCCAGCGCAAAATGAAGGAGCATTGGAAGGGACGCTCGAAGGGAGGAGACCATCACAAAGAGTGGAAAAAGAAACTCGAATCGCACGTTCACAAGTGGGGTCACAAATAGGTAGAATGCTGGATGTGGGAATGAATGCACCCGGCTTATGTGTTTGGATGCAACGATGAGGCTCCTGACTTTTCGCCTGAATTGCACGCACGCATTATACAAGCCGTGTCGTACACACCTGCTGTAACTCTGTCGGCAGCAGACGCTCAGTATGACGACGGCAAGACTAGCCGTGCGAATTGGCGGCAACTCACAGGATTGGCCATGACTTTGGCAGCCATTGTGCTGATTGCCTTCTGCTCTCCTTGGCGACCGTTCACTTTCGATAGCCAGTTTCCACCGCAAGCCGCTGCACCTGCTGTGCCGGTGTCTGCGCAAGCAAACTTGATAGGGGATACCAACATCGAGGAACCCCAGGCAGAGGGCTCCTTGGCTCAATTGTCGACTGTCACTTCGTTGGCTACCGACCAGATTGTGACGATGGTAGCCGAGCAGGCGGTCCTGGAACGACATTGGGAATTATGGAATGAAAACGCCTATGTCCTTGGCGACACGTTGCTCGATCCTCTCCCAAATTCGTGGGTGGCTTCTCTTGCGCTTGAAGATAACCAGTAGACGTCTGTCTGTTGGTTATTACTCCAGGATTGTGCTTAGCTTCACCCTCTTACCGGAAGTGTCCGCATTGCCGACGGGGCAGGCGGTGTCGGGGCTGCTACGCATGACCTTGCCGAGATAGAGAGCTATTTGCGAGGTCAGGTGCACATTTTTATCGATGATGCGCCTCCGAATAATGCGCTGACAATTGTGCGCTTCGAGGCCCCGGAAACCGGTTACTACAAGCTCAATATGCGCCTGGAAAACCGTATTTTGGACGACGTTATTGAGCGTGGACGTAATGACGGATACGTCGGCCGGTCTCACGTCCATTGATGAAGGCCTTTTGCCTCCAGGTCCGAAAACGGTTGGCATGGACCCGGGTTCTGGTGTAACCAAAGATGTCCTCGTGCCGTCCATAGCACTGGAGGCTGGTGAGGCAATCGAAATTGCGGGTGTCAACGTCAGCATGACAGGCTCCGGCGGTCTCATTGCACTGCTCGGTAAGATCACACAAATACACGCGCCCGATAATCAACAGCAAACAGAGCAACAGAAACTAAAGTCAAACCAGGGCATTTCAGGAAAATTGCCATCGGAATAGGCGACGGAGAATTAAATAGAAATAGTATGTAGTCCGTAGAGTGCGCGCAGCGCACCTTTTATTCTCGAGCAGCTTGTTTGGCCAACCGGTCCATGACATGCATGCCCCAGGCGGCTTCGGCGACAGTTGCTTCTGGTGTGCGAAGTCCCTGAATGGCCTCACGGAAACGGGTTAATTCATTCACATATCCGTAAGTATGCCAGATTGAACCACGCATCAGCAGGGGTTCGGTTCGCCAGACACGATCCCCGTCATAAGTTTTGGAACCTTCTTTGCGCAAATCGCCCCAGGGTGCCGTCTCGTAGTGGGTCACTTGGGTGAAGTCATCAACTGACAACAAACCATCGCCCGACATGAAATCAATTCGCGCATGGTGCCCCTCTCCTGACATGTGTGCGCCAAGTTCTAAAACGGCAATGGAATTCTGTTGAGAACGCATAGTTAGAACATACCAATCGAAATTATCTTGACGATGGTACTCCATATGCAATTCACGCTCTGGATCAAGGTGTGTCAGACCTCCAGGGGTCACATAATGCAATAGATCAAGGGCATGACAAACATAATGTTGCATGAATCTCCTGGTGTCGGGTTCGCCCAGGTACCAGCGGACGGACACCGTAGCAGGTGTTGCAAAACGGCCCGCTTCGATCATTTTCATGGCCCGTTCAACGCCCATGCTATATCGATAGTTGAAACCGATTTGCATATGTCTTCCAGTGGCTTGGGCTACCTGCACCAGTTCTTCGGCCTGTGCTGTCGTGGCACTGGCTGGTTTCTCCGTAAATACGTGCAAGCCTTGTTCCAACAATTGTTTTCCGAGTTCATAGTGACCCTGCGGTCCAGTTACCACCAGCACAGCGTCAAGCTGGTGTTCGGAACACATGGCACGCCAGTCGGTATAAAAATGTGGCGTCGAGTATTGTGTTGCTCTTTGCTGAGCTTTTTGTTCGTCTTGATCACAAACGGCAATCAGTTCCAGACCGGCTTCAGCTAAACCCGGGTAGAGCCGAAGGCCTGAGTGCCGGCCGCAGCCGATAAAACCCACACGCGCTTTTTGTTCGTTGGCCATTTGGTGATTTTCCTAAACCTGTTCGATCAATGTCTACAGACTATGCTCAACTTTTTGCAGAAATTCAACGGCAGAGGCATACTGTTGTTGAGTGTCTAAATGTTCAATCACGATCGGCAGCTCAGTGGAAAGTTGTCGGGCACGCCTGAGAAAAGTGCGGTAATCGAGCACACCTTCACCAGGCGGAACTTCCTCAAGCTGAACCGTTTTGGGATCGAGTTGCCGGATATCCTTCGCATGACAAGAAACAATCCTCGATCCGAAACGATCGAAGCACTCATTCAGCAATTGCCCGGTGTCAAAATACGTCCGCGCATCGGTTACAAAGTTTACGGGGTCGAGATGGACAGCGAGTGCATCGTTGTCTACTGCTTGCAACAGACGTTCGTATTGGTCGATGGAGTCGATGGGAGTCCAAGGGGTCGTTTCGATGACAAGTTTTGTCCGTTTCGGGCGAACTTCGTTCAATACTTGTCGGATCCAATCGGCGACTGCTGTAAATGTTGCGTCTGAGAAATTCTGCGAATCGATACCATAAGCAAGTTCCTCATTGAGCGAACCCGCCAAGGTAATGCAACAAACGGCCCCCAATTCGTCGGCCGTTGCCAGAGCTTCTGCAATCGTAGCCATGGCTTGCTTGCGCTCAGCGGGGCGTGGATCAAGACAATTGGACCAGCCGCCTATTTCAGAAATGACAATGTCTGCCGAGGCAAATGCGCGTTTGATACGACGCAGATCGTCGATGCCACCTAAATGATGATCGGGGCTAGCTGCTGCGCGCAATCCCATTCTGTTGCATTCGGCGATGTAGGCGTCCGGATCATCGATTCGGAGTCCGCAATAATGTTGAATCGTCGCACCAAGTTTCATAATGCGTTTCGTTATCCCTGGGTCGCGTATTGTCAATCACTACGTCTCTACAGTTATAGTGCCTGATGGGCTTGCCTGAAACCTGGTCGGTAGTCTCACTTAAAACCTGGTGTTTCGTTAACCTATCCAAGAACCCTGTAGGGAGCGCCCTCTGTGGCGTTTCGGAGTGACTAAATTAAACCACAACGAGTGCACGTCAAAAAACGAATGCCCCTTGCAGATTAGCCCATCCGGCTCTTCGCTGGCAAGCATGACGAGCAATTCTGCAAAAAAAATTACCACAGGATGGCTGTTGCCTGGCAGTCGCTCCCATACAATTGAGAAGTCCAGTGACCTGCAATCTTGATCAGTCAGCCGATATCCAGCAGCGAAGAGGGATACGGCTCAGTTTTTTTCGTAGGCAAAAAATTGCACCATCAATCGATTCCAACGCCAGCAGCCTGGTGGCCCGTTTTTAGGTATGTGCTGTTGTCACTATCTCTGGGTCCTTCCCTTTCTCTCTATGCCCAGTCGCATGGTCACCCAAATATTTTGATCCTATTGGCCGACGACCTGGGGTGGAACGACGTCGGCTATCATGGGTCTCAAATCAAAACACCCCACATCGACCGGCTGGCTGACGGTGGAGTGGTGCTCGATCAGCATTATGTGACACCCATGTGCAGCACGACCCGAGCTGCCTTGTTGAGTGGTCGCCACCCAAGCAGGTTTGGATGTTTGAATGCCACCAACAGCCGTGTATTTCAACCGGGCATGAACACACTGGCGTCCGCGCTTCGCGATGTTGGATACAAAACGTATCTCACGGGCAAGTGGCACCTCGGATCGCTTCCAAAATGGGGGCCGCTAAAATTTGGCTTCGATCGTTCGTATGGAGCGCTGGCAGGCGGGGTAGATCAGTACCTTCACCTCTACAAGAAAGGACCTTTTGCCAGAACCTGGCACCGCAACGACAAGTATCTGGATGAAGAGGGGCATGCGACCAATTTGATTGCCGACGAAGCAATTAGGTGGATTCAAGAGCAACGTTCTGATCCCTTTTTTATCCAGGTTGCCTTTACCGCGGTACACATCCCTCTCCAAGAACCTGACCAATGGCTTCGCCAATATGAACACATTGCAGAAAAATCGCGCCGTCATTACGCGGCTTGTACCTCGCATATGGATGCAGCCATAGGTCGAATCATCGATGCCTTACGAGAAACCAATAAACTCGAAAATACGCTGATCCTTTTCACCTCAGACAATGGTGGTCAAGAAAAGTGGGTTCCTCGTGGCAGTTTCCCCGGCCAGTATTTTGACTGTCCTGTTCTTGGTGACAATCAACCATTGCGTGGTTTTAAAGGGCAGATGTATGAAGGTGGTATCCGCGTACCTGCATTGATACATTGGCCTGCTCGGTTGAAACCTGGACTCCACAAAGATCCGATTCATATCGTTGATTGGATGCCGACGTTGTGTCACCTGGTTGGATGCGAACAAGAAGAAGACCTGAACTGGGATGGACAAGATATCTGGTCAACCTTGTCTGGCGAGTCCCAAGAGGACTTCGTTCGCACGTTCTATTGGCGCATGGAAAACTACTCCGCTTTACGCCATGGCGATTGGAAATTCATTGTTTCTCATCAGGGGCAGGACAACGAACTATATTACCTGAAATCCGATCCCTATGAAACTAAGGACCTTGCCTCAAAAGAACCCGACCGGGTTGCAGAACTGCATGAAATTTTTGTAGCGCAGCGCGCGCTCGATAGTGCCGATGTTTTGCCGTTTATTCCAGACGTGAGTCCCCTCGACCTCCCTGGGACAGTCGAATCGCTGGATCGAAAGATCACCGAGGGAACCACCATCAGAATTGAAGGACCGCCCAGCAAGTTAAGGGATACGGATAAACGAGAAAATAGTGCAGCCGCAGGTGAACGCGTTTTGGAGCCACGCCGCGCCTTGCCGGCAGGTGTCTATCAAGAAGTTCGCAAGAATTGGCTAATGACGCAGCATTCCGACGCATCTCGGGCAGGCATGGTGACAGCAATACGCAAGCGTTACGGTGATCTTATCCTGCCCCACGTCACGAGACCGAATGTGACCCACATTGATGTGGAGCACCAGACGTTAATCTACCCGCCTATGTACTATGGTAACTCAGATTCGGTATCCGTGCCTGCAAAACGACTCACCATTCATGCCCTGGACGAACAAAACAGGCCTCGGCATCTCGTGGCCTATTACGTGAACTACGACAAGACGGGCCCGCACAAGCCGGATGTCGTGTTTCAAGTGAATGGTCACTTCGGCCGCAACCCATCGCGGCTTGGCTTGGGGATAGAAGCGCAGGGTGGCTACTCGGGAGCAGCCTTGGGCAAACTGGCGATCGCGGGAATCCCATTGATCACTTATGACGATCACGACATTGGAGAAAGCAGCCCTGCCGAAGGTGATGAGAATGGACTTTATCGTACGCTTTCTAACTTGGCCATGATGGACGACTCGCTGCTCGTTCATTTCGAACATGTTGACGTTTTGGGACTCTCCGGAGGAACCGAAAGACTCTATCATTTCTCCATGTTTCATCGTGCCAACATTCGCTCGGCATACTTTGCGGGCTACTTTACGCCACTCTGGATCTATCTCGACAACCGTGATCGAACGGGCGGGCCTTTTGGCTACAATAGCGATACTTACAATGAGACTTTTCAATCGTTCTTCCAGTGGGCGGATCTGGTTTTGGTGGCCATCGATCACATACCCCATGTCGCTATGGCGAACAATACTTATGAAGGAGGAATTTCAAAATCAGGCTTTGTCAATGAAATGCTGCCTGCTCTGAGAAAATTCACCAACCGATTCCAAGTACGGGGAGACGATTCTGATTGCGATGGAAAGAGTAATACCAGAAAAAATCTTTCCCACGAATACGACCTGGAGGATTACTTGCAATTTCTTTACGATCTCTCTGAAGAGAACACGCAATGAGCGTCAGTCCGATTTCAGTGTGACTTTGTGATGCTAACGTTTTTGAGAATGATCCAATCATGGAATACGTGAAACTCGGCAAAAGCGATCTCCAGGTTTCTCATGTCGCCTTTGGGCTCGCGCTCCGTGGGCAATCGTCTGTAAGTGCAGCAGAAAGACTGATCGAACATGCAGCCGACTCTGGCATCACGATGTTTGATTGTGCAAATATCTATCAGTTGCAGTCGGGGACCGAATATGCTCATGAACGAAGTCAGGAAATTCTTGGTCGTGTCTTGGGGCACAAGAGGGACAAGGTCGTCATTACGAATAAGGTGGGAGTGGCAGGTGGACCGGGAACTGGAATAGGAGGTTGTTCCCGCCGTGCCATCATGGAGCAGATTGATCTTTCACTCAAAGCACTAAATACTGATTATGTCGATCTTTACTTTGTCCATGTCTTTGACCCAGAGACACCCCTTGAAGAGACCTGGGGTGCCCTCGACGAGGTGGTCCAAAGCGGTAAGGCTCGCTACATAGGTTGCAGCAACTACCAGGCCTGGCAAGTTTGTAAAACCTTGTGGTTGACAGATAAGATGGAAACGACGTCGCCCGTATGTGTGCAGAATAGCTATAATCTGCTCAACAGAGGTTTGGAACGAGAAATGTTTTCGTTGGCTGAGGATCAACAGTTGGGCGTTATGACTTTCAGTCCGCTTTCTGTAGGTCTGCTGAGTGGACAGTACAAGCCTGGAGAACCACCCCCCGCAGGTTCACTTTGGAGTGCAAGAACAGAAGAGTATAACAATGTCATGCAAGGGGATGCGGCTGCCGCAATTGAGACTATGCGCAAGATTGCCAGGCAGCGAAATAAACCGATGACGCAGTTGGCGATGAATTGGGTCCTGGCAAATCAGCAAGTCTCTGTTGTTGTTGCGGGTGCTGATACCCTGTCTCTTATACACATCTGACGCTGCCGACGATACTCCTTGT
>CAWWCC010000152.1:0-7635 GCA_963935315.1 uncultured Planctomycetaceae bacterium | reverse complement strand
TAGGAGTCCGTCTCGTGGGCTCGGAGATGTGTATAAGAGACAGCTCTTTGCATCGTAGAACCCAATCTTGCCACGCTGGTGTTTCTCGTCTGCTGCCCAGGCAACGGCAATTTTTCCCTGGGACCAGGCGACACTCGTGGAATGGAAGTTCTTCGGAGCTGCAATGGATCGAACTCTATTACCAGTCAAAGCGTCGAGTTGATTGATTCCTTGGGCAGTCGTCACAAAGAGTTGGCGTTGCTGCGGGTCGCAGCAAACAATTTCGCAGCTGCTTTCTTCCAGGAATGTTCTCCACAACACTTTGGCTGCCAATTCATCTGCTGATGCAGAGGCGAATTGAAACAACATCCATGCTGCTGCGAGTGTGTAAGCAATGCACGTATTGTTCTGCAGGCGGATTGTTCGCTGATAAGACATTCTAAAAGTAACAAATAGGATTGGTTGGTGATCTGAACGTAAGCCATAAGTATTTTTTTGTCACAGGTGCACGGTACTTGTTGGTCAATAAGATTATGTGATTGTTGCGTTAAGGGATTGTGAAGAGTAAGTGGGTTTAAAAAGGATTCGTTTACAAAGCATGAAGTTTTGATGAGTTGCAGACTTCTAAGAGGCTGAACTGTTGATCCCGATTCGCACACAGATACAACCGATATAGTTGCGTGCATCGAATTTACACGGATCACCTGCAAGCAAAGAAAGAATTGTTTGCGCTGCGTAGATCCAACACCGCGTCATACAAATATCCAAATATCAAATATCAAAGGTTAATGCGAATGAATAACAAACAATCGAAATGGTTTTGTGCGATCCTGCTGTTGTTTTTATTGCTGTCAGAGAGCAAGGGAGTAAAGGCAGAAGTCTTGATCAATGAAATTTACTTTGATCCTCCGGGATCAACGGGAGATAATTTTTCGGAATATATTGAGTTGCGCGGAACACCTGGGATGTCGCTCAACAACCACTATCTTGTTTTTTTAGAAAACGAATCGAGCATTACTGCGGATGCTGGATTGATTGAAGCAATGTTTGACCTGAACGGAAATTCACTTGGCACGAATGGCTATCTTACGATTCGTCAAGCAAATAATTTTTATGGCCCTCCAGCTGCTGGAACCACAGATCTTGTCAATGTGGGTACCAGGTTTGGTCGGGGGGCGCTTGCTCCCAGTACGGTCGGTTTTTCGGACACAGGGGACGATGGCAAGCTAGAAAACAGCGGGTTCACCGCGATGTTGATTGACATCGGTGCTGGGGCAGCACCCGTGCTGAGTCAAGATTTAGATGTGGGGGACGATGGGATGTCCAATGATACCTTCCCCGCAAATTGGCTGGTTGCCGATTCGCTCGGAGTCATTAGTGAACTGAGTGAGACCAGTGGTCGACTGTATGGTGCGGTCAATTACAGCGTGGGGACACCCGAGGGTGGCCCCAATGTCGAGCCAGGAGCAGTTTATGTTGATGTGGGTGGTTTTGAAATTGAATACATCGGTCGCTGGGGAGATAGCACAGGCTCGGCGGCTGGCGATTGGCACGCCTCGAACGGAACAACCGACTCGTCTTCGGGATACACGGGCGGCGGCGATTACCGTCAAGCGGGTGAACCTCACGGTGTCAATCCTGTTTATCCTCCGGGTCAGTTGGTGGAGACCAACCAGGGCGTTCCTTATGGAACACGCTTGACCGACACTCTGGGGGATTCCAATTATTTCGTTTTGGATGGCGACTTTGATTTCACACGCGAGGCAGATCTCGACACACACTTTAATGGGGTTGTCGACGGAAACGATTTTTTGACCTGGCAACAGCATCTTGGTATCGGAAATGGCAACGATGCTACCCGTCAACATGGCGATGCCAACGTAGATCGCGTGGTAGACAATGCGGATCTCCAAATCTGGGAACAAAATTACGGGACAACCCTTGTCGTTGCGGCCCAAGCGGCTGCCCGTGTTGCGGTTCCTGAACCCAGTACTGCACTGTTGATTGCCTCAGCAATCGTGCTGCTAGGTAGTTCTCCTCGTTCGCGAGTTGGCAAGTAGACAGGTTGCAGCTCGTGTTGAATTACGTGCTTACATCCCTCGGATAAGTAATGATTGAGTTCAAGATGAATAAAACATGGAAGTATAAGATATCGCAACAGGGTGGTTTTACGCTCGTTGAATTGTTGGTTGTTATTGCCATTATCGGTGTGCTAATTGCCTTGCTACTACCTGCCGTCCAAGCAGCCCGCGAGGCTGCCAGGCGTTCGCAATGTTCTAATAATCTTAAGCAAATCGGTTTGGGATTATTGAACTACGAAAGCGCCCGAGGTCACTTCCCGCCGGGGCAGTACAAGCCAGAGAACGTGAATGAAAAATCGGCCTATTCTTGGTCGGTTTGGCATTTGCCTTATATCGAGCAGCAAGCTCTATACGATCGAATAGATTTTACGGTCAGTTCCAAAGATCCTCCCAACAATCTGCCCGACTTGTCGGGTCCTGCCAATCAAGTCATCCCAGCCTATATTTGTCCCAGCACAAGAACCGTTTCAGAATCGCGTGACTCGGATCATCGGATTCTTGATACCAACGGAGCCGCCTCAGGTGGTGCCGGTTTGGGCTGCCTTGATTACATGGGGAACAAGGGTGTTGATGATGCTTTGATCAACCCACAGACAAACCAAGCCTATGGCGCAGCCACAATCGAACCTTATTTTGGTGTGTTGTTAGACATCGAATCGGGCCACGACAACAACGGATTTGCCTGTGTATTTAAACCAAATCGTAAATGTTCGGCAGATGTAATTAGTATTCGTGAAATTACAGACGGTGTTTCGCACACGATGATTGTCGCGGAGTCTACTGGCAAAGGTCTTGAAGAGCGGCTTGGTTCATCAAGGGGGACACCGAATACCTACTCGTCAGAACTATCGGGTGCTTGGGCCGCGTTGAAAAATATCAGCGATATAGATATCGCACCCGGATCTACGATTGCTTCTGCATTAGGTGTCTCTTCAGCGATTAACCCTCCTGCCTATGTGCATTTCGCCAAGGAGGAATTCTTTTCTGATCATCCTGGTGGAGTGCAGATTCTAATGTGCGATGGCTCTGTGCATTTTATGGGCGACGATACGAGCCACAATATTTATCTGGGTATCTGCACGCGGGATGGCGGAGAAATAATTCCGGGCGATGCCTTTTAAGAGAGTGCAGGGTTAGTTTGTTTAAGAACTTAACGAACTCATTGTCTTGGCTTCACCAAAGATTCATTTCTCAGCGATAGTATTGCAGGTACGTCAAGGAAATTCGTTCGCCAATATTTTAAGTTTTATAGTTTTTGGTTTTTGCTTTTGTTAGTGAAGGGAGAGTTCTTGTGATGAAGAAGATCAAAGTTTTTGTGTTGGCTCTGGCTGCCGTCTGTTTGGCAGATCAATTGGCCTCTGCAGCTTTATTTGTAACTGAGGTTCAGCCGAGTTCAGATCACTCGGAAGACTGGTTCGAGTTAACGAATGCTGGGGCAGCAGCTGTCGATTTAGAGAATTACTATTGGGACGACAATGGTCCTTCGGGCGCCGATGGAGCGTTGTTTCCGGCACTTACGATTGGGGCTGGCGAGTCTATTGTTATCGTGAGAACCGATACAGCCAGCTTGCCTGCTTTTGTTGATTCTTGGGGTGGAGGATTCACGGCTTATTCCGAAGATATTTTTGGAGGCCCTGATACATTTTCTGGACTTTCTTCCGGTGGCGATCAAATCGAAATCTGGGATGCCGATCCCAATACGGCTAGCTCCTACAATTTGGTGGCATCGGCCTACTTTGGTGATGCCCCCGGTAACGGGCATACGTTTGAATGGAATACAAGCGGCGGTTCACTCGGTTTGAGTGTGGTCGGCGAGCATGGCGCTTACGGTGCGCTTCATGATGGGGAATACATTTTTCCGAGCAGTGATGTAGGTTCCCCAGGAATTGCTACCAGTGTACCTGAGCCCAACAGTATGGCTTTGGTTGCCTTGGGTCTTCTGGGCTTGATTGGCACGCGCCGCTGGTAACGTTTTCTAAGAGTTGTTCTGAAGTAAACCTCGGGCCTGACTTGCTGTCGGGCTCGAGGTTTTTTTGCGATCAAGATGGGGGCAATTCCCCCATCTTACTGGGGCTGTTGTACCATTTTCGGTAGACTGAGAACGCATCACGCGCTCTCAAGTTGGTCGCCATCGAGACGTTCGATACGCACGCGATCGATGCGTCTTTTTGACGCTTCCAGGACTTGGATACGAACCTGGTCTTGCCAAACTAGTTTTTCGCCGGGGAGTGGTACACGCCCCAGTTCGCTGAATACAAAACCGCCTATGGTGTCGAAGTCACCTCCTTCTGGCAGGTTGAGTTTCATCGCTTCGTTGATTTCGTCAACGTGAGTACGACCCAGTGCTTCGCACGTGTCTGCGTCGATCCATTCGATCTCCTGGGCTACTTCTTCGTCGTATTCGTCGACGATTTCGCCTACGATCTCTTCCAAGATGTCTTCAATCGTCACCAGGCCCGAGACCCCACCGTACTCATCGAGTACCAGAGCGATATGGGTGTGAACTTGCTGGAACATTTCGAGTAGTTCGTCTAAGGCCTTTGTCTCAGGGACAAAGAGCGGTTTGCGCAGCAGATCGCGAATCGGTGTGCGTGAGTTGGGGTCGCCCGTTGCCAGTTCGGGGAGCAGGTCTTTGCTGTAAAGGACACCCAGGATGTCATCGCGATTCGTGTCGTAGACGGGTATTCTTGTGTGTCCCGCTTCAATGACGTCGGCAACAATCTCATCCCAGGGCGTGTCTGCCTTGACCATGTGCATATCTGTGCGGGGTGTCATGATATGTGAGACGTCGGCGTCTCCCAGTTCAATGACTCCTTCAATCATTTCTCGTGCGTCTTCTTCCAACAGACCTTCACGATGCCCTTCGGTAACAATGGCCCGGATTTCTTCTTCGAACGTTTCTTCGTCGACCGCTTGCGGTTCTCGGCCAGCAATTCGGTGGAGTGCGGTATCGATAAGTTTGGCACCCAATACCAGGGGAGTTGCCAGCCACCCTAAGACGAGCCAGACAGGCCAGGTGTAGAACAAAAACCCCTCGCCAAACACACGCGATGCTGCCCAGGGAATCCAAATATGGGCTATCGCCAGCACAAGTCCAAGGCAGGCCGCAGTGAGCAACAGGTGAGGCCAGGTGTCCAAAGCTGCCAATTGCCAGTTCTGAACGGCCCATAGGTAGCTCGTGAGCAATGTCAAGGTTGCCAGCATGATCGCCAGCATCTCAATCCCAAGTGATAGAGTCTCATGCAGGCGCAGCACCTGGCCCAGCCGTTCTGGCCGACCTTTGCGGGCACAGATCTCCTCAAGATCATGACGCGAAAAATCACGCAGCGCACGCGCACCCAGGTTGGCTAGCGCCGTGGCGATGAGAGAGATCAGACTTGTCCAGAATAACTGGGTCGTTGTCACGAAGGAGAACCCTTTCCGCAGTTTTCAGAAGGAAGGGGTAACCAACGTGACGCGTCTTTTGGCAGCATGACTCCAAGTTTGCGTAGATGCATTAATTCGGCACAATGCATTTGCTCTTGATCAGCCGGTTCTTTATCGCGGTAACCAACCAGGTGGAGGCAGCCATGCAGGACGTACAGCAAAAGTTCATCGGTCGCAGGCCAGCCATATTCCTGAGCATTTTGAATGGCCGTATCACTACTGACGACAAGTTCGCCTTCCAGCTTTGAACCATCGTCTTCCAGAACAAAGCTAATCACGTCTGTTGGGTAATCGTGCTTTAAAAACTGCCGGTTGATATCGTGAATCGTGGGGTCATCGACGATGGCAATGCTGATCGTGCACGCTTGGTAGCAACTATCGCCTAAAACAGATTGTACGCAGGCGCGCAAGCGGGATTCATCGACACGTAGCGTTTGTTGCTCGTCAGAAATAAGAATACTGAACCCGGGCGAAGGAGGCTCCTGGTCTTGGTCCAAGGGCACTGACTGACTGGATTTCAGTTTCACAGGTCCTGATTGCGAGGAATCGGAAGTGTTTTCAGGGTTACGATTTTGCTGATTCATTCGTCATTCGATTGAGGGCTGCAGCCAACTTATGCCGTTTCTTGCCCAGGATACTTCACACGACCATGATACACGGCTGTGAGCGATTTTACCAAACTTTCGCCTATTTTACGCACTTCTTCCAAGGTAAGGCCGCATTCATCAAATTGGCCGTCTAGCAAGCGTTTACTGGAGATCTCTTCAACAATGTTTTCTATGCGGGCAGGCGTTGGTTCCTTGAGAGCTCGACTTGCCGATTCGACAGCATCCGCGAGCATCAACACGCCAGCCTCTTTCGTTTGTGGCTTTGGACCTGGATAGCGGAATGAACTTTCGTCGACTTCAGCGCTTTCGGGGTCTTTGTCTCGCTGTTGATTTGCCTGACGATAGAAGTACTCAACAAGTGTTGTGCCATGGTGTTGCTGTATAAAATCTATGATCTGTTCGGGTAGTTTGTTTTGGCGAGCCAGATCAGCACCGTCTTTGACATGCGCGATAATGACCAGGGTACTCATGGCAGGCACCAACGAATCATGACGATTATCGCCCTGGCTTTGGTTTTCAATGAAATAGCCCGGCTTCAACATTTTGCCGATGTCATGAAAATAAGCTCCCACGCGAACGAGCAGACCGCGTGCCCCGATCGATTCAGCAGCCGATTCTGCCAGGGAGGCAACGGTTATTGAATGATTGTAAGTTCCTGGTGCGCGGCGAATGAGCTCCTGGAGTAGTGGGTGAGCTGGGTCTCCTAGTTCAATCAGGCTGAGATCGGTTTGCACTTCGAAAACACGTTCTACGGTAGGTAGCAGTACGGTCATTAATGATCCAGCGATGACGGACCAGAGCGCTAAGAGGAATCCATGGTGCAACAAGAGAGACCAGGGTTGGCCAAAGAGTGTCCCCACCCCAATCGTTGTAAATAACGCAACGCAAGCCGCAACAAACCCAACCGACAACAACTTGCCTCGCGTACGGATCTGTTTGAGGACCAGTACGGCACCCGCCACGGTTGCCGTTAAAACCAGGGCCTGTGCCATATCATGTCCGATCGAAACGACGATCACCAGGGTAACACATGCCGAGATCAATAAAGCCAGTTCCTGTTGGTAGGCAATTGCCAAGGTCATTGCTAGCAGTAGGAGAGGAATGAGATCGGTCCCCCAAAAATATCCACTGGTAATTTTAGCCAAGACGACGGTTAGCAGGACTAAGGTCAGTAGCGAAACAAAGCGGAGCAGCTCATCAATTGCTTTTGGCTCACGTAAGTAAATGTAAAAACCGCAGAGTGTGTAGAGCGCAACATACATGCCGAGCACTGCCAAGGTGCGCCGAATACTTGCCCCCAGGTCCTGTTCGGCCAACTGGGCTCTGTATTCAAGATCAAGAAGTTCGATATCCGCGTTTTCAATAGGCTTGCCAGATTTTGCGAGCGTGTCTTCACCCGCATGGAAAGTCTTGGTTACGGGCGGGGTATCGTTCGCTTCTTTTTCCTGGTTCTCTCTTGTCGTAGGTAGGTCTAATGTTAAGGTGGTCATCTGTCTCTTATACACATGTCCGAGCCCACGAGACGGACTCCTATCTCGTAT
>CAWWCC010000151.1:0-7698 GCA_963935315.1 uncultured Planctomycetaceae bacterium | reverse complement strand
CCTATCGTGTGGTTCTGTGATCTAATCGCACTTCGTCCGGCACGAATGAAAGTTATTGGATCCAGAAAAAACTTTTCTCTAAAACGGCTAAAAATTTAACCTTCACCGCCTTCGTCGTAGAGCAGTGTTTCTTGCAATAAATCAATTTCCTCAGCGTCATGCCTGTCAATTTGACTCAGCAGCAAGCGAATATCGTCGCAAATATATTCGAACTTTTCGGTTTGATACTCGCTAAGCGATTCAATTTCAGGCAATAACTTGCGAATCATCTCTCGAAAACTATCATGCTCGCGTTCAAGCCGTTCGACTCGTAGCGACATATTTGGCTTTGTCTCAGCAACCACGACCATGTAGCCATCTTGTTCTTCAATATCCATCAATCGTTCAAGATGACGCTGGAATGATTTGAGCGTGAACTGAACACTGGAAAGCTTACGTGGTACACCGACAGACGGCACCTTCCAGTCGAGGGTCACACGCAAAGCATTTTTGACGTGATCCAAAATCTGATGTTCCATCCAGGCCGCGTTGGCATGGGTTCGATTGTCTATTCCTTGCATGACTGGACCTCCTTTTCCTGAATTCGCTTGGGTCAATACATTTGACACGAAAGATCACTCCACACACAGTTTCAGGCCTGTGTCGCAGCGAATCAGCAGACGGACGAGCCGTCGTGCTCGTGGCAAAACAATCCCCTCCTGGGTATTTTCTCGGGGTGAATGAACCATCCCGCCAGACAGTCGGCACCCCTGGTATCCTCAATGTTTGGCTCAACAAGCTCGCCTTGGCCCATTCTGGCTCAGCCTTTGCACTCCGAAGGAGCCTGTTGTCGTATTCAACGCAATTGGATAAGCCTGGTGCAAAGGCCGCACTGAATAGCCACATTGATGAGGCCATACATTTTAACCAAAAGTGCGGTTTCCTGCATACCTCTCCACCCTTCAGGGGGTATTTCTTGATGTATTTTGATTTACCGAAAGGCAGTATCTCAAATGAGTTAAGCTCATTTTAACTGTCGAGATCCCATTTCTTCTTTTGGCGCTGCTGTTTCTTTTGAGATAACTGGGATTTGCGCTGCAAACGTCGTTCTATCGACCCGCGTGTAGGCCGTGAGGCACGGCGTTTACGCGGTAGGGTTACGACTCCCTGAATCAACTGCCGAAGCTTCTCGTAGCAATCTGTCACATTTCGCAGTTGTTCACGATGCCTGTCGCTGGCCAGAACGATCTCCCCCGACTGAGTCATTCGATGGGCATAACGCTCTAAAAAGCGAGATTTAATAGGCTCTGGAAGGCAATTAGATTGCTCAGCGTTCCAGCGTAAGACGGCTTTACTGTTGACCTTATTGACGTTCTGACCGCCGGGTCCCGCACTGCGAACGAAGCTTAGCTTCATTTCGCGGGCTGGCAGCTGGATCTGCGCATTGATGATTAGAGGGCGGGGCATACAGGCAGCTCAATTTTTCGTCACGACTGTGTTGAGCCTTTCGAAAGCCTGCTTTGAAATGGTAAGCAGTTTTTCGTAATTGTGCCGTTCAATATCCTGCCCAGCTAACTCCACATCAAAATCTCCTTCGTACCCGGCCTCAGTCAACTTACTTAGGAGTTCTGAAAAGGGAACCACTCCTTCTCCAAGCGGACAGCGATCCTGATCTATGTTATGTGCCGTAAGTCGGTCACCAAGCTGCACCAGAGCAATATGGGGCACTATTTCTGACAAGTTTGCTAGTACTGCCTCATCGTGCCCAAAATGAAATGCATCAAATACCATTTTGAGATTCGGACTTTGATAGCTTTCCACAAGAGCAAGCGTGGATTCTAAATCCGTCAAAAAAGTCCATTCGCTGGCACAAGCGGGATGCATCGGCTCAAGCGCCAAGACCACATCAGCAGCTTCTGCGAGCGAAATTACCTGCTCCAGGGCAATGCGCAGCAATCGCTCAGCATGCCGGAAGGTATGGTTATTACGTCCCCCCGTATAGACTACCAGGCAGCCCGCATTCATGGCCCCAGCCAGACGCACAGCGTGGAGAGCGTCTTCGATTGCATCGTCCAAACTCCGCCCATCACTGCCCGTAAAGCCACCCGCCCAAAGCAGGTTGGTAACCCGCAATCCACTTGCGGCAAGTAAATCAACTCCTTCTTCTTCGCCAAAATCGGCTAACTTTTGCCGCCAAACACCAATTGCCTGGTAGCCCGCTTTAGAATACCGGCGCACATCTTCCTCAAACGTCCACCGGTAGGTGGTCACTTCGTTCATCGACAAGCAGTGTGTGGCCATAGTTCCAGATAATCCCCTCTGAATTTGTAATCACCGGGATGAGTATGGAAGATCGTTCGAATAGTGTAAAGTCGAGCTTCCAACTCTGAAAAACTTGAGTTGCACACAGACTTCATAAGCAGAAAGGGGGTGCAATATCCCGGGAAGGTCTTTAACTCCCTGGTCCGGTTCTGATTGCATATTCACATTCACCCATTGCAATTCGGTTTTTTATTGCTTAGGTTAGAACCAGGGGGCAAGAGACCCCGCGATAGCGGGAATATATGTCCTTCGATCCCCCGAAAAATCATGGACACGAAGATCAAAGGCACCTAGAAAATCATGGGGGTGTTAGACTGCAAGCAGAGTCTCTCGCAGAGGGGGAAGGATCATCGCAACATGCCTCCCTGTTCTGGACTTCGTTCATAGAACCCAATTCTGGGCCATGCACACATCCAGTGTTGCAATGAAAACTGATTGAAGATCAAAAGCCTTCAGTCCGGTTCGTTTGAAATCAGCTACGAGCCCGTTGATTCTGCACTCAGCGAGAAAACATACTCCCGATATATTTATTCCTGCTTATACAACATCTACATCTACGAAGATTCTATTCGAACAACCATGCTGACTTTCCTTTCAATCACTAAGTTGGGGATGGAGTAATCGATTATGGCCATTCGTGTTTTAGTTGCTGACGACCACACGGTTGTGAGGGCGGGCATTCGGAGCATGGTCGAGGGAAGTGAGATCGAAATTATTGCCGAGGCTGCCAATGGCAACCAGGCATTGGAATTGGCACTCGAAAATCCGCCCAATCTAGTCCTCCTAGACGTGCGCATGCCTGAATGTGATGGCATCACTTGCCTGAGTCGTTTGCGTACGAAACTCCCTGATGTGCCTGTCTTGATGTTCAGTGCTTTTGACAATCCCACCTACATTGCGCGAGCAGTTGCTTTAGGTGCAACTGGGTTTTTAGTGAAGACCGCTTCGCGTGACGAATTCCTCACAGCAATTCGCAGTGCCTCGTCAGGTGAGGCGATCTGGACTCGAGAAGAACTTCGTCGTGTAACGGGTGCCCTCTCCACACCCCACATTGCAGTTGACCTCGAAGTCCCACTAACCAAGCGGGAGAGTGAAGTTCTTAAACAACTTGCCCTGGGCCTCAGCAACAAAGAAATAGCTCTTGCTCTTTCCATTAGCTATGAAACGGTTAAGGAGCACGTGCAACATATTCTTCGAAAAGTGGGTGTGTCGGATCGCACTCAGGCTGCCGTATGGGCAGTCCGTAAGGGCCTAGTCTAAAAACCCAGTTATTGAGACCTTGCTTCCAGCTTACTGCATTCGCGTTACCATGCGGTGTGGAACAGGTCTCAGGCCCGTAAAAAGTTTGGTTCCATAGTCCCAGTGGATGCATAAGTCGGTTGTATCTTGCCCTAATTATTGATGCCCCCATAATGGCTGCATGACTTCTATGGACCATTCTGATCTCCCGGCTCAATTCCGCCGGATCTTGGACGATTGCGGGATTTCTATCGATCCAGCAGTCATTTGGTGGTCCGCAAATTCCCTAACCAACTCCCCAAATCACCTGAACACTTTTTGCAGTTGATGGACGATCTCCACCAGACACTGCTAGTCAAAGTGTTTGTCACAATGTGCGAGACAGATCGACGAGGCTCTCGATGGTGTTCTTTTTATCGATGAAGACTACACACTTTGTGCCGCCGATGGAGAAGATGCCTTTGGCCATGAGGCTCTCCAGTGGAGATGGCTAAAATCTTTGGCCAGATGTGCCATAAGAATCAGCACCAAATGCGCCCCACATGCGTGTCAAATTCTTACTTGGCCTGGATCACCTCTACAAACGCCGCGACAAGCATTTTGGTAATGGACGTTTATCACGCAACTTGTTCGAAAATCCGATCCGACTCATGGCCAATCGTATTGTAAAAATTCCCGAAATAACCGTCGAACAGTTGCCCATGCTTGAATCGACTGACCTAGAATTCGAAAAGATCCCAAATGAGGTCTTCGAAGATTTAAAAAACGAATCCAAACTACGTTTTCATATCAAATGCCCTCATTGCCATTTTGCAAAGGATGTCTCACAAAAATTTCTAGGGCAAAGTGTTCGGTGCCCCAAATGCAATCGAGATTTCACCATCTACTGGGGCTTGCCGCGAATAGAGAAAGACGAACTCTGACATGGAATATCGACCTCTCGAAGAATGGGAATACCCAGAGCCCGATGACACCGAAGCAGAAGACTATTCCGAAACTTTAAATTGCCCTGTTTGCGGAACAGATGTCTACGAAGACGCTGAATGCTGCCCAGCCTGCGGTGAGTATATTCAGTTCACGACCCATCGGCTGTCAGGATGGCCATGGTGGTTTGTAGCATTCGGATTGATCGGAGTTTTCGCTGTCATTCTGACTTTCATCCTGTGACGGATCCCCAGGCCGCCCACACCCTCATCACGATTCGATCTCATGAGGGAAGGGACTCCACCTCTAAACTGCCTCTCTGAAAAGGCGATCTTGCGCAGGGTGGTTTGACACCTGAAGTCTCACCTCCAACACTGGAAAAATCCCGTTTTCCAAGAACACTTCTTCGGCAGAAACACATTCTGAGCAAGACAAAATGTTCGTGCCAACATGTTTTTTCTTTGCTGCCTCGGCGTCATCGAGTGAACCCCACCCTAAGAGAAAAAAATCCCTTTGTGCTTGACTTGAACTAAAATGGCAATTTGCTGGAAGTGCTATCTCATCTGTGAAGCTCACCATGAATATCCCCGCATCAATGTACTGGGTGTTGGCATCAGCACGCTGACACTCGAATTTGCAACGGCTGCACTTTTTGAAGCCGTTGAATCGGGGATCCAAGGATATGTCACGGTGACGGGTGTGCATGGTGCCTCCGAATCACAAAGTGATTGTGAGTTGAAGCAAATCCATAACGACTCGTTGCTGACAACTCCAGACGGCTTGCCCCTGACCTGGCTGGGCCGTTTGCAGAAAGTTGGGCCGGAGCAGATGGACCGGATCTGATGCTGCGGGTTATTGATGAAGGTCAAGAAAAGGGATTGCGACACTTTTTCTTCGGCGGTGGCGAAGGGGTGGCCGAATTGCTCCGAGAAAAAATACAGTCCCGGTTTCCCAGGGCACAAATAGTTGGATCACACACACCCCCTTTCGTCCACTGAACCAGAATGAAGAACATCGCCTCGTCAGCCAACTCTTCGAATGCAAGCCCCATTGTGGGTAGGATTAAGCACTCCCAAACAAGAACAGTTCATGGATCAGCTACTAAGACGATTCCAGGCGAAAGGACAGGCAAATGGTGCAACCTGCTTGCCTGCCCCCTTGATCATGCTTGACGTTGGCGCGGCATTTGATTTCCATACGGCGCTGATACCCGAAGCGCCTCGCTGGATGCAGCGGGCAGGACTGGAGTGGCTCTTCCGGCTCCAGAAAGACCCCCGTCGACGGTGGAAACGGCATCTTAAAAAAATCCTCTTTTTATCCTGCGAACCTGCCTGCAACTAACGAGTCTGCGTAAATATGAACTGGATCCGTAGTTGATCGCGGCAACCCAAAATGCCATCGCACCCAAACTCCACTGCGGGTAGGATACTAGGATCGGTTTCAATGTCCGCTTGTTGCCAGCGGCAAGAATGAATTCCTGCAGTTTTGTTTCAACGGGTTCTTTCGTCCCTTCCACCACCTCCTCTGGTAACGAGTTTTGCAACCGTCCTCAACTCACCCATTCATACCCAAGTTACCCATCCATTCCCAAAGCAACCTCACACGGCAACTACCAGCACCATGTCCACGGATACTGAAAAGACTTCCAGGAATTTCATCCAACAGATTATCGATGCCGATCTAGCAGAAGGCCGAAATGTTGACGATGTCCATACGCGTTTTCCACCAGAACCCAACGGCTATCTGCATATCGGCCATGCCAAGAGCATTTGTTTAAACGCCGGTTTGGCACAAGAGTATGGTGGGAAATTTAACCTGCGATTCGATGACACCAATCCTGCCAAAGAGGAGCAAGAGTATGTCGATTCCATCATGGACGACGTACGTTGGCTGGGAGCCGATTGGGAAGACCGCCTGTTTTTTGCTTCTGACTACTTCGACAAGCTTTATGCATGGGCCGTGCAGCTTATCCAAAACAAACTTGCCTATGTCTGTGATCTCGATGCTGAAGCCATGCGTACCTATCGGGGGACATTGACTGAGCCTGGCAAAGAATCTCCCAACCGAAACCTTAGCCCAGCAGAAAATCTAAAGCTTTTCGAACAAATGAAAGCGGGGGCGTTTGCTGACGGAGCGTATACGCTGCGTGCTAAAATCGATATGGCTTCACCGAATATCAATCTGCGTGATCCGGTAATGTATCGCATTAAGCGTGCCCACCATCATCGCACGGGCGACAATTGGTGCATCTATCCCTCCTACGATTTCACGCACGGCCAAAGCGACTCGCTGGAAGGCATTACCTACTCTATTTGCACGATGGAATTTGAAAACCATCGACCTCTTTACGATTGGTTTTGTGAGTCTTTGGGCATCCATCATCCCCGACAAATTGAGTTTGCAAGACTCAATCTTTCGTACACGGTGTTGAGCAAGCGTAAGCTGCTGCAACTAGTATCTGAAAAACATGTCGACGGATGGGACGATCCCCGCATGCCAACTCTTCGCGGATTACGCCGACGAGGTTATACACCCGCCGCGATACGGTCGTTTTGCGATCGAATCGGTGTGGCTAAACAAAACAGCACCGTCGAAATCTCCTGGCTTGAAGAACAGATTCGAGATGATCTCAACCAGAGTGCGCAACGCGTCCTGGGTGTGCTAAAGCCACTCAAAATTGTGATCGAAAACTACCCAGAAGACATGGTCGAACAACTCGAGGCGGCCAATCATCCCCAACGCCCAGAATTGGGAACCCGCACGGTGCCTTTCTCTCGCGAACTTTACGTAGAGCGTGATGATTTTATGGAAGACGCTCCTAAAAAGTTTTTTCGCTTGTCTGTCGGTCGTGAAGTTCGATTGCGCTATGCGTATTTTATTACTTGCACCGATGTTGTTAAAGACGCCTCCGGAAATGTGGTAGAACTGCGCTGCACATACGACCCTGAGACCAAAGGAGGCAATGCGCCTGATGGGCGCAAAGTTAAAGGAACAATCCATTGGGTCTCTGCCGCACACGCAATCGAATCGGAAGTGCGGTTGTACGACCATTTGTTCGAAGTCGAAAATCCTGACGAAGCTGAGGAAGGCAAGACGTTTCTCGACAATCTCAATCCGAATTCCGTGGAGATTCTGGCCGCTGCCAAACTCGAACCCTCCTTGGAATCTGCTGAAAAGGGAAGCCACTTTCAATTTGAGCGAACCGGTTATTTCTTTGTCGCCCCGATCGACACG
>CAWWCC010000150.1:0-7705 GCA_963935315.1 uncultured Planctomycetaceae bacterium | reverse complement strand
ACAAGGAGTATCGTCGGCAGCGTCAGATGTGTATAAGAGACAGGGATATAGGTGCTTTCAGAGTTCCAGTTATAAATCTCGCCGCCAGTAATTTCGATGGCGTTCCATTTGGGATTTTTTTGCCAGACATTATCGTACTGGTTCTGAAACATCTCAGGCAAAACACAACTTTCGACCACCTGGGTCACTTCTTCGTGGGTTGGCCAGATTTCGGAGAGCATGACGGATTCGCCACCTGCCGATTTGCCAATCGGCTCTGCCACTAAATCGATATCTGTCGTACCGGCCAGCGCGTAAGCCACCACCAACGGCGGACTTGCCAGATAGTTGGCTTTGACATGTGGATTGATACGACCTTCAAAATTGCGATTGCCACTCAAGACACCGGATACAATCAGGTCACCGTCCAACACGGCCTTGGATACGGGTTCTGGAAGCGGTCCGCTATTGCCAATACATGTTGTGCAGCCGTACCCAACCGTCTGGAAACCGATCTGGTTGAGGTCTTTGTCGAGTCCGGCTTTTTCCAGATAGTCGGTAACCACGCGGGAACCTGGGGCCAGGCTAGTTTTCACATGGGGTGGCACCGTAAGGCCTTTTTCGACAGCCTTCTTGGCAACCAGGCCGGCAGCTACCATGACCGATGGGTTGCTCGTATTGGTACAACTTGTGATCGCAGCAATTGCCACTGCCCCATGTGTGATATCCGACGAATGGCCGTTGTTTTCGACGGTTGCCGTGTTGGTCAGGGTAGACTCGTCCAGTGCAAAACCTTGAGGTCCCACGGGTGCACGGAGCGAATCGTGAAAGGACTTTTTCATCTGCGATAAGGGCACCCGGTCTTGAGGGCGTTTGGGGCCGGCAAGACTGGGCTCTACAGACGAAATATCCAGTTCGACGATTTTGGTAAATGTGGGTGGTGGTGTCTGGTCGGTTCGGAACAAGCCTTGCTCTTTGGTGTAGCGTTCCACAAGTTGGACTTCTGCTGCTGTTCTGCCGGTTCGCTGCAAGTAAGCCAGCGATTCGGCATCGATCGGAAAGAATCCCATGGTGGCTCCGTATTCGGGCGACATATTGGCGATCGTTGCCCGATCGGCGAGTGACATGTTCGACACGCCCTCGCCAAAGAACTCCACAAATTTCCCCACAACTTTTTCTTTGCGCAGTATTTCAGTGACCGTAAGTACCAGGTCGGTGGCCGTGGCGCCTGGTGGGAGTTTGCCGGTGAGTTTCATCCCCACCACTTCGGGCATCAGCATGTAAATTGGCTGTCCCAGCATCACCCCTTCGGCTTCGATGCCACCCACGCCCCAGCCAACCACACCCAAGCCGTCGATCATGGTCGTATGGCTGTCTGTTCCTACCAGCGAATCGGGGACTGCCACCTGGCCTGCATGATCTTCACGTAAGAACACACATTTGGCCAGATACTCAAGATTAACCTGATGCACAATTCCCGTCCCTGGTGGCACGACTCGAAAATTGTCGAACGCATCCTGGCCCCAACGCAAGAATTCGTAACGCTCATGATTCCGGCTGAACTCCAGCTCGATATTCAGATCCAGGGCCGTGTCGCTGGCAAAATGATCGACTTGTACGGAGTGGTCGATTACCAAATCTACCGGTACGAGTGGATTTATTTTATTGGGATCCCCCCCAAGTCGCTGCATGGCTGAACGCATGGCTGCGAGATCGACTACTGCAGGGACACCTGTGAAATCTTGCAAGACGACTCTGGCGGGCTTAAAGGGAATCTCTGCATCGCTGCCGACACCGCAATTGGCAGTCCAGTTGGCGAGGTTTTTTACGTCCTCTTCAGCAACCACGTAGCCATCGCAGTTGCGGAGGCAAGATTCTAGTAGTACGCGTATCGAGAACGGCAAACGGTCAACTTGGGTCAGGCCGGCCTTTTCGAGTTGGGAGAGACGATAAATGCCTGCCGAGCCGTTGCCCGTCTCAAAAGAATCACGAGCACCAAAGGGATCAGTTTTTAGCGGTTGCGTAGCCATGGGTCTCCTAGATCGGCTGGCTGGGTGAGTCGTGCTCACCGAGAGACGGTGTAGAACGAATTTTTTTGATCGGCAAACCCGTATTCTAGCCCTTTTGATTCCGTTTGTCTGGGGGGTTATTGCTTGGCCAGGATCTCCTGCCGATAGCGTTTCATCACATCACTACGAAGCAAGAGACCGACCAGGTTGCGTTCTGGACCGACACCAACTTCGACAGGCAACGTTTCCACGTCGTGGGAGCCAAAATCACGGAGGGCTTCAATCAGGTTTTCTTGAGGCGATACGGATATCGGTGAGCGCATGGTAATATCTTCGGCATTGACCAAATGGGGCGAAATGTCGCTGTCGAGCACTCGATGGAGGTCGCTGGGGCGGATGATGCCGAGCAATTTATTATCTTTCATTACGGGTAGACTTTCAATATGAGGATTTGCCCGGGCAACGCGAATGATTTCGTGCACATTGTCGGTATAGTTGAGTGAAGGAAAGGTGCGAATCATTACATCGCGGACCATGATATGGTCCAGTCGATGCAGATCGTGACCACGAGCGATCGAACCACCCCGTCGGCTGAGTTTCTTGTAGTAAATGCTTTCGGGTTCAATCGAGCGCGAGATCAAACTGGCCACTCCGGCGGCAACCATGATTGGCAGAATGACCTGGTAGTTGCTGGTCATTTCATACACGATCAGAATAGCACTCAACACACCATGCGTGGTGCCCGCCACAACGGCCCCCATACCGACGATCGCATAAACCCCTGGCGCATTGCTGTATTCGGGAAAAAAGAGGTTGGCCAACAAACCGACGCATGCACCCAGGGTAGCACCAAGATAAAGGGAGGGGGCAAATACGCCGCCTGATCCCCCTCCTGCCAGAGTAAGACTCGTTAACAGCGGTTTTAGAAAAATGAGCGGCAACAACCACCACAATTCATGCCAGAGCATTTTTCCGGATACCAGGACCGTCTTTGTCGTTTCTTGTTTGGTAAATTTGCCTATAAAATTCCTGGTAGTTTCGGCCAGGCTCGGGGGACGTTCTTGCATGACATCCAAGTGCAATGCATGGTCGACGACGTTGTATCCCACACCCATCAGGGGAGGAAGCTGTCCGATTTCTTGCTGTGCTGAAGTGGACACAACGGGAGGGTTCATGGGATACAAAACTCCAGCTAGTCCAATCACCAATCCCAACACGAGGGCCCGCTTCCACCATTGAGGTATCCACTTGAGACTCAGGTCTTCAACCCGGTAGAGCAATTTGATAAAGCCGGCCGCTGCCAGCCCAGCCAGCAGACCTAGCGTCAGATACGATGGCAGCTGCTGCCAGGCACCCGCAAAATTATAATTCAACTCCAAAAATGCCGGCTCAAAACGATGCTCACCAATATGTTGTTGGACAACATCAGCAAGGACACTGGCAATCACTATGGGCGTGAGAGACTCGACGGCAAAGCTTCCTAGAATAATTTCGCTGGCAAACATGACTCCTGCCAGGGGTGCATGAAAGGTAGCGCTAATACCAGCCGCAGCGCCCGCTGCAACCAGCACTTTGACATTGCGCGGAGAGAGCTTAAACCATTGGCCAGCTGTACTGCCTAATGCGGAACCGATTTGCACAATGGGACCTTCACGGCCAATCGAACCCCCCGTCCCAATACACAAACCACTGGCCAGAATTTTAACCAGAGCCACATGCGGCCGAATGATCCCGTCGTGTCGAGCCACTGCGGTGATGACTTCTGGCACCCCATGTCCTTGGGCTTCGGGGGCGAAGGTTCGAGTTATCCACGAGACAAGCAGCAGGCCTAGGGCGGGGACAAGCATGAGGGCGAGTATCCAGGGGCCGTTCTGCCCTGCGGCAGTAAGTACATTTTCGACCGTCAAGGCCGAAGCATTATGAATGAGCCAGGTAAATGCTGCCGCACCAAACCCAGCCAGGATCCCCACACCGCCTGCCAGGAAGATCATGAGGGTGCCACTTGGAATGGCGGTCCTTTCCCAACGGGTCATCAGCCTCTGGAAAAGATCGGGAAGTGATGCATTGGGCTCCATATCAGGCCGGCGAAAATATAGGACAACTTTTTAGAAGAAAGCCCAGGGAGAGCGATAAAGAATATCGCTGATTCATGGTGCCCATTGCCTGCAGCCTAATCTTTAGAGGCGGGGAATGCCAGATGGGGAATCCGAATCCTGGGCAACTTCAAGTATCAAAATTGGTTCAATTCGGGGAAAAATCTCTTTGGCTACCAGTCCACTTATTCGGTCTCGCTGGCAGCCTCCCGAGACTGCAAACGGTGTTTCACCAAGAGCCTGTCCAAAAAACCAGTAGGGAACGCCCTCTGTGGCGTTCCTGACGTGACAGTAAAGCCGGAGAATGGCACGGAATCACACTACCCTGCGAGTCAATGGATAGGCTCTAAGCATTTCTTGAAAAAAACGTCATCGACTCCCTGCCCTTGCCCTATTCAGAGCAAAGTGACTTGGGGGATCTCTGGCCCCATCGCCAAGCGAACCCCAAACCACTAAAATGGTCCCTTTTGACATCCTTGCTAACTTACGAAAGATCCCCTGAGCTCCGTCCGGACCAGGGACAACCCCCGGGAAGATTCCGTAAAAATGTCTCAGAGGGCCTTCAATTTCTCAGCCGGACCTGCCGTATTGCCAGAGCGGGTGCTGCAACAAGCACAGCGAGACCTATTGGCTCTACCTGAAGCTCAGGCTTCGGTCATGGAGATCAGCCACCGTAGCGCAGTTTTCAAAGAAATCCTTACCGCTGCGGAGGCCAATTTACGCAACTTGTTGTCGATCCCGGATAACTATTCGGTTTTGTTCCTGCAAGGTGGCAGTCGCTTGCAATTCTCGATGGTACCGATGAACCTGCTAACCCAAGAATTGCCCAGTGCCGATTATATCCTGACGGGATCTTGGGGGCGTAATGCGTATCAAGAAGCCAAAAAATGTGGCCCGATGCATGTCGCCTGGGACGGAGCCGACCATCAATACAGCACTTTACCTGCCGAGAGCGACTTAAGTCTCAACGCAGAGGCTGCCTATGTGCACTACACGTGCAATGAGACGATTGAAGGCGTTCAATTCTCGCAGGAGCCCCCCGTAAATGATGTCCCACTGGTCTGCGATGCCTCGAGTGATTTTTTATACAGACCACTCGACGTGAGTCGTTACGGTTTGATTTATGCCTGTGCGCAAAAAAATATTGGACCCGCCGGAGTGACCCTGGTTGTGATTCGCAATGATTTGCTGGAACGCAGTCGAGCCGATATGCCAAGTTACTTGAATTACAAAGTGCATGCAGATGCCGGATCACTGATGAATACAGCGCCGACATTTGCCATCTATATGGTGCGATTGGTGACCGACTGGTTGCTGAACGAAGTCGGCGGATTGGAGAAGATGTACACCCAGAATCAGCAAAAGGCTCAATTGCTGTACGAAGCCATCGATGCCAGTGAGGGCTTTTATCAGGGACATGCCCAGCCACAAAATCGGTCGCTCATGAATGTCGTATTCCGATTGCCCAGCGACGAATTAACGCAGGCTTTTCTTAGTGAAGCAGAGCAATTGAAGATGACGGCTTTGGCCGGGCACCGCTCGGTAGGAGGTATCCGTGCATCCATTTACAATGCCATGCCTGTGGCAGGCGTAACCGCCCTGGGTGAATTGATGAAAGATTTTTATCATAAAAACGCGTAGTCAATAAGCCCCCCCGCTGCTCAGCAACCGGCTTTCAAACAGCAATACACAAAACCAGAAAACAAATTCCATCATTCAAAGTTAGTAAAATGCCCAAAGTAATAGTTCTCGACGATCTGGCACAAGAAGGCCTCAATCTGCTTGCTGCGGCAGACGGTTTTGAATACGACGTTCGCACAGGCCTCAAAGGCGACGAATTGTGTTCTGCACTCAAGGAATACGACGGTGCCATTTGTCGTAGCGGTGTGAAACTTACACCTGAAGTGCTCGATGGCAACCGTCGCCTCAAAGCGATTGTGCGTGCTGGAGTAGGAACCGACAATATTGATAAACCGGCCGCTACGCATAGTGGCATCGTCGTGATGAATACACCTGCGGGCAACACGCTCAGTACGGCCGAACAGACTATTACTTTAATGCTTGCCCTGTCTCGCAATGTGGCACCTGCCAATCAAAGTTTGATCGAAGGACGTTGGGATCGTAAAAAGTATATGGGCGCCCAGGTTGCCGGTAAAACCTTGGGAGTTGTAGGATTGGGGCGCATTGGCCTGGCCGTCGTGAAACGTGCTCAAGCACTGGAAATGAATGTGCTTGGCTTTGATCCATTCTTGTCTAAAGAACGTGCCCAGGAACTTGGCATTGAAATGGTGGATACAGTGGATGAGATGCTGCCACATGTTGATTATTTGACCGTCCATACACCACTGACCGAAGAGACCCGCAACCTGATTGATATTGCGCAGCTTGAAATCATGAAGCCCGGTATGCGTCTTGTGAATTGTGCCCGCGGCGGAATCTACAACGAGAGAGCTCTCGTCCAGGGACTTGACTCGGGTAAGATTGCAGGGGTGGCGCTTGATGTTTTTGAAGAGGAACCGTGTACTGATAGTCCGCTCTTTGGCAAACCGGGGGTGGTTTGCACTCCGCATTTGGGTGCGAGTACCGAAGAAGCACAAACGCAAGTGGCTGTTGAGGCCGTCGGTTTGATAACCGATTACCTGGCCAACGGTACCATCCGACATGCGGTGAATGTTGCTGCAATCGACGCCAAAACGATTGAATCACTGCGCGGTTATCTTGACGTGGCCTACCGTGTGGGCATGCTGATGGCAGGCATACAAAAAGGTGGTGCGAAGTCTTGCCGGCTAAATTATCGTGGCGAAATTGTCGATCGAGATACCAAGGTCTTAACTGCGGCCTTTGCTGCTGGTCTGCTGCAAAATGCCCTGGAAGATGAGGTTAATCTGGTGAATGCCGAATTGATGCTCCGTGAACGGGGTATTGAACTGTCTACCGAATCATCAAGCGAAACGGGCGCATTTCGCTCATCACTGACGGCAGAGGTGATTACAGACCAATCGCAACATCGTGTAACAGGCACAGTATTTGGACAATCGATGCCGCGCCTAGTTGCCTTGGACAATTATCGTTTAGAAGCCTATCTCGATGGTTGCCTGCTGATTTTTCTCCATCAAGACGTTCCTGGAATCATTGGGAATGTGGGCACAATTTGTGGCCAACACGGCGTCAATATTGGCCAAATGGCCGTAGGCCGAGAAGGCGACCAACAAGGGGGCGACTCGGTTGGTGTGCTTAATCTCGATGCCGAACCTTCGTCGGCGGCACTGGAGGATATCCGCCAGTTGGAGTCTATTCGAAGCGCCTGTGTCATCCATCTGCCACCCGCAGGTGAGCTGCCAGCCTGGCTGCAGACTTAATCCCCCCGACCAAGAAATTTTCGATTTTTCGGTGTCCAACCCGCAGACTCCGTACGACCGGACGAGTTTTCTGTTTTTTGCGGCCCTGGGATGGCTGATCAGCGATTTGCTCCCACTTTGTAACCGATATTCTGTCAGGTTGCGAAGCATATTATTGGCCTCGTCGCCCTATCCTGAAGCATTCCCCCCCCCGCGCGGGCCCGGGGGGGCTAGTCTAGCGCGGTGGCTGCCCCCCGGCCCGCGGCCCCGGTGGGTGGGGCAGGGC
>CAWWCC010000149.1:0-7710 GCA_963935315.1 uncultured Planctomycetaceae bacterium | reverse complement strand
CGGGGCAGCAGACGACAATCACCAGCGTGCCAAGATTGCGAGCCACGATGCAAAGAGTTGCCAGGAATTGGCCACCTTTTCAGCCGGCTTTTTACCCGACATGGTTACCTTTTCTCCTCATGGCAAGTACTTGTTGGCTGCCAATGAGGGGGAGCCAACCGACGACTATCAATTTGATCCCCAGGCATCCATCACAGTCCTGGATCTGTCGCAGGGATTAGCATCTGCCGACCTGCACGAAGTAGGCTTCCAACAATTTAACCCACAGCGTGACAAACTTCGTGAACAGGGTGTGTTACTGACTGGACCTAGCTCGACCCATCCGGATGGCCAGGCAACCGTCGCCGAGGACCTGGAGCCAGAGTTCATTGCCATCGGTCCCAATTCCAAACGTGCATGGATTACGCTGCAAGAGAATAACGCAGTGGCCGAATTGGATCTGGAGCACGCGCGCATTGCCTCCATACATCCCTGGGGACTGAAAAACTTTCGCCATCTGATCAATCCATCAGACCACTCCGAGACAACAGGCCTGGATGCCAGCGACGTAGATGGCGGCAGCAAGGTCCGCCACTGGCCCGTGCTGGGATTTTATCAGCCCGATGGAATCGCCGTTTTTGAAGAGGGGGGGACAACCTATCTGCTGACGGCCAATGAAGGCGAAACTCGCGATTATTTACAATACAGCGACCACTGCCCGGCTACTGAGCTGGGTAAGTACGGTCTCGCTTTAGATCGCAGCTTGGACGCACGTTATTTCTTACACCCCAGCCAACTAGGTCATCTCCATGTTTCGAAAGTCTCTGGAGACATGGACAACGATGGCGACTTGGACGCACTCCACTGTTTTGGGGCTCGGTCTTTTTCGGTCTGGCAGATTAATGCCAAAGGAGTACCCCAATTAGCCTACGACAGCGGTGTCGACTTTGAGCAAATTACAGCCCACGAAGCGGCAGACCGCTTCAATGCTGACAGCTCTCCCGACAGTCTGCCTGATCAGCGGAGTAGCAAGCGGGGTCCTGAGCCAGAAAGCATCGTCATCGGCCAGGTGGGCAAGCATCGCCTGGCGATGGTCGGCTTGGAACGGACTGGAGGAGTGATGATTTACGATCTTTCCTTGCCAACCTATCCGAAATTCCTGAAATATTTACCTCCCTTGCACGAAGATGGCATCATGGACTGTGGTCCCGAAGGACTCGTGTTGATCCCTGCCAAATCCAGTCCCACGGGCAAACCACTGCTGATCATCTGCAACGAAAAAAGCGGCACGACGACCGCCTACGAATTCGAGTGGGAATTTGACCGAGTTGCTGCGAGTCGATAGCTTCGAGTCGGTCAATAAGGCTAGCGCACTAAACATTCGAGTGTTCCGCACATGCCCTACCCCCCTGAAGGGTGATTGGAAAAGAGGAGCTGAAAACAAGAGAAAAAGACAGGCAATCAAACTTATATGTTAGTAATCAGCACATAAGCTGACAGCGTGAACCCCGTCATGTCTGTAAATTTAATATTACCAACACTTTGGGGAATCCCAGTCCAAAAATCGGTTCCTTTATTGCCTGTCCTTTCTCTAGCTTTTTGCCTGTCCTTTTATTGCTTGCCTTCCCCCTTGTTCTCTCTCTTCCGAGACCGATTCTAGATTATGCCTCGGCCGCTGGTCTGCATTTGCTAGCACGGCACCTGGTTTGCCCTTGCTCTAATGCTGGCCCGTTTGTACTGTCTCGCGACTTGGTGTTTGTCTGCGCGCAGCGTGAGATTCGCACATTTTTATTCCCTACTCCTTTTCTTTTCGCCATCCATTGATATGTCAAAATATCTTGTGGCCTGTGCAATGTTCGCCCTGCTGGGGACGTGTGGTTGCGCAACGATAAATGTGAATCCGACGACCTGGAAATGGCCTTCGCTGGCAGGTGAAAGCGCTCCTCCCGGTACGGCCGAATGGTGGAAGGAAAACAAAGGGGATGCCGAGTTTGTGCCCGGCGAAGGTTTTCGTGTGGATGGAGTACCCGGCTTCTTTGACCAGGAAGGTCGGCCCATCAAGACCCAAGTTGCCAAAATTGTCCAGAACCAAAAAGAGAATGTGGGGCTGCTCAAAGATGTGAGTTTCACCGAATCGGTCAACGAATTTAAATCACAAGTCGGTCTTGGCCCGGACCAACAGCTGGCAGAACAAGCTTTTACAAGTGGTGAAGATCTGTTCCGGCGCGAACAATATAGCGAAGCCGCTAAAGAATTCAAACAAACGATCGCCCGCTGGCCCAATTCTCAAATCGAACAGGATGCGCGTTTCTATCTGGGTGAAAGTCAATTCTTTCAGGATGATTACAAGGCTGCCGTCGACTCGTATGAGGCTTTGCTAGAAAAACATCCTAATTCGCCTTACATAGACAATATCATCAAGAGGCAGTTTGAAATCGCTCGTTATTGGGAGCAACATCATAATCATGATCCCCATTGGCCCGTTACGCCAAACTTGTTTGATGGCACACGCCCATTATTCGACACGCTGGGAAATGCCCTGAAAGTTTATGAAAACATCCATTTAAATGATCCCACAGGGCCTTTGGCAGATGACGCGATTATGGCGACTGCAAATTCTTATTTTCTGCGTGGCCGCTACAACGATGCCGACTATCAATATTCGCTGATCCGTAGCGAATATCCACGTAGCGAACATCAATTCGAAGCGCATCTGCTCGGTTTGCAATGCAAGCTGCGCAAGTACCAAGGCCCCGATTACGACGGCACACCGCTTAACGAAGCCAAAAAACTTGCCACACAACTACGCAGCCAATTCACTGGCGAATTAAGTAGCGAAGAACGTGAACGCCTGACAGAAACTGTCGCCACGCTGAATCGAAATCTAGTAGAGCGCGACTGGCAACTTGCCAAGTATTACGATGACACCAAATACTACCGTAGTGCAAAATTCTATTATGCCAAAATCATTCGTGAATTCCCCAAGTCCCCAATCGCTGAGCAGGCACTCGCTCGCTACCAGGAGCTAGGTGGCAAGCCAGACAAACCTGCAACCAAGCTTGAATGGCTGGTAAATGTTTTTCCTGAAAATGCAGAACGTAAGGCGATTGCTCAAGTGCCTCTGCTGAATTCACCCAGCGAACCACGAATTGCCAGCGAGCCTGGCAAAGACAGTCTCAATGTCGATACCAAGACCATTCTTCGCTAGAAAAAGTCCTGCCCTCTGCATGTACAGGCTGCTGCAAAGAGGATCACAAATTGCGGGCAGCAAGTGGAAAAACTTTTTATCGACGTTTGATACGCGGGCAAATAAATCCCTCATAGCAATCGCGGTGGTCCAGCTTGCTCTCCTCGGATTCGGCGGTTGCGCATCCTATCAGGTTGGCTCAAGCACCCTGTATGCTCCAGACATTACCACTGTCTATGTGCCCATGATCGAATCCAATAGTTATCGCCGGGATTTGGGCGAAAGGCTAACCGAGGCGGTGGTCAAAGAGATCGAGTTGAATACGCCCTATAAAGTTGTCGGCACACCCGACGCTGACAGCATTTTGTCAGCTCGCCTCGTTAATGACACCAAACGCGTGATCCTCGAAAATCAAAACGATGACCCCCGCGCAATCGAGATGGCCGTTCTCGCAGAAATTACCTGGCTCAATCGGCGCCGACAGCCTTATGGGGCGCCTCATCGGATTGGCTTGCCTCCAGAACTGCTACCTATTGGCAACAATTCAACTCTCATCCCCGAGGCAGGACAATCCGTTGCCACGGCCCAACAGCAGGCCATCGAACGTCTTGCACAACAAATCGTATCTACGATGGAAGAACCTTGGTAAAAAGCAACCGAGTACTTGTGCCATACGGTACAAGCACGCAGGGCGGTCGCAAAATCCCGGATACTTCATAAGTTTGGGCAACGAAGCGCAGCTAGTCCCGGCGAGGTGACCGGAGTAGGAACGTATGAAATTTCCGGACTGGAACGACTCGGATCCTACTGCTACGCTCAAATGCATGAACCCTCTTTCAGACCAATATCCTGGACGTGCCACCCACTGGAAACTACGTTCCCAGACTTTAGACTTTGGTCCTCGTCCACTCTTGATGGGGATCGTCAATACAACGCCCGATAGTTTCTCGGATGGGGGCAAATATTTTGACGCCGATTCTGCCATCGCACATGCTCTTCAGCTTGTTGAGGATGGAGCAGACCTAATTGATATTGGGGGTGAGAGCACCCGACCCTATGCAAGTTCGATCTCGACAGACGAAGAGATTCGGCGGATCCTGCCAGTGATTGAAAGTTTGGCCCAACAAACGAATGTGCCTATTTCAATAGATACCAGCAAAAGCAAGGTCGCCCAAGCGGCCATCGCGGCAGGTGCAGAAATCATCAATGATATCTCGGCGTTGGAATTCGATACAGCGATGTTGGATGTGGCCCTCGAAACGCAGGCTGGCATTTGTGCCATGCATATGCAGGGGACACCCCAAACAATGCAGGACAATCCACAGTACAATTCTGTCGTTGACGATATCTACAAATACTTGGAACAAAAACTGGACACCTTGCAGTCGGCGGGAGTTTCGCAAGAGCAGCTATGCCTAGATCCAGGAATTGGCTTTGGTAAAACGCATGCGCACAATCTTGAGCTGATGACTCAGTGCGGGCGATTTCATGGCCTGGAGTGTCCCATCCTTGTGGGCCACTCCCGAAAAGGGTTTCTGGCCAAACTTCTGGAAGACAAACAAGCCGATCGGACTTCCGTGAGCGTCGGTGCAGCCCTGGCATTAGCCACCCAAGGTGTACAAATTCTGCGAATCCATGACGTTCGCCCAACTCGAGAAGCCCTGCTGGCATTTATGGCAAGCGGCGGTGTTAGCTAGCAACCCCTGTCGACGTTGACCCCGCCTGCTGCTTGAGGGATAATTGCTGGGCTGCAAGAAGTCTGCGTTAGCTAGCTACTGGCTATCGTCTGCTCCAACAGGCATTGCTATTTGTTTTATGACACCAGAGCATATTGTGACTCAGCCCATGTCTACCACCACCGAAATTGCAGATCTGGATACCTACTGCGTCCAAGTGGCTAAACAAGCTAAACAGGCCTCCCACGATTTGGCGCTGGTAGGCTCTGAAACCAAAATTGCCTGGCTTCAATGTTCTGCAAAGTTGCTGCGATCTAATATCTCGACCATTGAAGCTGCCAACAAAATCGATCTGGAAGCAGCTCCCAGCTTTGGACTCACGGAGGCCCAAGCAGACCGCTTACGCCTTACACCCGACCGCATCGAGGCGGTTGCTGCAGCCCTGGAAGATGTCGCCGGACTACCGGATCCCATCGGAGAAGTGCTTTCAACAACCGAACGTCCCAATGGTCTGAAAATCAATAAAGTCTGTGTACCACTCGGAGTTGTATTCTTTATTTACGAATCACGTCCAAACGTGACTGCCGACGCTGCTGCCATTTGTGTGAAAGGTGGCAACGCTGTCATCCTTCGAGGTGGTAAAGAAGCCATGCACTCTAGCCAAGCTATAGTTCGCTTTTTGCATGAAGCGGCCAAAGAGGTAGGACTCCCTGAAAACTCGGTACAACTTGTGAGTACGAGCGATCGAGAAGCCGTAGGTCATTTTTTGCATCTGCCTGAGTTCATTGATCTGGCAATTCCGCGAGGTGGAGAAGGACTCATACGCCGTGTTGCCGCCGAGGCACAAATGCCCGTCATCAAACATTATCATGGCAATTGCCATGTTTATGTCGATGCAGCAGCCAATTTGAAAATGGCTACCGAGATCACGGTCAATTCGAAGTGCCAGCGGATGGGTGTCTGCAACGCTGCTGAATCCTTGCTTGTCCATGCCGATATTGCGGGCGAGTTTTTGCCTACTTTGCCAGCGGCTTTCAAAGAATACGGTATTGAGATACGCGGTGATCAGCGCAGTTGCGAACTGATCGAATCTGCAGTGCCCGCTTGTGAAGTTGATTATGGCACCGAATACCTGGGGCCAACGATCTCTGTTTGTGTCGTCAGTTCCTTACAAGATGCTATCAACCATATTAATCGCTATGGCTCAGGACATACGGACGTAATCGTAACCAACGATCCCCAATCGGCCCAACAATTTTCTGTGGGTGTAGACAGTGCTGCCGTCATGGTAAATGCCAGCACACGTTTTAATGACGGGGGTGAATTTGGACTAGGAGCTGAAATTGGCATTAGTACTGATAAATTCCATGCTCGTGGGCCTTGTGGAATCGAGGAATTGACGAGTTATAAGTATGTCGTTCACGGAGATGGACAAATACGGTAATCCTTTCTGATCCTTGTTCGGATCAACAGAAATATCTTTTTCGATGCTTAAATCCATGCAACGGAGTGCGTTATGGGTGGAGATGTCTTAAGCCAATCAGAAGTAGAAAACTTGCTTAGGGCTATGGACAGTGAGCCCGCGGTGGCCGAAGTCACCTCGGACTCACTTGGAGTGCGTCCAGGTGAAAAGATTACCGCATACGATTTCAAACGTCCGGAGCGGGTTGGCAAAGAACAAATGCGTGCATTGCAAACCATGCACGAAGGCTTTGGCCGAAACTTTGGAGCTGCGCTTTCTGCTCTACTGCGCACCATTGTTGATGTAAAACTGACAAGTGTCGACCAACTCACCTACAGCGAGTTTGTTTTTAGTCTGGAGAACCCTACCTGTTTTAATCTGATTGATGCAGAACCTTTAGAAGGACAACTTATTCTCGACA
The DNA here is from genome assembly GCA_963935315.1 of uncultured Planctomycetaceae bacterium. Lineage (GTDB taxonomy): Bacteria > Planctomycetota > Planctomycetia > Pirellulales > Lacipirellulaceae > Bythopirellula. Next base: position 985 of record CAWWCC010000149.1, on the reverse strand, counting down.
TCAATCCGTCGATCCTTTTTCCGATCATCGACCGACTACTAGGAGGCACCACGGCAGGCGACCCACCTGCTCGGCGTCCGCTCACCGAAATTGAGCTCCGATTAGTTTCGCGCATTACCAGCTTGTTTCTTAAAGAAATGCAACACGCTTGGGAAAACGTACTGCAACTTGATTTGTCCGTAGATCGCGTTGAAAGTAACCCCCAACTGGTTCAGATCATACCAGCCAATGAAGTTGTTATTTTGGTTAGTTTTGAGTTAACCGTTGGCGACACACATGGCATGGTGAACCTCTGCATACCGTTTAATTCTATAGAACGCATCAGTCACAAATTGTCCGCAAATAGTTGGGTCAGTTACAGCAAACGGCCACCCACTAGTGAGTCCATCCAGATGATTGGCCAACGGATCTCCGCCGCACCCGTTGAAGTTGTCGTCGAGCTTGCTCAAACCCGTATCGCTACGGCTGACATGATTAATCTACGTGTGGGAGACATTATCGCCAGCGAAAAGGACATCCATGAAGCTCTGGTCGTTTCTGTTGAAGGACGTCCCAAGTTTCACGCTCGTCCTGGGCAATTCAAAGGACGCAAGGCGATCGAAGTGGTGGCAACCTTAGAAGAGCAGCATTTTGGTGATGTGAACAAAGGGACTTCTGACAATGCACCGCCAAGGAGTGAATCCGCTTAACCTAATTCCTTAGAACCGGTTCTAGAAACCTGAAAGCGTTTTAAACACCCTGGCCTGCATATTTTAAACCTGTAGAATTCGATCCTGCGACAAAAAATCATCCGGGAATCCTAACTTTTCACGGATTCAAAATATCCTCCATTACAAAATATTGACAACGTCAATATCCCTTTGCGACAATAATGGGTGTGGTTGTACTTTTCTTAATTTTATTCCAAACCTACTAGTTTGGTCGCATCAAGTTTTGTTGACGCGTCGACGCGTTCAACAGTATTTCTCGGGGGAGGGGTTAGGGG
>CAWWCC010000148.1:0-7726 GCA_963935315.1 uncultured Planctomycetaceae bacterium | reverse complement strand
GAGATCTACACAAGGAGTATCGTCGGCAGCGTCAGATGTCTATAAGAGACAGCCAACGTTGAGCTTCAAAGGACTCGAGAACCGTGTCTACTACATGAACAACCCGGATGGAACGTACAAGAATTACTCCGGTTGTGGCAATACAGTAAATGGCAACCACCCGATATGTCGAGAAATGATTTTCCATTGCTTGCGACATTGGGTATACAACTATCATATTGATGGCTTTCGTTTCGACCTGGCATCTATCCTCAGCCGTGATCGGAATGGTGAATTGATGCCCAATCCACCACTCGTTGAAGTCATCGCCGAAGATCCCATGCTGGCTGACACAAAGATTATTGCCGAAGCCTGGGATGCAGCAGGTGCTTTTCAAGTAGGTTCGTTTGCTGACACCCGTTGGTCGGAATGGAACGGCCACTACCGTGATGATGTGCGTAGTTATTGGCGTGGGGATCCAAACAAATCGGGAGCTATGGCGACACGTCTATCTGGCTCCAGTGATTTGTATCAAAATAGTGGTAGACGACCTTACCACAGCATCAATTTTGTAACTTCTCACGATGGCTATCCACTGAATGACCTGGTTAGTTATGAGCTAAAACACAACCAGGCAAATGGTGAAGACAATCGGGACGGAGACAACAACAACTACAGTTCCAATTATGGTGTCGAAGGTCCCACCCGGCGAAAGAATATCGTTGAATTACGGAAACGACAGGCCAAGAACATGATGGCCACCCTGTTATTGAGCCATGGTACACCAATGGTTGTCTCCGGTGATGAAGTACTGCGTACCCAGCGTGGTAATAACAACGCCTATTGCCAGGACAATGCGATCAGCTGGTTTGATTGGAAACTCCAAGAACGCAATGCCGAAATGCTGCGGTTTACGCAAGCTCTCATCGCTTTTCGTTCGTCTCAACCCAATGTCCGACGGCCCTCCTTCCTGACCGGTTCACCGCTGGGAGATGGTTCGCTACCGGATGTCAGCTGGTACAATCCCGACGGCAAGCCTATGAATTGGGACACCCCTTCACAAAGCTTCACATGCATTTTTGGAACGGCTGGCCTTGATGATCCTGCTTCACGATCCGTAATGCTGTTAATGCACGCAGGCACGGACACGCAAGAATACACAATTCCACCTCAGGTTCAAACTTTCCCCTGGCGGTTGTTTATCGACACTTCTGCGGAGAGTCCACAGGACATTTATCCGACGATGAGCGGTCCTGCCCTCCCCATGGAGGGCAAGCTGGAATTAATACACCATACCCTGATGTGCTATGTCGCATAGTGCCGCCGAGTTGAGTAGATTACGAGACTTTGAACCATCGGTTGCACCCTCGGATTCTATTTCCGGGCTGGAGAAAATGGTCTCTTGCCGTTAACCTGTAGTGGATGTCCATCTTCATTTCAGGGTCACCACATGAGTACAATGACACCCTCCATTTCAATCATCGGGATTGGCGACGACGGACTGGGGGCTGTACCTGAGTCTATTCGCCAGCGAATCCTGACTGCAGAAATCCTGGTCGGCAAACAACGTACTCTCGACCTGGTGCCCGAGGCCCCCGGAAAAAGGTTCGTCATTGGTGGAGATCTGGACAAAATTGTCTCGCAAATCAATGCTGCCGGCAATGTTCGAAGTGCTATCCTGGTCACCGGAGATCCTCTCTTTTACGGTCTTGCCAGGTTTTTATGCGACAAGCTTGGTCAGGATCGATGTGAGATCGTACCGCATGTCAGCAGCATGCAACTGGCATTTGCCCGTGTCAAAGAAAGTTGGGACGAGGCCTATCTCACAAATGTAGCCAATCATTCGCTCGATTCGGTAGTGGAGCGAATTCGCGTCGCCGAAAAGGTGGGGCTCTTCACCAGTGAGCAGTGTGGGCCCTCACAAGTGGCGCAAACACTGCTGGACCATCGTCTCGATTATTTCACCATCTATGTTTGTGAAAATTTAGGGGCTCGTAATGAGCGAGTTACGCGCGGCACAGTAGCCGAAATTGCCAACCAGGATTTTGAATCCCTGAACGTGATGGTCATGATTCGCGATACCGAAGTGCCGGATCGCCCCAATGAGCTGCAGAGGCGAGGATTATTCGGCAATCCGGATGATGCCTTTGTACAATCAACCCCCAAACACGGATTGTTGACGCCTGCAGAAATTCGTCCGCAAGCGCTAGCGCTCATGGCATTGCACACACGGAGTATCGTCTGGGATGTCGGTGCAGGCTGTGGTACGGTCAGCATCGAAGCCGCCCAACTCACTCCTGGAGGGCGCGTTTATGCCATCGAACAGGATAGTGAGGACGAAGCACTTATTCGTGAGAACGCCCAGCGTTTTGGCATTTCTAATGTGACGCCTGTGCTTGGCCGGGCACCCGAAGCCTGGTCTGATTTGCCGGACCCGGATGCCGTTTTTCTGGAAGGAAGTGGTCGCGAAGTGGTTCGGATTGCCGAACTTGCTTTTGAACGACTGCGCGAGGGTGGTCGCCTGGTGGCCAACGTCATCAGTGTGGGAGCCCTTGACGAATTACGTCAGGCCCTGGCCAATCAAACTCCAGATGTCCAAGTTTGGATGATCAATATCGCCCGCGGGACGGATCAGCTCGAACGGCTCAAGTTTGATGCCCTGACTCCTAGTTTTCTTATCTCTGCTGCAAAGCTGAGGTAATCGGCTATTAAGCGAATACCTCTTCTTGCACGATCGGTGCAACGCAGTTTTTGTAGAAGTGCTCAATCGCCGCTTCTGATCCCATCAAAACGACGATATCATTCACGCAAAGTCTTTCGTCGCCGTTAGGATTGAAGATCGTTTCATCGTTTCCTCTTCGAATTGCCACGATCATAAGCTCCTGCTGTTCTTCGGAAGCCCGGACGGTTTTGCCAACTGCAGGACTCTGGTCAATCAAGGTAAACTCTTCGAGCTCTGCATTGAATCCAGATTCGTGACCGACGCATCGTAACAGGTCCGAAGCTTCGGGTCGTACGATCATATCAGCGATCCGCTCAACACCAAGAATAGCCGGCATCACGACCTAACTGGCACCGGCCTGGAGAAGTTTTTTCTCGGCCCTCGGGTCTTCTCCTCGGGTCTTCTGCTCGGGCCACAATGTTGATATTCGTGTTCAAGTTTCGGATGGTTAGCGTGAGAAAATGGCGTGACTCGGACACTCCCGCTTCGATATCCTGTGAGTAGCCGACGCCAGTGATAGTGATCACGGTCCAATAGATTGATTCGAGAAGCGTTTTATCATACAGCCAATAAAACGCAAAAATCGAAAAAACGAATACCCAGCCTAAGACTAAAGCTCCACGTCTAGCTCTTTCCCATGCTTCGCTCATAGGGACTGCTGCTACGTATGGTATTCGGCGTTGAGCCTCACGTACTCTGTCGTGAGATCCGTAGTCCAAAACCGGGCAGAGGCAGTACCTTCGTCCAGCAGCAACAAAATTGCCGTGTTTCGATCACTGCGCATCGACTCGGAGATGGCCTGGGCATCGAATTCCACCGGGGCGCCATGCTCATAAAGCAACATGCCATTAAGCAACAAGCTCACCTTGGTGGGATCAAATGCTATACCAGCGTAGCCGGCTGCAGAGACAATGCGTCCCCAATTCGGGTCATTTCCTGCCACAGCCGTTTTGACAAGCGGACTATCTGCAACAGTTTTAGCGATTGCAATGGCCGCCTCACGCGACTGGCAACCGTGCACTTCGACGGTGATCAAATGGGTAGCCCCCTCACCATCCGCAGGAATCAACTGTGCCAGATCTTCACATACCTCTACCAGAGTCGCCTGAAACTTTGCCAGCTCTGTACCGGCCAGTACGGGTCCACCTGCAGCCCCGTTTGCCAGCAGCAGTACAGTGTCACTGGTGCTCGTATGACCATCGACACTGATACAATTGAAAGACTCGTCCACAGCATCCTTGAGGCCTTCCTGCGCATCCTCAGCGCTAATGGCAGCGTCGGTGAGAATCAATGCCAGCATGGTGGCCATGTTGGGCCCAATCATGGCAGCGCCTTTGGCCATCCCCGTGATATGGACCTCCTGGCCGTTGAGTTGGACAACACGACTGCGAATCTTGTGCGTGGTATCGGTGGTCATCATCCCACGAGCTGCCGCGATGAGTGCCTCATCGCTCGAATGAAGCTCTGCGGCAGCGGCTTCGATTCCACGGCCAATCTTCTCCATGGGCAGGTGTTCGCCAATCACACCTGTCGACATCACGAGGACTTGCTCATTTTCCAGCTGGCAACTGTCGGCCACCAGCGTTGCCATTTGTTGGGCATCCCGATAACCTCGATCCCCCGTGCAGGCATTTGCCACACCAGAATTGATCACAACAGCGTGTACCGACTCGCTGGGGGTTCGCTCCCGGTTCAGCGTCACGGGGGCTCCGCAGACAACATTCTGCGTATAAACTCCCGTGGCGACCGTGGGACGATCCGAAACAACCAGAGAAAGGTCCAACTTATTCGGGTTTTTTTTTACACCCGAATAAATTCCGGCTGCGCGATATCCTTTGGGTAAATGATCGGCCATTATTTTGCGAGGGACAGAGGGTGGAATTCAGAGATGGAAGGTCGATTCACGCTTTGTTTACAAGAGTGCTATCGTTTCAGAGTATTCGTACATCAAATTGAAATTTTGTACCGCTGCGCCGGACGCCCCTTTGATCAAATTGTCGATTGCACTCACCACGACGGCTTTGTTCCCGACCCGGCAAACTGTGATATCACAAAAATTGGTATGAGCTACATCTTTGGTGCCGGGCAAATGATTGACGACGCGCACAAAGGGTTCATTCTGATAATAATCATGCAAACTCTGCCATAAGGCATCCTCACTAGCGTCATCAACCACGCTAGCATAAGACGTGACAAGCTCGCCTCGATCCATGGGAATTAAATGGGGTGTGAAAATCACATCGGTTTCCACGGCTGCCCAGGAACTGAGGATCTGATCGATCTCCGGTGTATGGCGATGGCCGCCAATATTGTAAGGCGTCAAGTTTTCGTTTGCTTCTGGAAAATGCAGGTGGGCTTTGGGCGAACGCCCTGCTCCCGACACACCACTTTTGGCGTCGATAATAATTCCCTGAGCGTCAATCGCACCTGCTTTCAGTAAGGGTGCCAAACCCAATATGGCAGCCGTTGGATAGCAACCCGGATTGGCAACGAGCTCTGCATTCCGGATCGACTTGCGGTACAACTCGGGTAAACCGTACACCGTGGTGGACATCCGCTTTGGATCTGGATGTTCAACGCCATACCATTTGGCATAGACCTCAGGGTCATCAAGCCGATAGTCGGCGCTGAAATCAACAACGCGGCAACCGGCTGCCAGCAATTCACGAACAACGGCTGCACTGGCCGCATGGGGCAAACAGCCAAAGACACAGTCGGCCCGTTGAGCCACTTCGGCAGGCGAAAGATTTTCGAGCACCAAATCCAATCGACCGCGCAGGGCAGGATGGACATCAGACACATGTGGCTGCGTATCCTGGCGCGTGGTGAGCGCAGTGATTTCTACATGAGGATGCCGCAACAGCAAACCGAGTAATTCTCGGGCCGTGTAACCAGTAGCACCCAAGATGGCGACGCGAATCATAGTAGCAATTGGGGGAGATGGGTATCGTCAATAATATCGAGAATCATGAGTATACTGGCCAATTGTGTACCCCGCCATGGGCGCGTATGTCAGCAAAACACGAGCAACCACAGCCATGGAATGCATCGGTAGCTGATATCGGCAGACTTTGGGGGGTGGGCGGCCGCCAGGCGGGTGAACCATCTGCTCCGCCGCACCGAATCCTGGTGGATCCGGCTACCCAGCTACTATGTGCTGAGCTAATAATTTCTCCTGAGCTACTAGTTTCATAGCCTGTGAGACACTTTGCAGGGCAAAGGGGTTCATCATGAGAGGATCGATAAGTAGCGGCAAAGCCGCTCTTGCTCAGAGCGCAGAAATCAGGCTATAACACGCGTCGAAAGCAAGGGGCGGGGATCCTATTTTCCAGGAAGCCAAGCACCAAAGAGGAAAAAGAACATGTCAGCACGCCGACAAACACGTCGTCCCGAAGTAACCGAGGAGGCAATCGCCCAACGGGCCTACAAAATCTGGCAACAACGTGGCTGCCCAGTTGGTGATGGAGCAGACGATTGGCAGGCCGCTCGTGACCAATTGCAAGCTGAACATTTTAGTAATGGGCGTTTCAGTGACGATTCGTCTCTGCCACCACGTCGTAGACCACTCAAACGACTCTTTGCGAAATTGCGAAATCGGGCTGCTGTATAACTTCGAGCCAATCCGAAACCCGGCTCATCAGAGCCTCGGCACTCCCATTTCTTAACAAGCTTCCACCAGACGCTCCTGAATCACGGCCAGTATTTCATGAGCTACCAGAGATTTACTTCCCTGGGCGCACTTCAGAACCGTGCCCGTTGGATCGAGTATTTCAACTCGATTATCAAGTGCGTGCATTGCTTCCACGCCGTTGGAGACAATCAAATCACAGCATTTGCGTTCAAGCTTGGCCAAAGCGCGCAACCGATGATCTTCGGTTTCCAGTGCAAAACCAACCACCCACCGTGAGTCCTTATGAGCCCCCAGGGTGGCAACCACATCATGCGTCTCCACAAGTTTCAACAGCAAAGGCTCCCCTGTCTTGGCAATTTTTCTGGGTTCAATGTGCATAGGTCGATAGTCGCAGGGAGCCGCTGCACCAATCAGTCCATCGCAGTCGCTAAAAACCTGCTCCGCGCAGGCAAGCATCTCTTCCGTTGAAACTACCGGAACAATTTCCGCAGCAGCGGGATACTCCACATCAACCGGACCGCTGATAACCACGACTTCGTGTCCGAGTTCGAGTGCGGCGCTGGCCAGAGCGGCACCCATCCTGCCACTGGAGGCATTGGTCAGGTAGCGGACGGGATCCAAGTACTGTCGAGTGGGACCAGATGTGATCAGAATTCGCGTCATAAGAAGAGAGAGGGCTATGAAAAGTCTGTGGGGGAGGGTGCAGCCGTGTACTTCCGGCCCCTGCGACGTGTTCCCTTTCTACCTGGCCAGTGCTGCGAGAATTGAACTTTTTATCGTTTTCGGCTCGGCCATCCGTCCTATTCCTTTTTGACGACAGCTTAGCCAACCTTCTTGCGGGTCGACAATCTGCAAACCATCCTCCTGCAGTTGCTGGAGGTTGCGCTGGACGGCCGGCTTCTGCCACATTTCGGTATTCATTGCCGGAGCAAGCACTACCGGCCCCGTAAAGGATAGCAGCAACGTACTCAAAAGATCATCCGCCATACCTTGGGCAGCCTGTGCCAGGCAATGCGCGGTGGCAGGGGCGATGCAGAGCAATTCGGCCTGCCTGGCCAGTTCAATATGTGGCCCCAAGGGGAACTGTGCACTTTCGAACATACGCGTGTAGACGGGGCGACCTGTCAGCGCACGAAAGGTTGCCGGACCCACAAATTTTGTAGCAGCACGTGTCATGACTACGGTGACACCTAAATCACTTTGTACCAGATCGCTGACTAGTGCCGCCGTCTTGTACGCCGCAATTCCTCCCGACACGCCTACCAGGATCTCATGTGCCATCGCAAAGGCTTTCAGATAGGGTTTGGCAATTAAAACCAGTCAGTTGAACATCGCCTGGAAACTTACCGTTCTACTTGCGCCTTGTCGCATCGAAGCCCCAGTAGGATTGCACC
>CAWWCC010000147.1:0-7727 GCA_963935315.1 uncultured Planctomycetaceae bacterium | reverse complement strand
ATCTACATCATTGACGAAGTCCATATGCTTACCAAAGAGGCCTTCAATGCGCTTCTAAAAACGCTCGAAGAACCCCCGGAGCACGTAAAATTCATTTTCGCAACCACTGAGCCAAATAAGATTCCGGTTACTATTTTATCGCGTTGCCAGCGATATGATTTTGCAGGTATCGAGACGGCCAGCATTCAAGCACGATTGCAACAGATTGCACAAAGCGAAGGTGCCACTGCCGAAGAAGATGCCCTGCATATTCTGGCCATGCGTGCTGCTGGTTCCATGCGTGATAGTCAGTCCCTCCTTGAACAATTGCTCTCTACGGGCACGCAGACAATTACATCGGCTGATGTAACAACCATGCTGGGCATCGCTCCGGCAACCCGATTAAGCCAGCTCGTTGCTCCACTTGTCCAACACGATGCAGCACGTGCATTGGTTGAATTGGAAAGTGCAATTGCTGAGGGGGCCGAGGTAAGCCAGCTTTTGGATCAGTTGCTTGGCTATTTCCGAGATGCCATGACCCAGGCCGTTGGCTGTGATCCGGAGCGCATGCTCAATGCACTACCGGGGCAATTTCGTGAAATCCAAAATATTGCTGAGCAGTTGGGTATCCAGACACTTTTGGCAATCGTACAAATACTTGACCAAACGGCGGCGCGCATGCGAGTCAGCACACACGCGCGTACATTGCTCGAAATGGCTCTTGTGCGGATTTGTCACCTTGAAAATTTGGACGACTTGGCGGACCTCATCCAACAATTAAAAACCTCCCCCGCTGCTGCAGTACGGCCTACCACTCCCAAAACCCTCGCAAAAAAAAACGGCCCTGAAATCGCAACCACGGGTCGGGACACAGACCCGACTCCTAACGACTCTCCTACTACCTCTTTGGCGGCTGCACCGTCTTCTCAGGGCACTTCCAATGCGGGCCCGGGTTCCCCTTCCGCTGACTTATCCCCACAGAAGGTTGCCACCGAGCACGCCAGCAACGTCCCTTTGCAGCCACCTGCAAGTGCTGCTGCTCTTGCCGAAGAGATTCCGCCTACAAAGGCCATGGCTACCCTGACCCTTTCACCAGACAATGCCGAATCTATCTGGAAACGTACTCTGGAATCACTCACGGGTATGCTGATGGATCACGCAGCCGAGGCCGACGAGGTTCTCGTTGATGAGCAGGGCCGTTTGAAACTCTACTTTGCCGAGAATTTCCATCGAGAGTACTGCGAAAAAGCAAATAACCGCACACGCCTGGAAAACGCCTTGCAAGTCACTTGCGGTACCAAAGTTGTCCTTGTACTACACACGCGTAACCGAATCGCTTCTCCACAGCAACCCAAAATTAAAACGAAATCCCGTCGGCAACAACAGGCGGACCTGGCCACGCGACCATTTGTGAAACAGGCGATGGAACTCTTCGACTGCGACCCGACACAACTTCGCTACGTACCGCCCGAGAAAAAAGCGCCCACGTAAATGAATCTCGCGACCTGCTCCATGGAATAGATTTTTCAGCACCAATAATTATCAGGCAATCCTCAAACTAAAAGGACTCCCATGTTTAAGGGCTTAGGAAATATTGGCAATCTCATGAAACAGGCCCAGGAAATGGGCAGCAAAATGCAAGAGCTTTCGGATGAGCTCAAGAAAAAACGCGTCACCGGTAGCGCTGGTGCTGACATGGTCGAAATCGAAGCCAATGGGTTGGGAGAGGTCTTAGCAGTTCGTATCGATCCAAGTCTAATCGAAAAACAGGATCGTGAATTGCTTGAAGACTTACTGCCTGCAGCTTTCAATTCGGCACAAGCCAAGGCCAAACAGCTTCATGCCGAACAAATGCAATCCCTCACAGGCGGACTCAATATCCCGGGCCTCAGCGATGCGCTGGAACAAACGGGTGAAAACCCACTCACCGATTAAAGCCTGAATACTCAACCCATTTGGCCAAAAATCTGCAGGTTTCAACGCTAGGTGCCTCTCAGGAAACTTAATCCGGGCTAGCCGCAAGGTAGAATTGCCAGGGATTCCATGTTTTGCTGCGCCTGATAGCAGCGGGTAACTCCAGCAATGCTTCTGGTGACGCTTTACTGCCAAGTTTGACCTTCGGCGGGGAACTGCATTATGCTACAGAAGGTTCGTAAAAGCTGATTATCCTTTATTTCCAGTACCCAAAAATCAATTCCATGCGACTATCCTTTGGCCAACAAATGCAGATGGCTCAAAAGCAGGTGCTAGCACCGCGGATGATCCAGTCGATGGAGATCCTGCAGTTGCCAATCATTGCTTTGCAGGAACGCATTGAACAGGAAATGGAAGATAATCCTGTCCTCGATCAGGTTGAGCCCACAGGTGAATTAGAAACATCCCTGGAAGATAAAGTCAGCCCGGACGCTCCCAGTGAAGCAGAGCGCGAATTGGTTGTTAAGGATGACACGAATAACGAAGAAGATTTTGAACGGCTTATGAATATGGCCGAGAATCTTCCTGATGATTACGAAGAGCGGAGCCGTCCTTCACGTGGACAAATAGATGCTGAATCTGACCGTCGTCACGATGCGATGGCAAACATGGTCTCGCGTCCCGAATCATTATTGGACTACTTGCAGCATCAATTGAGTTGGTACGATTTGGAAGATGATCTGCGTCACATGTGCGAGCGTGTGATTTATAATCTTGACAGCAATGGCTACCTCAAAGCACCCCTGGAAGAATTAATCACTGCTCCTCCTCTGGATCTCAATGGCGATGCCAGTACGTGGCAAGAAGAGCAACTCAAATTGGCAGAGAAAGCCCTGGCCATTATCCAGCGGTTAGATCCTCCTGGCGTGGGAGCTCGGTCCCTTAAAGAATGCCTCTTGATGCAACTTACACCGGGACTTTTATTTTATGAAGAGCTTCAAGTGCTCATCGAAAACCACCTGGAAGACCTGGAAAATAATCGCCTTCCTCTTATCTCAAAGAAAACAGGATTTTCGATCGAAACGATCAAAGAATCCTGGGAAGATTTGCGCACTTTAAAGCCCAAGCCAGGTTCGGAGTTCAATGAAAACTTTGCTCCCACCGTTACGCCAGACGTCTACATCGACCGCCTGGAAGAGGGTGGCTACGAAGTACGACTGGAGGATGGAGATTTGCCATCACTCTACATTAGCCCGAGCCATCGCGCCATGCTGCAGCAAGCAATTGCTACCGATGATAAAGAAACTTGTGAATACATAAAAAAGAAAATTAATGCTGCCCAATGGCTTATTGAAGCGATCGAGCAGCGTCGCAGCACTCTGACACGAGTTGTGCAGGCAATTGTTGATCATCAAATCAAATTCTTGGACCAAGGCCCCGAGTTCATTGAACCTCTTAAAATGCAGCAAGTCGCTGACAAAGTGGGCGTGCACGTCACGACCGTCAGCCGTGCCGTTGATGACAAATGGATGGCATCGCCGCGTGGCATATTTCCGCTCAAGCGATTTTTTGTTGGCGGGACGACAAGTGCCGACGGCGAAGAGGTTGCCTGGGACAAAGTCCGGTTGAAATTACAGGCGATTGTGGACGGAGAAAACAAATCCAAGCCCTTTAGCGACGACGCACTTGTCGAGGAATTGGCGAAACATGGTATCAAGGTTGCTCGTCGTACTGTGACAAAGTACCGCAAGGCCATGAATATTCTCAGCAGTCGACAACGACGCGACTGGACAGAAGCGAAAAAATAACGCTCCACTAAACAGCCTCGACATGCAATCCCCGCTTGAGGCGTTCGTGACGGCGCACGCCGTCAATCATATCGGCGATCCTATTGACGTCTTCTATACCGGGCAATTCAATTTTTGGATGGGACTGATCGCTTGAACGGATACAAACCGTACCCACACCAACCAATCGTTCTACCAGACCTTGATGGAACGAAACATCATCAATATCTATAGCCTCAATGCAATTGATCTCTCTCCACAACAAACCTCTTTCATGGATAAATCGTTGGTTAGTAAGGTAATAATGCTCACTCAGTTGTCGGATCAACAGCTGAGCCAATAAACCTAGCCAAACCAATACAATCACAACTAGACTGGTAAGCCAACCCGGCCCACTAAAGCGAGAAATGGCGGCTACAAAAAACATTCCCAGCGAAAAGGCAACGGCCCCCAGCCAGGAACCAACCATGGACTTTTTAGAAAACTTGCCTTGCCATAATTCCTGCTCGGGTTCATTATTAGCAGCATGATTTCCAGTAGCTTGGAGTAGGTCCTGAGGACGCCTATCGGCATCTTTTTGTATTGGGGTCCCACACTAGTGGCAAAACACAGCCCCAGAGACCATCTCAGTATTGCATTTCGTACACCACACAGTTGCTCTCCTACATAGAATAGACCGCTGTCATTCTAGCCCACCTCTTTCATCCACTTCTACTGTTGCAGTTACGGAATCAAAACTGCATCGGTATGCTCTGGCAAGCACATGCTTAAGCATGCGATCTTCACATGCCTTGCCTAGAGAGTACTTCGATTACTCTGCCGATCAAAGCTGCGTTTCCGTTCCCGAACGGATGAAATATTAGTGCCGCAAATAGAACCCTCCGGTACTCCTTGCCTAAATTACTATTTCCTGGCTCATCAGAGTGTGCCCTGTTTCCCGAAAAGTTCGCCTTGTTGATTTTCCATGTTTGGAAATGGACGTATGAACACTTCATGCATCATGGGCTTCTGGGATCCCCCTTCATGCAAATAGTAGGTGTGCAAAACTTGTTTTAAGAAAGATTTCCTTATTTCAACAAACAATTTGCTCTAAAATGAGATTTATTGAAAAAAACATGCAACTTCTCAACTGGCTTTTGACCAAATGGTTTACGAATGAGAAGTCTTGTGTATAGTAACTCCCATGAAATGCCCCTTCTGTCGCACGGACAATGACCGCGTTATTGACTCACGAGCCTGCCAGGATGGTTTCGCTATTCGTAGGCGCAGGCAGTGTCTCAAGTGTAAACGACGGTACACAACCTATGAGCGGATTGAAGAATCCGCCATCAAGGTCGTGAAAAAAGATGGCACACGCGTGCCCTTCTCTCGAGACAAAATCAAATCTGGCCTGGAGCGGGCCTGTTGGAAACGGCCCATCAGTGACCGCGATGTAGAACGCACCTTATCGGCAATTGAGAACGATGTGTATTCTTCGTTCGAAACTGAAATAGACAGTCGTCGTTTAGGCGAGCTGGTCATGGAACATCTGCGTGAGCTAGATGAAGTTGCCTATGTTCGCTTTGCCAGCGTATATCGGCAGTTTGCCGATGCGGGAGACTTTGTGCATGAGCTTCGTCCCTTCCTGTCCAAATCCAATAAAGCGCCCCGATAATCGGACAGCATTGTTCTTATGGTGTCCCAGTACACAGCCTAGGCGGGGCAGGAGCTAGACACTGGGTTGGGGACTCCTTAAAATCGGAGCACCGTTGGGGCGGTAGCTCAGTTGGGAGAGCGCTGCGTTCGCAATGCAGAGGTCGGGAGTTCGAATCTCCTTCGCTCCACTGGGTTTATGCGTTTATGCGCGCAAGCGTCACTGAGGACGTTCGCTACAAGGTTCTTGAATAGGCCATCTACGACGCGTTTCAATGATGTGGGATGGATGCTTGCACCCATCTTTTAACGTTACAACCTCAACTACATTCTCTTTGTTTGCTTTGTTTCCTTCTGTAAATTCATTCGTTTGCGCATTGGCTATAAAATTTGAACAGAAGGAAACGAAGAAAACAAAGGCTAGAGGCCAAGATTGATGGTAGGCCATGAAGGCCTTTGAGTAGGGTGCGTTATGGTAATTCCACCCCTGAATGGATACATACCTGCCTCCGTGCTAGACTGTTCACCCGTATGCCCCCTACCTCTGCTTACATTCATGTTCCTTTTTGTACGCACCGATGCGGATACTGCAATTTCACTCTCGTTGCTGGACGTGACGATCTAGTCAAACCTTATTTGGATGCTTTGTCGGTTGAGTTAAGCTGGCTGGAAAAACCTCGTGAGGTCAAGACGCTCTATTTTGGCGGAGGAACACCAACCTATCTCTCGGTCGACAATCTTGAAAAACTTTGTGAACTGGTGCTGCATTGGCATCCTCTTCAAGACAACTACGAATGGACCGTAGAAGCCAATCCCGGGGATCTGGATCGACAGCGGATGCAAACACTTGCTCACTATGGCGTGAATCGAATCAGCCTGGGGGCTCAGTCTTTTCGATCCCAAAAACTGGCTTTGCTAGAGCGTGATCACCTGGCTGAAGATATTCTGGAAGCCGTTTGGCTGGTTCGAGAGGCGGGTATGAAACTTTCGCTCGACCTCATTTTTGCTACTCCTGGTGAAACGCTTCAGGAATGGCAGGATGACCTGACCGCTGTCCTGGAGCTTGAACCGGAACACATTTCTACCTACGGATTGACCTTTGAACGAGGCACTACGTTCTGGTCACGACTTCATCGTGGAGAACTATCCACGGTTCCAGAAGAACTTGATAGAGAAATGTATCTCGCTGCAATTGACCTCATGACAGCAGCCAGATACCAACATTATGAAATTTCGAATTTTGGCAAGCCTAGCCATTCAAGTCGACATAATGAGGTGTATTGGGAAGGAAAAGGTTATTATGCTGCAGGGCCTGGTGCAGCACGCTATGTCGATGGCGTACGATCGACAAATCACCGCAGTACGTTTACTTATCTTAAAAGGATCCAAGTCGGAAAATCTCCCCTGGCAGAGCAGGAGCAGCTGAATCCGGAACAACGAGCTCGCGAAATGCTCGTGTTCGGGCTCCGACGTATTGCAGGTGTAGATCGGCAAGATTTTTCAAAGCGATCTGGCTACACGGTAGAAGACTTATCCGAAAAAGAAATAGCCCACTTTGTCCAACACGGTCTTCTCACAGCAAACGACCAGAATGTACGTTTAACCCAAGCAGGATTGCTCGTCAGCGATAGCATGTGGCCTCATCTATTATGAGGGGCAGCTTGGGACAAGCCAGCAGTGGTAACCAGAATGGTACCACAACGTTTCAAGGCACAATCTAGAGAGGTGCTCGCGGCAGATGCCGCACGTAGGGTGGATCTTCCATCTTTGGCAACTCACCGCCCATTTCTGCTTCCCAGGCTTCTCGATCTTCATCGCTGGCATAGTACCGAAGCCAAATGTCTGGATCGTCATTTGTGTTGGCACAATCCCAATGCAAGTAATTGCTAAGACGCTCAATGCGTTTTTCATGAGCAGGCAAAATATCTCGACAGATGAGACAATACAGCTGACGATCTGTAAGATGATCCGTAAAATCTAGAACAATGCGTTGATCGTATAACTTGTGAATCGTCTCATAAAGAAGAACGTGCAAGCGCTCTTCGTCCAGTGTTTCTGGAGCAGGCAATTCGAGTGATGGAACAAACCAATCGCAGATGGGAAGAATTGGCGCACGCTCCCAATCGAGCATGGATTGCAGAAACTCGTTTTCGCTTGAAGTCGACATCATTTCCGCATTCACACGGCCGATCGACTCGTCGTATAGCGGCTCTAGCTCGTCACGCAATTGAGCGTTACGAAGCAGGTGATCTACTTCATCCGATTTGGGGGAGTTTGGAAAAATCATAGTGATATCGTACTCTTGAGAGTCTTGCCATTTTGAAATGCAGCCAGTTCTTGCCACCCCTCAGAGTGAACCGCCGGCGAGAGAGCAGTTGCTCGATGCATTATTTGACTTTATCAAGGCAGAACAGC
>CAWWCC010000146.1:0-7868 GCA_963935315.1 uncultured Planctomycetaceae bacterium | reverse complement strand
TAGGAGTCCGTCTCGTGGGCTCGGAGATGTGTATAAGAGACAGCAGGAAATCCCTCGATTTGGTCCTCGTGGGGATTAATAGGGAAAACATGATATCCCTGGGCCGCATGGGCCCGGACAGACTTATTGCCAAATTTATTGCGATTCGCGCTGGCGCCCAGGATGGCAACCGTCGGTTGTGCCCCATCGTTTGCAGGCTCATTGTTGGATGACAACATAGCTCAATCCTTGCACAAAAGTCTATTGATCACGACGTGTGTCTACGAAATCTTGCATTTGCTCGCTAACATACCATCGTCGCCACACTTTTTCATCAAACTCAAAGTCTACCGAGCCACCTGAGAGTTCTACCAAAGCATGTCGAACCGCCATATTTTTATGGGGGATGATTAGGACTTTGGAACCTCCCCCCAAGGAAAGACCGCCACCACCACCGCCTCTGCTGTTGGAAGAAAAGCCTACATTGGTTTCGCCTGGTGGGGCTTCCGAATTCTTGTATTTGTGTTTTGTCACCAACGCATCAATCAGTGGGCTGATGGCAGCAGGATTTCCCAAAGCCTGGAGTGCCTCTGCAGCACGATTTACGATCTCGTTATTATTTCGTCGCTCATCCAAGGCGTTCACATAAGGTGTCAGGCTGATAGGCTTACCTCGGTCCAACAAATAGTCTAAGCATTGCTGACGAACTTCGGGAAGTGGATCATCGAGCGAAAAATCTATCAGGGTTGTGATGGCCAGCGGATGCTCAAGTTGTGCTAAGGTCTCTGTCAGAAGATCTCGCACGGATTGATCTTCTTCACGACTAAGCACTTTGACGATTGCCATCGTTGCATAGGGGTCGCGAATGGCTGAAAGATTACCTATCGCTTCATCAGTTCTGCGAGGATTGTTTAGCCAGCCACACCAGGTACGTATTCGATCAAGCCATTCCGCCTCAACAGCTTTGCGATGTTCTTGAATTTTGTGCAATTCAATATATTGTGCCGTATGATGAGTGCCCTTATAAAAAATAAGACCGCGCTGCTTCATGATTTCTTCGCGTGTGAGCCAACGACCTTGATGTTGCTGCAAGCCAAGGCTTAGATTTGCTTCTTCGTCTTCTGGATCGAGCTCGAGGATGCGTTGGAGATGGTGATTCGCAAACTTGCTCAGTTTATTCTTCTTGCACCACTGGGCCAATTGGCGATGAGAATCCACCGTATCCGGGTAGGAACGACTCCGTCTGGTATACTCCAAATCGATATCATCTTGTTTTTCGACACGCTCTACCTGCCGACGGGATAGTGTGATGGTAGCCCCAGCATGGCTATTGATGATGTATTCCTTTGCAGGACCACGCTCGATTAGCTCGCCATCGATTGCGCCACCACCCTGAAGGCGAAAAATATCCGCGAAAGTGGGCGAGCAGAAGCCGATTGCCAACGTAGCGAGTACGATTGAAAAACACAGATTCTGGTATCGGAACTTTAGACTGTGGGAGCAGGGTAGCATAGGATTGCCACAGGTAGGAAAATGGGGGCTTGGTCGATTCGGTCGGAGTCCCTATGTTCAATTATAGACGTAATAAAACTACTCAGAGGCCCAAAAAATGACAAAGTCCTACGAAAGTCCGACAGCAGCCCAGCATCGCCAGCAAGCTCTCCAAAAAATAGGCTGTGCAGTAGTCACAGTGAGCGATACTCGTACGTTGGACACGGACATAAGTGGTCAGACTATCGTCGAGCTCTTGGAGACGGCTGGTCATGCGGTCATCGAGCACGTGTTGATACCTGACGAGCCCATGGAGATCAGCACTTGGGTACTTCGTTTGGCAAACACAGAAAATGTCCAAGCGATATTGCTGACAGGTGGAACGGGTATAGCGGACCGAGATCAAACACCTGAGACACTCGGCAAATTATTCACCAAAGAACTGCCAGGCTATGGTGAACTCCTTCGCATGCTCAGCTATCAGGAAATTGGCCCTGCTGCGATGCTCAGTCGCGCCGCGGGGGGAGTCGTCGACGAAACGGTCGTGTTGACGATGCCTGGTTCTACAAGCGCGGTGCGTCTTGCTATGGATAAGCTCATTTTGCCGGAACTGGGGCATTTGGTTGCGCACTCTGGGCGTTAGCCCGGGTTTCCCACTACAGCAGCTTGCCAAGCTTTCTTTTCTAAGTGCTAGCACTTGCAACTCCTCTAGTGAGTTTGCGCAAATTTGCCTAATCTTCCTTTCTTCAGAAATGGATAGATTGTCTTGCAGTGATGTAAGTCAAGGATTCGACCTTTAAATAGCACGCACCCAAGGAGGGGGATGTGCAGCGGATCATGTCGTTAGCGATGCTTGCCGTCATGGGCGGTCTTGGCTACTTGTTTTTGCAAGGGGGCGGTCTCAAACAGATTGCCAATTCGCCACAATCCGATTCGCAACAGAAGGCCACACCAACTCCGTACCAAACGCCAGGATCCTGGAACGCGCCTGCCAGGCAGCAACCCTACCAGGCAGATTCGACGAGTTCCCAGCAGCCAAAGGCTCAACAGGGAACTTTACCTTCCCAAAGATCAAGTGGGCCCACTCTACGGATTGCTTCTTTCAACATTCAGGTTTTTGGAAATGCCAAAGCCAGCAAATCGTACGTAATGGCGACTCTGGCTAAGATTATTCGCAGATTCGATGTCGTGGCCATCCAGGAGATCAGATCAAAGAATGAGCACCTCATTCCTAATTTTGTTGAGCTGATCAATAGCACAGGCGTGCATTACGATCACGTTATTGGCCCTCGGTTGGGCTATACGTCGGTTAAAGAGCAGTATGCTTTCTTGTACAATACCGAACGCGTGCAGCTCGACTACCATCGTGTTTATACGATAGGAGACCCAGATGGCCTGCTCCATCGTGAGCCGCTCGTGGCTACTTTTATGACTCGAGGGGTCGATCCGGATCAAGCGTTCACCTTTACGCTTGTAAATATTCATACAGATCCTGATGATGTGCAAAGTGAGGTGGATGCGCTGGCGGAAGTTTATCGCGTAGTGCGTCGAACGGGTCGTGGCGAAGATGATATTATTCTGTTGGGAGATTTTAATGCGGACGATCGTCATCTCGGGCGATTGAACCAATTGCCGGGTGTGGTGCCCTTGATTTCGGGGGTTGCAACTAATGCCCGACAAACCAAACAATACGATAACCTGCTTATTCATAAGCCATCGACTACGGAGTATTCTGGTCGCTCTGGAGTTTTCGATGTGATGCGATTTATTAATCGTAGTTTGCAAGATACTCTGCAAGTTTCCGATCATTTTCCGGTTTGGGCCGAATTCAGCATCTACGAGCGCGACTATAACGGTCGCATTGCCAGTCGCAAGCTAGGTGGCCGAGCCATCGAGTGATTTGTCTAGCGGGCCTGCTTGGGGCATAATAGGGTTCTGGCTATTCTTTAGACCCCACGCCGACTGTTGATTCTACGATGATATCCTCAACCGCTAACAAGTTTTGTGTGTTGGGTGCAGGTACTTCGGGTTTGGCCGTGGCCAAAAACTTCCTCCAAGCAGGAATTCCTTTCGATTGCTTGGAACGCGAAGATGATATTGGTGGCAATTGGAACTTTGGCAAACCGGCTAGCAGTGTCTATGCATCAACGCATCTGATTTCGTCAAAGCGTTTAACCGAGTACACCGATTATCCGATGCCGGAGGACTATCCAGAGTTCCCCAGCCATGCACTTGTGCTAAACTATTTGCGCGACTACGCGCGCACCTTTGGTTTGTATGAGCATATCCAATTCAATACGACAGTCTCTGAAGTTGAGCCTTGCGCTGATGGATGGCGGGTCTTGCTCCAGGGGGACAAAACGCGATTGTATCGTGGTCTTGTGATTGCGAACGGACACAATTGGCATCCTCGGATGCCAGAATTTGCCGGCAAATTCTCGGGAGAGGTACTCCATTCTTCGGAGTATAAATATGCGGACACGATACGGGATAAACGTGTGCTGGTAGTGGGAGGCGGCAATTCGGGGTTTGACCTGGCAGTTGAAGCAGCCATTCATGCGAAGGACGCCAGTATTAGCTTGCGACGTGGCTACCATGTATTGCCAAAATTTTTCAAAGGAAAACCAATTGACCAGTGTGGCGAAACGGTGCATGCCTGGCATCTGCCTCTCTGGCTGCGAAGGCTGGCTGCAAAACTGGCGATCCGTTGGGTATTGGGTCCACCCCAAAAATCAGGCCTGCCTCAGCCGGGTCATCGACTCTTCGAAAGCCACCCAATAATCAATTCACAATTGCATTATCATGTTGGGCATGGCAATCTCAAAGTGCGGCCTGATATTTCTGTATTTGAGGGTGATACGGTGCGCTTCGTGGATGGAACCTCAGCCGAATTTGATTTAGTTATCTATGCCACAGGGTTTAATCTGAGTTTTCCGTTTATCGATACACGGCATCTAAACTGGAAGAACAATCGTCCAGAATTATTTATGAATGTGTTCCATCCTGAACGTGACGACTTGTTTTGTGTCGGTCTGATACAACCGGACAGTGGGCAATGGGGTCTGGTTGACTATCAAGGGCAACTGATTGCGCGCTATTTGCAGGCCCTCGAAAAAAGATCAACTTCGGCTCGTTGGTTTTCTCATCTCAAGCTATCTCCTACCCAAGATTTAAGTCGTGGGATTCGTTATATCGATTCGCCACGCCATCTATTGGAAGTTGAACACTATAGTTACCGACGTCGACTTCAGAAACTGATCGCAAAACTGGCCTAGCCCAGAAACAGAGATGCTGTTTAGAGAAGAAACGGGCTAGAAGTCCAGCTCCATCCGGTCCTGGCCAATTTCGATGCGGGGGAATATCTTACGTGCGGCACTAAGATTCAAGTCCTCATCTTTTGCCAGAAGTGGGTTGATATGTACGAGTACCATGCGCCCTACCTCTGCCGCAGCAGCAACTTGGGCGACAGGTGTCAGGCAACTATGTCCTGTAAGTTCGGCTTGCTCGGGCATGGTGTCGTCAAAATAGCACTCGTGAATCAAGAGATCTACGCCATGAATTTTTTGAACGTAGTTAGCGTCAGGTGTGGCAACGGTATCTGTGACATATGCAAAAGAACGCTCGGGCCAATCTATTCGATAACCAACCGATCCACCCGGGTGTTTGAGTGGAAAGTGGGTTAGCACTCCGCCGTCTACAAGCGTTATTTTTGGAGCTAGGGGCCTCGACTTAAATGACGGTTCTACGGGGAACAGCAGTTCTGAAAAAAGATGTTTGCGGATTGCAGCAAGTTTTTCAGGTTCTCCGTGGACAGTCACCTGTGGGATGTCGTGATCATTCAACACATCAAAAAGAAAAGTCAGTCCCATGACATGGTCCAAGTGTGCATGGGTAAGAAAAATATCGAGAGTGTCCGTCTTCAGATATTCACTCACACGGTACATGGCCGAGCCAGCATCCAGCAACACGCCCAGTTCCGGTAACATCAAACAGGCGGTTTGCCTACGGTCGTTGGGATGGTAGCCGGTTGTTCCCAGCAACAGTAATTTCATGATAGCCTTGGCTCCGGCGAGAAAGTACGATAGCCATTGTACAAGCGGTTTGCTTTGGAATCTATTGCATTGGAGCCGATTAAGAGTTTCTTGATCACTGTCTTGACGGTCTTGGAAATTGCCGATGTCATGTACTTTACCCTTTCGGAATGCCACCTTTTTGGTACTGTTGATGGCCTTACCGATAGCGATCGGAATTATTTACGCGATAATAGGGGAAACTGGCCACACCCGCGGGCCGGAGTCCGAGGTGGTGGTCTACACGGCTCTTGATGAGGAGTTTTCTCAGCCTGTTTTCGATGAATTTACCCGTATCACGGGTATTGCCGTGCTGGCAAAATTCGATACCGAGTCCACCAAGAGTGTGGGTCTCACCCAGGCTTTGCTAGCCGAACAGGCCAGACCTCGATGCGATGTGTTTTGGAACAATGAGATTATCAACACATTGAGACTGGATCAGGCCGGCTTGCTGGAGAGCTATGCCACGGCTGCCGCTCAGGATTTTCCGCCTCAGTTCAGGTCTGCCCGTGGGTCTTGGCATGGTTTTGCAGCTCGGGCCCGTATCCTGATTGTCAATACGGACTTGCTGTCTCAGGAAGATTGGCCAGATTCGTTACTGGACCTGACCAATCCAGATTGGCGGGGGAGGGTGGGTATTGCAAAACCGCTCGCCGGTACCACAGCAAGCCATGCGGCCTGCCTGTTTTCGGTATGGGGCGAAGCACGTGCCAAAGATTTTTTCCAGTCGGTCAAAGAAAATGCCAAAGTCTTGTCGGGTAATAAGCAAGTTGCCTTGGCTGTCGGAAATGGTGAGTTGGCCTTTGGGCTGACTGATACGGACGATGCCATGGTGGAATATGAGAAAGGCCGCCCGGTAACGATTGTTTATCCCGATCAAGGTGCGGGCCAAATGGGTACGTTGTTTATTCCCAATTCACTGGCATTGGTAGCTTCTTCACCCCACCAGGAGTTGGGTAAAAAATTGATCGATTTTTTATTAACTCCTGATGTTGAGCGTATGTTGGCTATGGGTCCTAGTGCACAGATACCCCTAAATCCAAATGTTGTGTATCAACCTCGTCTGGAGTCACCACAGACTATTCACGCGATGGATGCAAATTTCGTAGAAGCGGCAAATTTGTGGGATACAACTGCCGAGTTTTTGCGGGATGTATTTGCGAAAGCCTTATAGCGTTGAGAACTAAAGTCCACGTCGGTGGCGGCGGCGCGGACGTTGGCCGGGCGGTGCTGGTTTTTTTTCATCGAGTTTGTTTTCATTGGGCGATTCCTGAGGCGGAGCGGCTTGAGTGACCGTCTGAAATCCTTCTATCTCGTCTCGCTTCAAGAGGGAATTGATCAAGATCTCGATACGCGTGAGTTCATTTCCCTGCTCAGGGGTCACGAAGGAATAAGCGACACCTTCACGTCCCATACGCCCAGTCCGCCCTACGCGATGCACGTAATCATCACTTGATTGAGGCAAATCATAGTTAATGATATGCGAGATATTTGTCACATCGATGCCGCGTCCCACGACGTCAGTAGCTACCAGTATTCTTATCTTACCATCACGGAAGGACCGCATGACACGATCTCGGGCGCTTTGCTGCATGTCACCGTGGATGCAGGAGACCCCTTTCACTTTTTGCGAGAGCTTGCGTTCAACACGATCGGTACCGCGCTTGGTACGACAGAAGACGATCGCCTGCTCTGGATTCTCTCGGTCAAGAAGTTTTAGCAAGAGGTCGAATTTCCGCATTTCTTCGACGGTAAAATAATGTTGCTCAATGGTATCGGCTGCTTTGGTTGAGGGCGAAAAATCCAAGATATCTGGATCCACCATATAGCGCTTTGCTAGACGTTCGACACCTTTGTCAATCGTTGCGCTCAAAAGCAATGTTTGTCGCTCTTTGGGACAGCGACGAAGTATTTTTTCGATGTCGGGACGAAAACCTATATCGAGCATGCGGTCGGCTTCATCAAGAACCACGCACTGCAACTCTTCTAATCGGAGCGAACCACGCGACAAATGGTCGAGTACGCGGCCGGGAGTACCTATGACGATTTCGCTACCTTTTTCGAGCTGAGAAATTTGAGAACGAATTGGTTTTCCACCATAAACGGCAATACAACGTGTCCGGCGACCGTGAGCTAATTTGCTAACTTCGTCACGAACCTGTACAGCCAACTCACGGGTTGGTACGAGTACAATCGCACTAGGCTTGCGCCCTTTTTTGGTTTGGAGTCGCTCTAAAATGGGAATCGCGAAAGCAGCCGTTTTGCCTGTACCTGTACGAGCCTGTCCCATCACATCCCCACCTTCCAAGGCTCGGGGGATGAAACCGG
>CAWWCC010000145.1:0-7873 GCA_963935315.1 uncultured Planctomycetaceae bacterium | reverse complement strand
CTCTGATGTTCTTGATGTCCATCTTATCCGCGCGTGGCTAGCAGCAAAGACGATGGGTGCGAGCACCCATCCTACGAGTACTTCGTGAGTAAGATGCACGCAGCGCTGCGCAGAGCACCCTACGGACGTAGAATTCGAAATTAGAAAGCAACGTGTAGGCAGTATTCTGTCTCCCTTTCCAAGCTACCGCCCTGCGCTCTCATGCCGAATGGCATGAGAGCTCGGTTGCTCCCTTCTCAGGCGACCTCAACCTTGGCCGTCGTAAGCACATAGGCCAGGGCTATTGCGAATGCAGCCAATAAAACAAGCACCAGGCCTATTTGCAACATAGGAAGACTGCGTTGCAAGTCGAAGCTCAAATCAAGTTCCAAGGGTGCACTCTCAGCGACCTGCACACTTCGACTGAAGGTATAAACCGTACCTGCCTCTGGCAAACTAATTATGATTAGCCAACGGCTGAATTTCACTCACGACCGGCTCGCTAAAACGTATACGTCGGACTGATTACATGGAAATCGAGTGACGGGCGTTTGCGTCGCAGCGTTTTCGCCGCGTTCAAATCTTCTGCACCAATGTCGGACGATTCCGTTTTAACAACCTCTGTGACATCTTCCTCTGAAAGGAGTTCCAAGATACTGATTGCATGATGAGGTTCTATTTCAAAAAAACTCGCGATTTTGATTGAATCCTCTGCAGGTCGAAGGCATTGTGTAAACGACGCTCCACCTGCTTAGCATCTCGAACTCGACATGCATACTCAATTGTGAAGGGAACCGGCACGCCCGTGGTATATAATTGGTTCACTCGTGTTTCGGGGTTCTCTTGCGACGTTTTACCAAGTCCGGCATCGCTTCATTCGTTAAGACATACACGATATCTAAGCTGCTATTGTCCATTTCATCGTTTCCAATTTTGCATCATTAACTTAAAAAATGGTTTCACCCGTGGGGGCGGGTCACATCAAGCATACTTAGTACGTTTAGTAACTCGATCTGTAAAAAGGTAATCTAAGGATATTCTAACTGATACTGAGCCGAGCAAGATATCAATCGAGATTGGAGCGCACTCATAAACGCAAGCGCACAAAAAAACCCCGGATTATCTAGTGTAGAAGAATAACCGAGGTTGAAGTTGAGAGGCGCCGGGCGGATTCGAACCGCCGATGTCGGATTTGCAATCCGATGCCTTAGCCACTTGGCCACGGCGCCCTTTCTATGTGTTGTGCTCTATGTATTACACTATCGACACATGGTGCTATCACTGCGGGGCACACTTGGCAGTCCGTTTGATGGGTGCCCCGTCGACTTTTGCCCGTCAATTTTTGCGTGTCCGCAAATAGGTAGCGTTTTGCTTACTCCCAGAGGCTGTTATCGGTGTCTAGGAGGCGTTCCCTAACCCCGACCCGTAATTTTGACCCTTCTTTTGGAAAAGTTAAGCAATCAGCGACCTTTGGTCAAGTGCAACCCATGTGAAGCCTGGGTTAGCCTGGTTATTTGCGTAGACCCTGCGGAATGCAGCTATACCCTTGGAGAGAAGGGCTCTATGAATTCGATGTTAGAGAGGAGCCTTCGTCAGAGTCCAATGCACAGGATGTGCCCGGGAGCGGAGGATTATTTTTCATGGAGGGAGCCTCACATGACGCATGGATTCGCCAAGTTACTACGGGCTTCCCGTGTTTTTCGGAAAGAATCATCCAAAAAAGTAGAGACTTTGATTCGTCAGGTTGCTGATGCCAGCCTGGCAATCATTTGTGAACGCGTCGCCAGTCAAATTGGTTCCATGTCTCTATCCGAAGCGCGTGGCTACATCCGAGCGCGAGCTACCCAGGTGGTCATGCAGGAAACCCGCCAGGCTCTCACCAGGATCCCAGAAGCAAATCTAGACTGGATTGATACCATCGTCCGTGCAGCTACTGAGCGACTTGTACCCACGGTTCTCCATCAGATGAGTGTGGGTATTCCTCAGCCGACCAGTATTCCTTTGGCCGCATAGCGAACCGGATCCATGGATAGCAACGAATTTCCTTCGATGCCCAATTTGGCCCAAATTCAAGCACGGCTTGCAGCGAACAATTATCGGGTTGAGGCAATCGTTGATGCGCAGCTCATAGGTATCGAACGTCTGTTATCAGCGACAATTGCCGAAGACTGGGACGCTGTTGCACAGGCTTCCCGTTATTTAGCAGATCAGAACCCTGAAGACGTAGGGACCGATATCATCCGGGAGGCGCGCTCTGTTTGCGAAGAATTGAATCAAGCTCCCCATACTACTCAAAAGCCAAAACACTTGGCAAATCTGCTAGCCGCCTGTCGTGCTGCTCGAAAAGAAGTCTAATCTCTTCGCTAGAGGAACAGCCTTCAGGGATAACTGCTACTGCAGATGCCTAACCGGTACTAGTACACTCAGTGGTACTGATAATAGTAGGGCCACGTTTTATAGGCAGGAGCGCTTCGACCTGTGTACCATCGATAAGGGGCTCGCTGGGCACGTTTCCACGCCAGGCGATTGGAAGAAGTAAAGGGTATGGCTGTCGAGGGTGGTCGACTGGGTGAGTAGCCTAGCCATCGATGTGACTCAAGCCGGGCCATTCGCTGCTGAGCTCGGGCTTCTGCTTTTTGTTGGGCAATACTCTTTTTCTCAACAGCGGATTGACTGGAGTCATAATACCAGGCTTTTTCATTCTCGACCTTGGTAGCGTCCTGGGCTTGTACCCAACAAAGACCTGTTGAATTGAGAGAACAGAAGAATGAAAACAATAGCAATTTAAGTATCCGATTTGTCCCTTGCATAACCAACAGTTCTCAAAGTAGGAGGAAGACGAATTTGCATCGATAGGCACTATTGCCTATTTTCACTTCGGTTGCTGGGTAACTTGGCAATGAGTCTGATCGTCTGAAGAGGCTATGAACCCAATTTGACCTGCCTGTTGGGTAATTTAAGGCAACTTTAAGGGCGATTCAGGCAGCGAATTGCCCCATCTATAGCCTGTAAAGAATAGGCTCATTGCAACTATGTGAAGACACCGTTAAGTTGGTCACTAATTGGGTAGGAGGGTCGCATGGAGGCCTATCTACTAATTACCAGCATTCTCAACCAGAACAGGAGTTTTGAGATGAAACGTTTTAGCTCTTTAATCTTAGCCGCCTGGATGTGTGTAGCCATTGTAGGCTGCTCAGAAGAAGCGGGCACCGGAGATGCACCAGCAGAAACACCTGCTACCGAATCCTCTGATGCGGGAGATTCCGGCAGCGAATCAAAAGAGGAAGCAAGCGAAGAGGCGGCAGAATAATTTCAGCTGGGTGACTTCAGCTGGGTAACTTTCATTGATGCTGGCAATAAGACTCTTTCCAGCAGGTTTTTTTCAAGCAGTGTTTTTGTATACTGCCCGACAAAAACCATACTAATTGCCATTCCAATTGGATGTCCAATAGGAAATGCACGTAGAGAATTACGAAAAGAGCCCGGAATTTAAATTCCGGGCTCTTTTTTTGTAAGCTAATATCTCACCTGGAATTCGTGATCTTCACGCTTCACATTTCAATCTTCCACCCTGGGCACTCATGTCGAATGGCATGAGTGCTCACTTGTTCTTTTCATACACCTCTTTTTGGTCGAGGAACCTTGTCCCCCGTTTTTTTCTTACCCCGTTTCCGACGACCTTTTTGGCCAACTCGTTCACGCACTGAATCGACAGGTTGCCCTACCGATTCTCTCATCTGCTCGATCCGGTCGCGAATGACACCTGCTCGTTCAAACTCCAATGACTCTGCCGCATTGAGCATTTCGGACTCAAGTTCTGCAATATATTCTTCGGTAATGTATTGTATATCGTCCGTACGCCCGACGGCAGCATTTGCCTGCTCATGGGCAGATGCTTCTGCTTCAATTCCGCGATGAATGGCTTTGCGAATTGTTTCTGGTTGAATGCCATGTTGCGTATTGTACTCTTCTTGCAATTTTCTCCGTCTTTTGGTTTCGTCAATCGAACGCTGCATCGATTGTGTCATTTTATCTCCGTAGAGAATGACCTTTGAGTTTATATTGCGTGCTGCCCGGCCAATTGTTTGCATCAATGAGGTTTCGCTGCGTAAAAATCCTTCTTTATCAGCATCCAAAATGGCCACAAGCGATACTTCCGGAAGGTCGAGACCTTCACGTAGCAAGTTAATGCCGACCAGAGCTTCAAACTTGCCTAGGCGTAAATCCCGCAGCAGTTCTACTCTCTCAAAAGCGTCTAATTCGCTATGCAACCATTTGCATAAAATACCCTGTTCGCAGAAAAAGTTTGCCAGATCTTCCGCCAGGCGTTTTGTGAGCGTCGTCACCAAGACCCGTTCTCCAACACTGGCCCGCTCTCGAATCTGTTCCAGCAAATGTGGAATTTGTCCACTGGCAGGTATCACTTCAATGTGGGGGTCTAACAAACCGGTGGGACGAATCACCTGCTCGACAACTTCTCCACCCGTTTGTTGCAACTCGAATTCTGCGGGAGTTGCCGAAACATAAATCACCTGATTCATCTTTTGCTGGAATTCCTCAAATTTCAAAGGCCGATTATCCAGAGCACTTGGCAATCTAAAACCATGTTCCACAAGTGTCGTTTTACGGCTACGATCACCGGCATACATCGCACGAACCTGGGAAACCGTGGCATGCGACTCATCGATAAATAACAGGTAATCTTCGGGAAAGAAGTCGAGCAACGTGGTAGGTGGTTCGCCCTCTGCTCGTCCCGCCAGGATACGGCTGTAGTTTTCAATACCTGGGCAGTACCCTACTTCCAGCATCATTTCTATATCAAACCGAGTCCGTGCATTGATACGCTGCGCTTCCAGCATACGCCCGTTACTCCGGTATTGCTCCAATCTCCCCGAAAGCTCTTTACGGATTTGATCGACTGCATTCTCAATGCGTTCTTCGGGCAAAACAAAGTGCTTGGCGGGATAGACATACATCTCTTGAAGTGTGTTTATAGTTTCGCCCGAAGTGGGGTTGATAATTGCCAGTCGTTCAATCTCATCCCCCCAAAATTCCACACGAAAAGCAAACTCCTCGTAAGAAGGCCAGATTTCGACGCAGTCGCCGCGAACTCGGAATTTTCCTCTTGCCGGGTCGGTGTCGTTCCGTTCGTACTGAATATCTACCAGTCGAGAAAGCACATCATCTCGGTCAATATTTTGGCCAACGCTAAGACCAACCATCATAGCCTTGTAATCTTCAGGCGATCCCAAGCCATAAATGCAGGAAACACTTGCCACCACAATTACATCTCGTCGACTGACCAATGAACTAGTAGTCGCCAAACGCATCCTATCGATCTCTTCGTTGATTGACGCATCCTTCTCGATATAGATATCACGCTGGGGAATATAAGCTTCTGGTTGGTAGTAGTCGTAGTAACTGACAAAGTAGCTCACTGCATTGTGCGGAAAAAATTCCTTAAACTCTGAGTAAAGCTGTGCTGCCAAGGTTTTGTTATGCGAGAGCACTAGAGTGGGACGCTGCACCTGTTGGATGACATTGGCCATCGTAAACGTCTTGCCGGAACCGGTAACGCCCATGAGGACCTGTTCCTGCTGTTGGTCCTGCAAACCTTTAACGAGCGCACCGATTGCGGCTGGCTGATCCCCGGCGGGTTGGAAAGGACTGACGAGGTCAAATGGCATGATTGAAATGGAACAGGGGTTAGCGAAGCGGTATGGCGATTCCCTCATTAAACCACAAAGGCAGAAAAAAGACGACCGGCAGATTTAAGCCACCACGAAACATCCCGGAACGAGAAGGTAGTGTCTTCCTGATTCCCCTCACACCTTCAGTCCTGCTTTGCTGAGATTGGCAGGAGATAAGGCCGGATCTTTGCTAGCGTTTTAGGGCCAATTCCATTCACCCGTATCAGGTCATCGATTTGCTCAAAAGGTCCATTCAGGTTGCGCTCCGTGAGGATCCGACGTGCCATGGTCTCACCCAGGCGAGGTAACTGAATAATCTCAGGCAATTCGGCCTCATTAATATCCACCAGGTACTGTGCGCTGAGTGGCGGAGCTCTGTCGATTTCGATAAGATCACCTCGGTGTCCGCCCTGATACCACCAATAACTCAAGCTCATCACCAGGAGCGATATGGCCACTACGAGCATACTGCCTTGATCCGAAGGTTGGATCCATGGTTCGGGTGTTTTTTTAGCAGTTGTTTTTCCCATAGTGGGTTGTGTCACGCCTATTGAGAGAGGAATAAAAGTAAGACCGGGGAGTCCAGCATTGCCAGGATAGAAAGGAAAATCCGGTTCTGTACCATGGAAAGCCGTGCTGTGGAATAAGCCGTGCTGTGGAATAAATAGTACGGCGAATCTGGCACTCCCACTCATCCCCAACACTATTCCCACAGTATACAGGATTAAGACCACATGCCCAATTTTTTACAAATTGAATGGGACCAGAAGCTAGAGAGGGCATGCCGCGCTGTAGTGAAGTTAGCTCGTGCAGAAGATTTAGACGAGCAACAAGACTTGACGACGGTAGCTTTGGTTCCTGCAGATCAGCGCGGAGCGGCAACTGTGGTGAGCCGAGAGTCGGGTGTTGCAGCAGGACTCGCTTCAGCAGAAATAGTCCTCGAAGAGTTCCAGGCGGATCTTCGTGTGACCAGCCAGATGTCCGACGGAGATCAATTTGCAGCAGGAACGTCACTTTTAAGTCTTGAAGGGAACGTGCGCGACTTGCTTACTGCTGAGCGGACATTGCTTAATTTACTTTCGCGCTTGATGGGCATCGCCACACTGGCCAATCGTTATGCAACAGAATTATCAGGCACTAAAGCCCACATTTATGACACCCGCAAAACAACACCCGGATGGCGACGACTCGAAAAATACGCGATCCGCTGTGGTGGAGCACGAAATCACCGCTGTGGGCTTTATGATGCAATATTGATTAAGGACAACCATCTGGCCCAACGTGGCACTGATGCAACCGATGTGGCTAGTGCTGTTCAAGAAGTTTACAATTTTCTGGAGAAATCAAACCTCAGCCAGATACCTGTAGAAGTTGAGGTGGATTCTCTGGATCAGCTCATGGACGTCTTGCCTGCCAAGCCCCACATTGTATTACTTGACAATATGTCTACAGGCATGCTTTACCAGGCGGTGCAGTTGCGTGACAAAATTGCCCCTCAAGTAGAATTAGAAGCTTCTGGTGGGATCCAATTTGAAGATTTGCGAAAAATCGCAGCCACGGGAGTAGAACGAATCAGTGTGGGCGCTTTAACTCATTCAGCCCGTTCCCTCGACATTGGCCTGGACTGGCTAGTCTGATCGTAGCGAACGGACCGGTGAAGCATTGTTACAGTAAGCATTCTGAATGACTCTAAAGTTGCGTCCATGCTTCCTGAGTTGTAGTCCGAGTTGTATTTTTGCAACATCCAGATGGGATTGAAACACTATTCCATGAGGACCCGATAAAGAACGCAAATCCAATTTGACAGTGCGTTTGACCAACCTACTGTTTTATAGCTTGGCCCGTTTGGGTAGGAGCACCAAGACACGACGCGGCGGGGTACGCTAGGAGCAAGAGGGGGACCCGCCGCGTCTTTTTTTTGGCTATTTGCTACTGCCAGGACGATCGGAAAGGACCTTCCTAAAGCCTCCTAGGGTCCCTTGGAGGAGCCCGATTAGCGGGCCAGATACAACCCGAGAAATGGCCTTTGGCTTACTTTTCTGGTGTTTTATTGGCAATTTGTTTGACAGCAGGCCCCACAGCTACTACAATCGGGGCTGCGGGCTCTGTTCCCTGCGTAAATAGTATATTTTCACTTTTTTTAAGGGTTGTGAACTTCATGAACATTCGACTGGCGAAGGGTCAAGTTGGCTCTATCGCTGTCC
>CAWWCC010000144.1:0-7913 GCA_963935315.1 uncultured Planctomycetaceae bacterium | reverse complement strand
GGGTGGTCGTGGGCGAGGTGGATCGAAGAAGAGCTAGACGACTCCTTTTCTTTTTATATTGCAGAGATTTGAGATATCTGAGGATCCACACATGGCCACGCCTCCCCAATCCATTGTGGGCAATGTGGTGGACATTGTGGGACGTCGATGCTTTGCAGCTGAAGTCACTTTGGCGGACAGCCATATTGCTGCCATAACACCGATGGCCAAAAGCTCGGGGCGGGGCGAACCTCATACTTTTCTATTGCCAGGATTTATTGATGCGCATGTGCACATCGAAAGCTCCATGCTGGTTCCCACCGAGTTTGCCCGCGCGGCTGTGGTACATGGAACCGTGGCCACCGTGAGTGACCCACATGAAATAGGAAATGTGCTGGGAGTCGCCGGGGTGCAGTACATGCTTGATAATGCCGCCCATACGCCCTTCAAGTTTTTCTTTGGAGCACCATCCTGCGTACCCGCTACCGTTTTTGAAACCGCAGGGGCAAGCATTTCAGTTGCTAAAGTTGAGGAATTGCTTGATGATCCGCGCATTGGCTATCTGAGTGAGATGATGAACTTTCCGGGTGTACTGCATGGTGATGCAGAATGCCTGGCCAAGATAAAGGCCGCACACGACCGTGGTAAACCAGTGGATGGCCACGCCCCAGGACTGCGTGGCCAGGATGCTACCAGGTATATTGCGGCTGGTATCACAACGGACCATGAATGCTATACGAAAGCTGAGGCGTTGGATAAAATTGCTGCGGGGTGCAAGATTTCGATTCGTGAAGGTTCAGCTGCACGTAACTTTGACGCTTTGAGTGGTTTGCTGGGGGAGTATCCACAACAAACGATGCTATGCAGTGACGACAAGCACCCGGACGAATTGCTTCTGGGGCATATCAATCTGTTGGTACGTAGGGCTGTTGCCCAGGGGATCGATGTATTCGACGTGCTGCAGGCGGCTTGCCTCAACCCAACGGAACATTACAAGCTTTCTGTTGGTCAACTTCGGGTGGGAGATCCGGCAGATTTGATTGAGGTGGATTCACTCTCAGAATTCAATGTTCAACGTACCTGGATAGACGGGCAGTTGGTGGCCGATAGTGGTGTTACAACGATCCCGCGAGTGACGCCTGCTGTTTCTAACAAGTTTGTTGCTAGTGAAGTTGAGCCGCATCAACTCGAAGTCAATCAGGCATTGGGAAAACTACAGGTGATTGAAGCCGTCGATGGACAATTGGTCACGAACCGAATTGAAATGGATCCTAAGATTGTCCAGGGAAAAGTAGTTAGTGATATCGATCGTGATGTTCTCAAGCTCGTCGTTGTCAATCGTTACCGGGAAATGCCGCCTGCAATTGCCTTCATCAAAAATATTGGTCTTCAACATGGAGCCTTTGCATCCAGTGTGGCCCACGATTCTCATAATGTTATTGCCGCAGGTGTTCATGACGAAGATCTGGCCTTGGCAATCAATGCTGTCATGGAAGCTGGGGGAGGGCTCAGTGCAGTATGCCAAGAGGCCGATGTCTCGCTTGTGTTGCCTCTGCCTGTGGCCGGACTGATGGCAACGGGCACCTGTGCGGAGGTTGGCGAGGCCTACCAAAAGCTCAGTTCGTCTGTAAAATCGTGGGGCTCCTCACTTCGTGCTCCGTACATGACCCTTTCATTTATGGGATTGCTGGTAATTCCAGAACTTAAGCTGAGCGATCTGGGGCTCTTTGACGGTGAGAAGTTCGAGTTTACGCCTCTTTTGGTTTGAGAATCCAGTACTCTTTTAAGGACTTGGTCTTATTGGGGACCTGATAGTGTTTGTAGCAGGCTTTTGACCATGGGTGATCTATTTCTTCAAGCGGCACTCGACGAAGCACGCTTAGGTTTGGACGAAGGTGGGATACCCATTGGATCGGTGCTGGTTATTGACAACCAGATTGTCGGACGCGGACACAATCGCCGGGTCCAGCAGAATAGTGTCCTCTTGCATGCTGAGATGGATTGCTTGGATAACGCCGGTCGGCTTTCTGTTGGCGAATACCGTCGGGCGACACTCTACTCGACTCTTTCTCCGTGTGATATGTGCAGTGGCACTGCTTTGCTGTACGGAATCCCACGGGTGGTGATTGGTGAAAATCGTACTTTCCGAGGTCCTGAAGAATATGTTCTTTCACGAGGTGTCCAGCTCAAAGTCCTTGATGATCAAGAATGTTATCAACTCATGCAGGATTTTATTGCTTTGCATCCAGAGCTATGGAATGAAGATATCGGAGAAGAGTCGTAGCTGGTCAGGGCCTGCGGGGTCGGCAATGATAATGGGAGATCCCAGGTTCATCCATTCGTTACCTTTTGATGCGTATCGAATTCGAAACTCCTATTTTTCGGGTGATCAAGTTTTTGTGTTAGTCAGTTGTGTGGATCTTTTGTCATTTGTCTAGGGTTTTATGTTTTTTTCTCCACGTATACGTCTGAAGCCACTTACTCAGTTGTGCCATCGTTTGGCAACCGCAACCCGAGCGGGCATTGAGGATCGTAAAATCTGGCAGGATGAATCACGGCGTGGTTCAAGATCTCAGCAGCAAACAGCAGGGCACATCCGTGCGGAACTTGCTGCCGGTAAATCTGTTACGGACGCTTTTGCTTCCGCGGGCGAATACTACCCACCCTTGTTCCGGCAAATGGTGGCCGTCGGCGAACAAAGTGGGCAATTGGATAAAACCTACCAGCGTTTAGCGGTGCATTACGATCGTACCCTGAAAGCCAAGCGAACTTTTTTTAGTAAATTGGCCTGGCCTTTGATGCAACTTGTTATCGCGCTTTTTGTGATAGGACTGCTCATCTGGATTATGGGCCTGTTGCCAATAAATCAGGGCTCGGACGAGGCAGGTTTCGACATGCTTGGATGGGGACTTGTCGGTAACTCAGGACTTGTCGTCTATTTAAATGCCCTGGTTTTTATCGGCATTCTATTGTTTCTCTTTGTCGAATTGGCAAGACGCGGAACATCCTGGACACACAGACTGCAGCGCCTGGTGGTAAACATTCCTTTGCTTGGTAGCGCCTTGAAGACAATTGCTTTGGCTCGTTTTGCCTGGGCGTTGCAACTAGTTCTTGATACACCCATGGATCTGCGCAAGGCACTTCCCTTGGCTTTGAATGCGACTGGAAACGATTATTATGCCCAGTATGGCGAAGATGTCGCTTTGCAGATTGAGCACGGCCAAACGATCCATAAGTCGCTTTCAGCGACCCAAGTCTTCCCGCCCGATATGCTTGACAATATTGCCGTGGGTGAAGAAGGAGGCAGGTTGGTTGAGGTTATGGAACGTGTCTCGGCCGAATATCAGGAGCGTGCAGGTACGGCTATGTCGGTACTTGCGCAAATCGCGGGCTATGCCATCTGGCTACTTGTTGCCGGTGTGATCATCATCATGATTTTTCAGCTGTTTTCAGGTTATTTAGGCATGCTAAACGATGCGCAAAAACCGATTTAGATCGGAGACTGCTAAGCTGCATTGGTTTCTATAGCTAGCGGAGTAATTGGAGATGTTCTGCTAGAGCCAACTCAGGTGTGGTGAAACGTTTGCGCAAACGTGCATGGAGTGTTGGCTGAGTCATGCCCCGCTGGAGGTCTGCCAGATATTCAGTCAGGATTTTCGGTTTGTCATCTGTCGATTCAAGTAGGAAGTGAACCCAGGCCCAGGATTCTGCGTAGTCTTTCTGCGTCATGTCCACAGCCGATGTGAGTTGTTCTAGACGCGAAAGTTTAGCCAGCCGTTTGCTATGCTGATCAAGATAATCAAGGTGTTCCTCGTTTAAGCCGTGTCTTCCTCGAGCGACTTCATAATACTCCGCTAAACCCTCGTCGAGCCAGAGCGGGAGATTCGGTATCAAGGCGTGGAGGTAACCGTGAACAGTTTCATGTCGTAAATCCTCAGCAACTCGGTCTCCCCAATGCGCATAAACGGACAGTGTGATATCTGTTTCTACAAATATGGCACGTCGATTTGCAAAGCCTGGATAATGAATCTGAATGAAATCATAGTAAGATTCTTTCTCTTCAAAGAGATATATGTGCAAAGGTTCATCGCTGAGTGTAAGTTCCAACTCGTCAGATAAGGTATCGCGTACCAATAAAAGCTCATCTATGAGGCGATGCTGTTCTGGGAAAGGAAAATCGCTATGAAGTACCAATTGCTCACGAACCAATTGGTATTGGAAGGGCGTGGTTTTAGACCTGCTGTAAAAAGTCTGGCAGCCGGCAAGGGCAAAGCTCGACACGAGAATTACGGCAAATATCTTTTTTGGTTGCATCAACGGATCTCGTGAGATGGGTGACTGGTCCAGATATTTCATGCGATCGGGTACCGAAGTACAGCTTTGGTCGGCTACCGGAGCAGGTGGGATATGTGGCCAGGGCACTCGCAGGCAAAGGCAGATATTTTAGCGGTGAGTGGCTGAGCACCGAAGATCAGTTTTGATTGCCCGAGGATGAAAATTCGGCCCAGTTG
Source organism: uncultured Planctomycetaceae bacterium (assembly GCA_963935315.1). Classification (GTDB taxonomy): domain Bacteria; phylum Planctomycetota; class Planctomycetia; order Pirellulales; family Lacipirellulaceae; genus Bythopirellula. The sequence continues at coordinate 3,423 of CAWWCC010000144.1, read as the reverse complement.
TTTTAGCGTTGGGCGTTTCATGGATCATCAGTAATTGTTTTAGCTCGTGCATCCTGAGCGGTCCAGGAGTCCATAAAGGGGTGGTGTGCATCCGAGTAGTCAGAATGTTAGGATAGGGGGCTCACGATCCCCAACGAACACCTGGAAAAGAGATGCATGCGCATATTCCTCATGAGCATATTGTTTTTTGCTGTCCTGGCGAGCGCCCTCCTGGTCAATGCGGATTTCCCCGGCTGGCAAGAATTACGGGTCATTCATCAGGAAGGGCGACCCATGCGGATGCAAGCGGGCGATATAGATGCTGACGGGCGCGATGAGATGGAGTTGTTATTGGAAGAGGGCGAAAGTAATGAGATGACGTTCTTGACGGAGCTTAAAAATTTGCTTCCTTCAGAAGACGAAATCGGCGAAATGGTGGGAGTGATGGTGATCCGATTGGAAGTTGATGACGAAGGAATATTCGCAGAATATGCCATGGAATTACCGGCACCCTAGTCCGCATATTTCATACTTGTCGTCGCCACACTTCTGTATGTCTTGTGTCGTGCACCGCTAAAACATAAGCAAAGATGTTCAAAGCAATGGGGAATCGCACCCATCTTGAACCTATATCGTAGGGCTTTGTGACGCGATCAGAAGATCCAACTCGCGTTTTAATCTTGGCAAGATTTCATCGTAGCCGAACTGCCCTAAGGCCTCGGTGCCACGTTTGAGGTTTACGTAATGAGGACCACACCAAAGCCCCAGATCGGCGTCGTCCGTTTCGCCAGGTCCATTCACGCGACAGCCCATCACGGCAATGGTGATCGATTCGTCAGCGGCGTAGCGGGTAATTTCCTTCACTTGCTCGGCGAGTTCGATGAACGCTTCGTTTTCGACGCGTGAACAGCTGGGGCAGCTAATGATATTGAGTGTATCCAGGCCGTAATCGACGACGGAGCGAACGCGGCCTTCAGCAATGTCAGCCAGGATTTGTCGGCCAGCTGCGATTTCTTCGGGTTTGCGATCATTCGATACGGTTAGAGAAACGCGGATGGTGTCGCCAATACCCCGGCTGATGAGTTGCTCAAAGGCGATGCGCGTTTTGATGATGCCGTCTGGAGGCATACCAGCTTCGGTAACGCCCAAATGCAGAGGAATATCGGGTCTTCTTTCTGCAAAGCGGCGGTTGACTTCGATGACTTTTTGAGGATCAGAGTCTTTTAGAGATACACAGTATCGTGTGAATTCAAAGGCATCGAGTGCCTCACAATGCTCCCAGGCACTGTCGAGCATCGGGCTGATGGAGTCCTCGGCGTCGTAGAGAGATTTTTTGTCGGGATCGACACTGCCACAGTTTACACCTACACGCATTGCACAATCATGGTCACTGGCAATAGAGGCGAGGTACTGTACTTTTTCACGCCAGGGCTTGTTGCGCTCATGGTGGTACAGGTGACCTGGGTTGTAGCGTAGCTTGTCGACATAGGGGGCGACCAATTCTGCAAGGCGATAGTTTTCTTGCAGGTCGATGGCCAGATTGGCAGTTGTCTGGCGGCGAATCTCTTTTAGTGCGGCGGCATCTTGAGGACTGTCGACAGCGACACGCACGATATCGGCCCCTGACTCTGTGAGTGCATTGATTTGAGAGACGGTCGCATCAATATTTTGCGTGTGGGTAGCCGTCATGCTCTGTACAGCAATTGGTTGGTCCTGGCCAATAGAAATACTACCTATGGGGACTGTTCGGGTGGGATTGCGATGGATATCCAAGTGCTACACTCCAAAAAATTGCTGCAAATCAATCGAAAGCAATACTTCTCTTAAAAGGTTATGCGCAAAAAGCAGGGGACTCGAGGATTTCTTTGGAAAGTTGAATTACGTTCTTTTCAGCCATGATTTTAGTATCGATTAATAACTAGATTCCAGGTCTCTACATGCTGATTGTAAACACTTGCTCTGAAGCTAGACAGGTGGCCTGCCCAATTGCAGCAGCAGAAGCAGCATCGTGAAGCCATTGAAGGTCATATGGGCAACAATGCATGGTAGAAGTCGGTGGGTGCGCTGATAGAGGTATCCCAATACGATCCCAAAAAGGGTCAGAGAAACTGGGGCGGCAATATTTTGGCCCAAATGTACCAGGCCAAAGACCAGGCCACTAATCAAAATGGGAGCCCAGCCATGGGGGATTTCGGGGAACATTCCTCTCTGGGGTCGAATCCATTCAGATTCTTCTTCGCTTGTGTGTGCGGTTTCTGATTCCAAAACGTTGCTTTCGACAAGCCGGTCTTCAAGTTTTTCAAGCCAGCCTTGAAATAACAATCGAAAAGCAAATTCTTCATAAATGGGCGCAACTAGGACTGCCATCCCCAAGCTGACAAATACCATTTGAAGACTATACGACGATTGCATTTGATCAATCAATTCATGTTGTTGATCAGATTGGAATATAGTAGTGAGTGCGAACTGAACCATATAAATGGGGAGCATTGCTGCCAGGCAAGCAAAGACCCCCAGCCCGGAGTCTTTGATCAGTTGAGACACGCTTTCAGGAAATCCCAAGTCTTGGGAACTGGCACGTGAAAATGTTGCCAAACAAGCGAGGCCAATCACAACCACACCGAGTTTTACCAAGGACTGAATCCAGCCCAAGTAAATGAAATCTGCAGGCTGGAGATCCTTCAGGTCTGCAACATCATTATCTAAAACAAACAGGACCAGCACGGAGGGCAGGCAGATCGCAAGAAATGCGGCCAAGAGGTTCCAGGGTACACCTTTGCGAGGCTCGTAGGCCAATAAACGTTGGCCTCCCGCGTGTTTTTGCCACAGATAGTACAGGGCTGCCACACTTAGAAGTATGGTCGTGACAAAGACCACGGAAGTTGGAGTGTTGAGTGGTTCCTGCATCGAATAGGAATTGTCTACTGGAGGAGGTCTAGAAATAATTCTACTTGGATTGCCGAAAGGCAACGAGTGATGCCTGAATATAAACCCAGCCCGAATAGAGAGTCAGCAGAAGTGCTCCCCACACCACATAGACAAGTCCTTGCGACATCCAGCTGGGGGGAGCCGTTTGCCAGGCATTTTGTGCGTCATTGACATACGATAGGTGGACAATGCTCCAGCCTGCTGCCAGGCATTGCAAGACCATTTTCCATTTGCCAACCCACTTGGCTGAAAAGTCACCCCCTTCCTGCTCAACAAATGTGCGGAGTGCCGTTACAAGCAATTCACGACCAATAATTACCACAGCCATCCAGGCTGTGATACCTGAAGGGGTAATGCCATTGGCCAAATCAGGGACTGCGGCCAAAAAGACAAAGGTACCGCAGATAAAAAGCTTGTCGGCGAACGGATCCAACACATGTATCTTATAAAAATCTCCGAGCCCACGAGACGGACTCCTATGTCGTATTGCGTGTTATGCTTTAAAAAAAAAAAGGG
>CAWWCC010000143.1:0-7930 GCA_963935315.1 uncultured Planctomycetaceae bacterium | reverse complement strand
GGATCCGCGCAAGCCGACTTCGATAGTCTGATTGATTTGATCCAATCGACAGTAGCCGTTGATACGTGGCTGGAAAATGGAACTGGCGAAGGTGAAATTCTTCCGTTTGCCATAAACGGTGTTTATGCAGATGCTGTGGGGACACTTCGTTTCAAGATGATTTCTAATCAAAGTTCCGCATTAAAAAAGCCGCTCAATACGCTGCCCAAGAATAAAAAGTCCCATGTCCGTGATTCCTCGGATTTGAGATATATCTCTCTGCCACGATTAGAAACCGCCATACGTAAGCGTCAGTTGGCTCGCCAACCTTTGGCTCCTGAAATGCTCACTTTGGCGGGACTTGAACGTATTGAGTATCTGTTCATCTCCCCGGAATCGGGTGATCTGATTCTGGCCGGCCCTGCCGATGATTGGCACACTCGTCCTGTTGGGATCATAGTCAGCCTAGAAAGCGGTCTTCCTGTGTTCCGATTGGATGATCTGCTCACACTCTGGAGACGCAAGCAGCAAAATCTAAATCCTGCATTTGGTTGTTCGATCATACCTCGCCAAGAAGCACTTGGCGAAACACAAAGGTTTTTGCAAGCAAACGGTGACAAACCTCTTGATCCCAATCGCCGTCAACAATGGCTGCAAGACCTGCGCACTTGCTTGGGCAAACAACAGGTTCAATTTTTTTGAATGTCGGCCAATTCTCATGCCGCACAAGTTCTACTCTTTGCCGATTACCACATGAAACTCATAGGTATGGGCATTGTTGATGGTATCGATGGCATGCCTAGTTATCTAGAAACCGTCCAAATTCTGGCTGATGGCAGCCCACCCCCAATGAGTATCTTGCGATGGTGGTTCTCCATGCAATACGAACCCGTCGGTGTCACACCTGCACGGGACTTCTACAGTCCTCGAGGCCAAGGTGTCCAGGTCTTAAGCGAAAACGAAATACTTGCAGCACAAGGAAAGCGAATCCACACCAGACCATCAGACGAACTGAATAAGCAATTCGCTGATTCTTTTACAGCGCATTTTGAAGAGATTGCTAAACGCTACCCCATCTACGAAGAACTTCGCAACCTGTTCGATATCGCTCTGATACTTAGTTTAGTCGAGCAAGAAGGGCTTCGGGAACAAGTTGGCTGGCATGGTACATGGTTTGCGGACCGGAACGCCTTAGGCCTTCCTAGAATGGACATTCCAACAACGGTAGAAACCGTAGTGAACCATCGCATTCTAAATCGCAAATACCTCGTGGCGGGTATCAGTGGAGGCGTATGGATTGACTGACTTCATCACTGACAACAATTAGAAAAAATTGAAAACACCAAAAACACAATCCAGCCACAAGTAACGGTCCCCACACAAAATGCGGAGCAGGAACTTTGGTGGTGGAACTAAGAAGTTTCTTCTAGTTCGCCCGTTTTCTCGCTTGTGCTGGTGAGGGGGCCCTCTTCGGCTCCAATATCGGCTACTTTCTCAAGCAGAGGTTTGCGCCTCCGGCGCAGCCACCACAATAAGCAGCCTAGCGCGACTGCCAAGACAATCAGTGTGAAAGTTTTTTCTGCATCGACAAGAATGCTCGTGATTTCTTCGCCGTAGAGATAAGAAACTCCAAAGAACGTTCCCACAACAAGCGAGGCACAAGTCAAATCCCAAAGTAGAAAGCGGCGAAATGGCATTCTGACGACACCCGCTGCCAGATAAACAGGGCCGCGAACGCCTACCATAAAACGAGCCATAAGCATCACCTTAAACCCATGGCGCATTAGGGCATCTTCAAATCGTTCCTCGTTCTGTGCCCCTATGTATTTGCCTATTTTGGGGTGCTTGGCCAGCAAATTGTGCCCAAAATGATAGCCAATCGAATACATCACAGCATCCCCAACGAGCGCTCCGGACAAACAAGATGCGAATGCCCATTCCGGTTCGAGCCTTCCCTGAGAACTCAACACACCTGCCAGGATAATCGGAACCTCCTCGGGAATAGGCATACCACAACCCGTTAGCACCAAAAACACAAAGATGCCCAGGTAGTTGCTATTTTCAAGCAGGAAATCCAAAACTATGGCCTCATCAGATTGCAGCGCTTCCGGATATCACGAGATCGGTGCTAGATGCCCCTATCGTAATCTTCGTCGCTCCGGTTCTGCCAATTTACCCGTCTTTCATTCAAATGGATATTAGCGATTGCATTACATTTGGGACAATTAGCCCCCCATTGCATCACAAGCAATCTACCAAATAACTGCCGGAGAGGTATTCGAACGCGCTCAAGAACACCAAACAACACGTCATGCTGCCAGCGAAAATCACCAGGTTGCAAACTCTGCTGCCACCACAGTAAAGGGCAGATGAATGATTTGGGCTAAAATCGTGTCCAGATCTCTGGTTTCATGCCGAACTCGTGGACTGTAATGCTCTGGAATGTTTTACCAGGGCAAATCAGCACGGCCCCGATATCCGTGTGCGCTTCGCAGTAGGACTGAACAGCCTTTGTGCCCATGACAAAAAAAGCGGTTGCCAGGGCATCGGCCTCCGCTGCTGTGGGGGCCATAACTGTGGCTGTCAGGACACCCTCAACGGGCCAGCCTGTACGAGGATCGATGATGTGACTCAAATGTCGACCCTCATGCTCAAAAAACTGTGTTCCTCCACCAGCGGTTGCCAGGCTTTGATCACGTAGATAAAACTCTGCAATTCTTCGATCAGGATTTCGAGGATGCGGTAAGCCTAAAGTCCAGGCCTGATGTCGGTCTGCTCGATTGCATCCTCGGGCCAGCACGCTGCTTCCACCACCGTGCCAAAGATAATCTGTAATATTTTGCTGCTCGAGCTGACGACTGGCCTGATCAAGAGCATAACCTTTGCCTATGGAATTGAGATTTATCTCGACATCCGATTCTAGAAAACGAATCGTTTTATGCTCAGAATTGAGTTGCACCTTATTGCTACCTACCCTGGCAAGCGCAGCAGCTATCTCCTCATCAGCCGGAAATCTACCCTTGCGTTGCAAGAAACCCCAGACACGTGACAAGCTTCCGCTTGTAATATCAAAAGCGCCGTCCGTCGCATGGTTGATTTGCGTGGCCAGTTCCAGGAGTGCAAACAACTCGGATTCGACTGGCATTGGCTTTTCAAATGCACTTTTGTTGATCTCGATTATTTCGCTCGCATTGCGATAGATAGTCATCTGGGCTTCGAGCTGTTCGATTAAATCGAACGCAGACATCATGGCATCAGCAACCTCATGATCCTGTTCATGATATTGCACAACAAAATCGGCCGCCATCGCGCGACGGCTGGCACGTACATGCAAAGCCTTTTCAGACATGGCCTCTAAGCCAAGCAGCTCTGATGTGGTTTCTACCCATGCCTGGGCCTTGTCAACCAAAGTATGCGCAGCCGCTCTGCCCTGCAAAAAATCTCGTCGCGAATGATTAGGAGGCTGTGCCATGCGTGTATTATACGCATGATGTGTGCGAAGGTACCCGTTTTCCAGTTTGCCAATTCCTGCTACGATTCTCTCCATGAATGAACCCATTATTAGTGTTTCTGGTCTGCGTGGCATCATTGGCACCTCGCTCACCCCAGAAGTTATCACCCGTTATACTGCCGCTTTTTGTAAATCGCTGCCCTCAGGACCTGTGGTGATTACCCGTGATGGACGCACCACGGGCCCCATGATTGCAGCTGCTGCGAAAGCCTCTCTGATGGCTGCCGGCCGTGCTTGCCTGGACGCCGGCATTGCAGCCACGCCCACTACAGGAGTCCTCGTCAAACATACGGCATCTGTGGGGGGGATACAGATTTCGGCCAGTCACAATCCAGCAGAGTACAACGGACTTAAATTATTTAATCAAGAAGGACGAGTGATACCAGCCGAGGCGGGACAACAGGTCCTGGAAACCTATCGCAATTTCGTACCGGCCTGGCAATCCTATGATCAAATAGGGGTGAGCCATTCTGTTGCGGATACGACCACAGCGCACCTGGCTTTGGTATCATCCATCTGTGATGTCGAGCGTATTCGTGAACGCAACTTCAGTGTGCTACTGGATGCGAACAATGGCTCGGGAAGTTGCCTGGGTGTGCCACTTTTGCAAGAACTCGGTTGCAAAATTAGCTTACTGGGTGGTGATCCTGATGGTTTGTTTGGCCATCCGGCAGAACCAACATGCGAAAATCTTTCTGGTGTACTACCTCTGTTTCAGGAACAGAGTTTTGACATCGGATTCTGCCAGGACCCCGATGCAGATCGCCTGGCAATCATTGATGAATCTGGCCATTATATTGGTGAAGAGTTTACAGTTTCGCTGTGTATTGATCACATGCTACGTCAGAATCCAGGGCCAGTCGTAACCAATTGTTCCACAAGTCGGATGACGCAGGATCTGGCTGAAAAATACGGTGTTCCTTTTTATCGCAGCAAGGTTGGTGAAGCCAATGTCGTCGATCTGATGCTGACTAAAAAGGCCGTATTGGGTGGCGAGGGTAACGGCGGCATCATCGATCCACGTGTGGGTTTGGTACGGGATAGTTTCGTGGGAATCGCTCTTCTGTTGGATGCTATGGCAGCTCGTGAACAACCGATAAGTGTGCTGGCCAACGAAATGCCACACTATGCAATTCATAAAACCAAAGTGAATCAGACGGCAGAGAAAGTCCCTGACGCATTGAATGCCTTGGAAAAACACTTCTCCGAAGCAGCTTCAGACCGCTTAGACGGCTTGCGACTTGACTGGGAAGATCAATGGCTCCTCGTGCGGGCAAGCAATACAGAACCTATTGTGCGTGTTATTGCAGAAGCTCAGACAGCCAATAATGCCCAGCATATCTGTGAAGAAGCAGCATCCGTTTTGTCTGCCGTATGAGCCCATCGCTTTGAGGAATTCAATTTCCCCAAGCAATGGCGAGCCGAAGCATACGCCATCATGGAAGGTCGGCGGAGCGTATTCGGCCGTCCGTAGATTCACCTGCCAGCACATCCACGAACTCACCCGGCACCCGGGAATCGTCAGGGACAACCACCGGCGTGTATCGGCCAGAAGTTCCCAAGGCAAAGCCCGGCTCATCTTCCAGGGGAGACTCGATCAACACACGTAATTGACGCCCTCGCAAGCTTTCGAAATAGGTGTCTCGCAGTTCAACTCCCAATTGGCTTAAGGCGCGCCCTCGCTCTTGCTTAATCCTTTTTGGCAATTGCCCTCGCATATCAGCTGCTGGCGTTCCTCGTCGTGCACTAAACGGAAAGACATGGATTTTCGAAAAACCCACTTCACGTGCGACAGCACATGTTTCAGAAAATTCCTGATCCGTTTCGCCTGGAAAACCAACAATGATATCCGTGGTTATCGCCGGCAAATCCAAGCTTTCTTTCAGCAATTGACAGCGATCTAAGAACCGGCGACTACCCCATCGACGTCGCATACGTTGCAATACGCTGTCGCTACCACTTTGCATTGAAATATGCAGATGCGGACAGACTTTTTCGCGGTATTCCTGCATGACGTTAATCAATTCACGTGTGACCTCTGTCGCTTCAATACTAGAGAGTCGAATCCGAAAATCGCCCGGAAGCTCGGCAATCGCACGTACCAGATGCGAAAGTCTTGTCCATTCGCTTTTTGGCAAATTGCGATTCCAGTCGACGCCATAGTGGCCCAGGTGAATTCCAGTGAGCACAACTTCGCGGTAGCCATTATCGCAGAGTCGCCTCACTTCTTCCAAAATGTGATCCAGAGGTCGACTTGTCAACTTAGGTCTGACATGAGGGATGATACAAAAGCTACAACGCAACAAACAACCATCTTGAACTTTGACATAGGCACGATGCCTCCTGCCAAAACCCGAGATACCTGTGGGCACATCGGTTACTCCAAAACGTCCCAGCAAATCGGGTAGCTCGCGCTTGTCGGTCATGACTTCCGTGACGTTCGGAAGAACTGCGACTTCCTCTGGGGCCCGTGTCGCATAACATCCCATGACAACTATTTTGCTCGCCGGATTATCCCTGGCCAATCGCCGAATGATTTGTCGGCTTTTAGAATCCCCCTCATTGGTAACGGTGCAAGTATTAACAATGCATAAGTCCGCTTCCTGAGCCTCCTGGGCATCTTTGTATCCTATGCCCAATAACCCTTCACGAATGTACTCCGTCTCGTATTGATTGACTTTGCAGCCAAGTGTTACCGTTTTAAGTTTCATGGTAAATCAGGGTTATCAGAAAGAAAAATGTAGGGGTCCGAAAAACGAGCACCGATCGTTTTTCCAGAAACACTAAATTACAATTCTTCAGTTTCTCGTTAGCGTCGCGAGGGACAAATCTTAAATTTTGAGAAAATGAACTATTCTCCTCCAAGGACATCTTTACAATCCCCCACTCCCTTTAATCCACTGCCTCGATGGTACTCCACATCGAGCCCTTACTCCCCTCCAATTGATCTTTACCGTAGGCGTGTATTTGATCGCGTTTCAATTCAGCATGTTCCAGTGTTGTCGTGAGCACCACAGCGCGCCCCTCTTGATCGACCTGCTCGGCAATGATCTGGCACTGCTTTTTGATATGACCAAAAAGTTCCCGGAGCATCTTTTCGACATACTCAAATGTGTGGTCTTCGCTATCCCAAAGCAACACATTGTAGCGAGGCTGCCGGTTGGCCTGACGTTTATTCTCGCTCTGTTTCTTCGGCTCGGGCTTTTGAGGAGCAACGGTTACAGTCCCGTGGTCGAAGTCGTCCTCTAGGGCATCTTCGCCAGCATCTTCATAGTCAGCCATGGGCTCGCCTCAAAAAAACCAGGGGCAAGCCCGGATATTCATACGTTCGGGCACCGAAGTGCAGCTTTGGTCTGCGAGGGAGTAGGAACGGATAAAATATGCGGGCTATGGCCCCCGTGGTGTAATGTATACTGGGGCATTATATTGGACGCTTAGGGTAGGAGCAAACTCCTACAAAAAGCCTGACATAACCCGCATTTTTTAGCCTACCGATTGCTTTGACAGCACCTATCTTGGACAACGTATTACGATTTGCTCAGGAAAAAGGCCCTCAGTTTGAGAGCGACCTGATCGAACTGCTTCGCATCCCTAGCGTTAGTGCCGACTCGCAATTCACAGCGGAGGTACGTGAAGCGGCCAATTGGTTAGTCGACCACTTGAAGGGGTTCGGGTCAGAGAAGTGTGGCCTGAAAGTCGAGTTGATCGAAACCCCTGGACACCCCATTGTCTACGCTGAATCACCGCCGGTACCAGGCGCGCCTGTAGCTTTGGTCTATGGGCACTACGACGTTCAACCCCCCGATCCATTGGATGAATGGATCAGCCCTCCCTTCGAACCCGACAAACGGGATGGCAATCTCTACGCGCGTGGAGCAACGGACGATAAAGGCCAGATGTTGACCCATGTCAAAAGTATTCAGGCCTGGCTTGCTGAGAATGGTGAGTTGCCTCTGCAAGTCAAGTTGGTCATCGAAGGTGAAGAAGAAGTCGGCAGCGAACATCTAGAACAATTTTTGGCTGACAATGCCGCCAAGTTAGCATGCGATTGCGTCGTGATCAGCGACACCGCGCAATTTGATCGAGGCATTCCAGCGATTACTTATGGCCTCCGCGGAATCGCCTACTACGAACTCCATCTGCAGGGTCCTAACGGAGACCTGCACTCGGGTGTCTTTGGCGGAGGGGTCACCAATCCAGCCAATACCCTTAGTAAAATACTAGCTGCCCTAATCGACGAAGAAGGGCGCGTGCAACTGCCTGGTTTTTATGATGATGTCGTTCCGCTCAGCCAACGCGAACGGGATGAATTTAATTCCTTGCCCTTTGATGAACAAGGTTTTCAGGACAAATTACAAGTCGAGGGCCTTACGGGCGAGGTCGGGTTCAGTACTTTCTGTCTCTTATACACATCTCCGAGCCCACGAGACGGACTCCTAT
>CAWWCC010000142.1:0-7962 GCA_963935315.1 uncultured Planctomycetaceae bacterium | reverse complement strand
CTCGCATCCCGAGTATTCAACTACCGCCTTCGGAGCTTTCAACTACCGCCTTCGGCCTTGATTCCTCTCTACCGGTCGGCGGCCTCAGTTGCTTCCCGCAACCCGCATCCCGCAACCATTCCTACCGCTGCAGATGTCGCCAGACTTCTGGATCCTGCCAGTTGGCTGGCGTGCTGTACGCCCCCGAATTAACGGCGGATCCGGCTACAATCCGATGGGACCAGCAATTGGAAGTATTTATTGTTCTCAGCAAACCCCATCGCATTACGCTTCAGTGCTCAGCAGGTCCATGAGGTCCGTAACCGTGCAGTCATCCAATTGATTGGGAGAATCGAAGAGTTCTAAAACTTTGGCAGATTGGGACTCACGGTACGCAGACTGGAGACTTTGGACAAATTTTTTATGAAGTAGGGGGATTGCTTCGGCACGCCGCCGCCGGTGGCCTATTGGGTATTCCACTAGAACACGATCGGTCGAGGACCCATCTTGGAAATATATTTGGATAGCATTGGGGATAGAGCGTTTGTCGGGGTCGAGATAGTCGCGTGAAAAGTCCTTGTTTTCGATAACGCTTATTCTCTCGCGCAGGGCGTCTACCCGTGGGTCGGAGGCAGCCTTGTCTTCGTAATGATCCGCATGCAGCGTGCCGTGCAGTAGCGGCACAGCGATCATATATTGCAAGCAGTGGTCGCGATCAGCCGGGTTCCTGAGCGGCCCTGACTTGGTGATGATCCGGATTGCGGCTTCCTGGGTCTCTACGTGGATGGATGCAATATTCGTGAGCTGATCCTTGATCTGAGGGTGCAATTGGATGGCCGCTTCTACGGCGGTCTGTGCGTGGAACTCAGCGGGAAAGCGGACCTTAAAGAGGATATTCTCCATGACATAACATTCCAGCGGACGGGCTAGCGTGACGCTTTTGCTGCCAAAGAGTACGTCCTGAAAACCCCAACGCGGTGTGGACAATGCTCCGGGATAACCCATCTCTCCAGAGAGCGTGATCAAGGCCAGACGAACTGCGCGGCTCGTTGCATCACCGGCTGCCCAGCTTTTTCGGGATCCTGTATTGGGTGCATGACGGTAGGTGCGCAGGGCTCCGCCGTCGATCCAGGCGTTGCTTACCGCATTGACCACCTGTTCCCGAGTGCCGCCCAAAAGTGCCGTGGCAACGGCCGTGGATGCCACCCGGACAAGCAGCACATGATCCAGACCCACAGAATTGAAGCTGTTTTCAAGAGCCAATATTCCCTGGATCTCGTAGGCTTTGATGGCAGCTTGCAGCACATCACGTATTCGGTAGGGCCCCGTTCCTGTTCGCTCAGGTGAGCAGTAATCGGCACATGCGAGAATGGCGCCAAAATTGTCGGACGGATGTCCCCACTCTGCTGCCAGCCAGGTGTCATTGTAATCGAGCCAGCGGATGGTCGTTCCGATGCAGAAAGCAGCTTGAACGGGATCTATTTGCAAAGAAGTCCCTGGTACATGCACTCCGTCTTGCAGGGATGCTCCTGGTACAACCGGTCCAATCAATTTGCTGCAGGCCGGATAGCGTAAAGCCTGCAAGGCACATCCGATGCTGTCGGCCAGGCAAAGGCGTGCGGTCGCGAAAGCTTCTGTGGAGCCCACTTCGTCGCACAGGGCATAGTCAGCAATTCTACGGAATAGGTCGTCGTAGGAAACTTGAGGCTCACTCATCGCTTATCAATCGTCAAGTAAGGCCTGGAATCTGGTCCAATATAGTCGGCACTCGGACGAATGAGTCGATTGTCGGCCCGTTGTTCGAAGATGTGTGCCCCCCAGCCAGCCGTTCTGGCAAAAACAAAAATCGGCGTAAACAGATTCGTAGGGATACCTAGAAAATGGTAGGCCGAAGCACTGTAGAAATCGAGGTTCGGAAACAATTTCTTCTCTCGCGACATCACCTCATCAATTCGTTGTGAGACTGGGTAAAGTATTTTGTCTCCGATTTCTTTGCCCAAACGGACCGCCCATTTCTGAATGATGTCGGAACGAGGATCCCGGTCTCGGTAGACTCGATGTCCGAAACCCATAATCTTTTCTTTGTGGGCCAATGCTTGCAAAATGCCCTGTTCGGCATCGTCTGGAGAAGAAAACTGCTGGATCAACGCCATGGCGGCCTCATTGGCTCCTCCATGGAGAGGTCCCCTTAGCGTACCAATGGCAGCAGAAATTGCCGAGTAAAAATCAGAGAGTGTCGAAGTACAAATCCTGGCCGTAAAAGTAGAAGCATTAAACTCATGTTCAGCATAAAGTATCAACGAAACATCAAGGGCTCGCCGGTGATCGTCACTTGGAGATGATCCATGCAATAAGTCAAGAAAATGGCCAGCAATCGACTCTTGGGTGGACTCGGTATCAATCTGTTTCGAGTTGTGTGCGTGATGGTACCAGATCATCAGCATGGCTGGAAACGTCGCCAGGAGACGTTCTGCAGCGTGCCGTTCGGAAGTATTATCGTCGGACTCCGGTTCCAGGCAGCCGAGTGCCGAACAACCGGTGCGGAGCACATCCATCGGATGTGCGGTTGCGGGTAGCCGTTCTAAGATTTCGCGAAGTTTGCCAGGAATGCAACGCTTCGCCAGCAAGCGATTTCGAAATCCGTCCAATTCATGCTTCTTTGGTAATTCTCCGTAGAGCAAAAGATAGGCTACCTCCTCGAAGCAAGAAAGTTCAGCCAACTGTTCAATATCGTAACCTCGGTAAGTTAGTCCTTCACCCGCTTTGCCTACAGTGCTTAGTGCCGTGCGGCCTGCCACGACGCCGGCAAGTCCCTGCGGTTTTATTCCGGTGCTCATACGGTGCTTCCTGACTATTCGTCTGATTGTACCGAATTCAAATTGCTTTCCTGCTCGTAGTAACCAAGTATCTGGTAGAGTTCATCCCGAGTTTGCATAGAAGATAATACAGCACGTTGGGATCCCTGTTCACGGATGGTGGAATACACGTGAGTGGCTGCCGCATTCATGGCTCGAAATGCCGAGAGTGGGTACAACACGATCGCCACTCCTGCGTTGTGCAATTGTTCCCGATCAAACAGGGGAGTTTTGCCAAATTCAGTCATATTTGCCAGGACAGGTACCTGGAGAGATTGGGTGAAGGTTTTGTATTCGGCGATGTCTGTCATCGCCTCGGCAAAAATAGCGTCCGCACCAACCGAAATATAATATTGGGAGCGATCCAAGGCGTCTTCCAGACCCGTAACTCCATAGGCGTCCGTTCGCGCCATGATTAAAAAGCTGGGATCTGTCCGCGCTTGGACTGCTGCTGAAATACGTGCCCCCATTTCTTCACGATCCACCAGCCGTTTACCGGGTCGATGGCCACAACGTTTTGTACTGATTTGGTCCTCGATGTGAACGCCAGCAACACCAACACGGCAGAGGTCTCGGATGACTCTCTGGATAGTCAACTCGCTTCCCCAGCCAGCATCGCAATCCACGAGCAAAGGCAGGGAAGTAGCAGCAGTAATCTTAGCCGCCTCAGCCACAACGTCGTTGGGACTAATGACACCCAGATCGGGTAGTCCCAGTGTGGCGTTCGCAACGCCTGCACCTGACAAATAGATAGCGCGAAAGCCGGCACGTTCAGCAAGTAGAGCGCAAAATGGGTTAATCGTCCCAACAATCTGGAGGGGCCGTTCCGCGTCCATGGCTGCTCGCAGCCGAGCACCTGCAGACAACTCAGTCGGTGGATCTGTACGACTCAATGGGGTAAGGTCCCTGGCAAAAAGTAAATCTCTTAGAAAATCGTAGTTCGTTCAGTATTCTTTTCTTGGCTGGAGTCCACAATACTCCCAGAAGGGGCGTTCTACTATCTGCCCCAATTCACTTCTCGGTAGCCATGCTAATTACAAGCCGAGAACTTGTTAAGGTTAATGGAGTCTGCGTTTCGACCACTCGTATTCCTGCTCGGTCAAGTGGGCTTTGAGGTATAGTTGGATGCGTGGAAGCATCTTGAACTGTGGGTCTGTGAATAGTTTGGTCCCTTGCAATTCCGTAGGGTGAGGCAAGGAAATCAACTCGGGGAATTTTCCACGAACGGGCCGATGATACTTTTCCAGGTTCTTGTACATGGTTTTCGCGTCTTTTTTGGCTTTTGCATTTCCATCGCCATAGACTACAAAAAACGAGATTTCGCGTTGCACACCCGGATGCCGGAGCGGTTTTATGAGTGCCAGACCATGCGAGTTAAGCCGTGGTGAAGCCAGGATCAATCCTTTTACGTCTTGGCCTTGTTTGATACGAGGTAACTCAGGTGCACTCCAATCGACAGCGGACCAACTTACAGCAACATTGGCTCCCAGGCCGGAGCCCAGGAGGCAGAGCTTATTCAGATTGAGCTCTCCCGCATCATTTTTGGTAACTAGAAATTTGCGGATTGCTTCCATGTCGAACAATACCATATTACGAAAGTCTTGCGTTTTAAGCCGATCGACTTCGATTTCAACTCTTCTTCCTTGATAGTCATTCTCAGCAACCGTGCTGTCTCCATGTCCACGCAAATCGACTGTCAATACGGCATGGGAGTCCTGTTTAGGATCTCTAGGATGCTGAATCGATTTTGCCAGGCTATGAAACAGGGCACGGCTCTCTTTGTAATCGTGCAGCATGACTACAGGAATAGCCTTCTTACCTTTGCTGCTGGCATAGTAGGTAGCCCTCAAGTGAACGCCATCTTTAGTCGTTAGTTTGACATCTTCAGGCTCAGCAAATTTTGCGGATTGTGCGCAGGCCAATGGGTTGGATGCAACTATAAGAAATACGCAACCTATCAGATTCAGACAGCAGCGCCAGTATTTGTCCGGGTTTTTAATCAATCTGTTAATAAGTTTCAAAGAAGCCAACGGTTGCTCCCAGTAAGATCGTCCCGTAGGGGAAAACATGCCGAATATCCCTTGCCCCCTCTATCATAGCCTCCTGATGTCTGGAAGGCATACAGTGATACAGAAGAAATCAAGCGGTGACCTGTTTCGGTCGTGTCTTTCTGGCCAGCTTAAGAGTTTATGCGCAAAGTCGTACGGCTGAATTTCGGAAAAAAACACTTCAATGAAAAATCTCTTTGTGTCTTGCAAAGACCGGATTAGATTCCATCCTTTTTCGCTGCTGTCAGTGCGTTTTTCCCTGAATTTTCACGTCAAGGCCCCTGAGTCGCAGCTTTTCAAAGCTTGCCTCACACACCCCAATCGTTAACAATGAAGGTGGATTTTCTACACGGTATGACATGACAGGTTCGCTTTTCACAGGAACAGAAAAAGCGCAATGATGTCTCACGAAAACAAGAAGTCGCAACCTGCAGACCCAGAACCTACGGAAAGTAGGCAGTCGTGGGGAGCGGATATTACTGCTTGGACCACAAGTTTTGGTTTCCATGTTCTCTTGTTAGTTTTTTTGGCCATAGCATCGTTTGTTTTGCCAGAGAAGCAGGAAGAATTGGACCTCTCTTACCAGATTGCAGATCTTTTAGAAGAGGAACCTCTACCACAAGAATTTTTATCTACCCAGCATCCGTTCGACGAAATTGGTGCTCTCAGTCAAAACGGTGACGATGCGGCGAGTTCCGCTTCTTTAGTGGTTGCAGACCAATCTCTGGTAATTTTTGAACCAGAGGTGATTACCGATTACGGCGAACGTTTGGCCATTGATGCCGATGCCGTATCAGAAGGTACAGAATTATCGGATGAGTGGCCTGTTCAGGGGGATAGTAGTGTCGGCACAACAGGCGCTGTGGGAGCCCTTGATCGCATCACACACGAGATCATGACATCCGTTGAACTGCAGCCAACCTTGGTAGTTTGGCTTTTTGATCAATCGGGAAGTCTCCGAAAAGAACGCAAAAAAATCCTTTCACGTTTTTACGACATCTACGATGAATTGGGAGTTATTGAAGCTTCTAAAAATCCTGCCTTCAAACGGCATAAGGATAAACCATTGCTCACTTCGGTTGTTGGATTTGGCAAATCCTCACACCTGTTAACTGAGAAGCCGACAGACAATATCGATGAGATTATCAACGCCGTTAAAGCGATACAAGACGACAATTCAGGTAAAGAGAACGTCTTTCAGTCTGTGATCATGTGTGCCGAAAAATTTCGCACGTATCGTACAGCACGCAACGGTGGCCGCAACGTAATGATTGTTGTGTTTACGGATGAATCGGGTGATGATATTGACAAGCTGGATAACGCGATCAACTTATGCCGCAAATTGGCGATGCCCATTTATGTGGTAGGCCGCCCTGCCCCGTTTGGTAGGCAGCAAGCCTATGTCAAGTGGATCGATCCAGATCCAGATTTTGATCAACGTCCCCAATTGGTGCCGGTGCGTCTTGGCCCTGAGTCTCTTCTGCCCGAACGGCTGAAATTACGTTTTGCAAGATCCGGAGGTGGGGACGACTTCCTCGACTCGGGATATGGTCCCTATGGTTTAACCCGACTTTGCTATGAAACGGGCGGATTGTATTTTGCGGCGCACCCCAACCGTCACGAGGGACGCTCGATATCAAGAGGAGAGACCAGCAATCTGGCCGCGCATTTCAGCACTTTTTTTAATACTGATGTGATGCGCAAATATCAACCAGATTATTTGTCGACACAAGAGTACATGCATCGATTGCGTTCCAATCCTGCCCGTGGTGCGCTCGTCGCAGCTGCCGAATATTCATGGACGCAACCTATTGAGGATATACGTACACGTTTTCCAAAAAGGGACGAAGCTTCACTTGCGAGAATACTTTCGTTAGCTCAGCGAAATGCAGCCATTCGACAGCCACGTATTGACCAGATTTGCCAAACGCTGAAAGCCGGTGAGAGAGGCCGTGCTGCTTTGGAGAGTTTACGTTGGAAAGCTGGTTACGACTTGGCCATGGGGCGGGCATTGGCCAGTAAGGCGCGCACAGATGGTTACAATGCCATGCTGGCAAAAATAAAACAAGGTGCAACATTTACGAAGGAAAAAAACAATACCTGGATCCTCGTCGCTGAAAGTGAATTTGCCAATACAAGCCTGGAGAGCATTGCTAAAAAGGCACAAATGTATCTGGATCGCGTAATGGAAGAACATCCGGATACCCCTTGGGCCCTCTTGGCGAGCCGCGAACTCAAAGTGCCACTGGGATGGCGCTGGGAAGAAGGCTACACCTACATGCCACCGGTGGTAGAGGTGAGCAATAATAATCCACCAGTGCCCAATCGAATTCGTGAGAGGCCACGCGGCCCAGCCGCCCCTCCACGCCGCAATCCGCCACCTCTGTGAGGTTCACTCCAGATTCGGGCCAAAATAACGACGCAAGTCGTTATTTTGCGAGCCGCGAGAAGCTTCGCTTCGAGCTTGGCGAGTAGCGAAAAACACCAGGATGGTGTTTTTCAGCAACTTACTAGTGCTGAAATTCTGCAGCAAATGCTTTTGCATTGAGCTCCTCACCCGTTGCATACTGTGTAAGTTCATTCCATGGCAATGTTAGGCCAGGGGCAAAAACCTTGCGTATCATAAATTCGCCTACCGCTGGATTATTTGTATAAAAAGCGTCGGTAGGGTCATTCGAAATCTGAAGTTCCTGCACCATGGAGGAGTGCAATTGACAGGCAAAAAGCTCTCCCATCATGTAGTTGTGATAGTACGCCGGAGAGGTAACGATATGGATTTTGCTGGCGTAGTCGGGAGCATGCCGCCCCTCAGGTCGCCTCACCAATTGATATTTTTCGACAAGATCCCACCATAATTTGCTGAGATCCTGGTCAGGGTCTTTATACAATTCGACCTCGAATCGAAACATGACCTGACACCAACGGGAGAATATCAACAATTTGTCACGACGCACGCGTCTCCCTGCAGCTGTGTATTTGACGGGGTCAGCGACATGGACACCATATTGACCGAGCCAATCTGCCTGGGTCGAAAATCTGTCTCTTATACACATCTCCGAGCCCACGAGACGGACTCCTAT
>CAWWCC010000141.1:0-8021 GCA_963935315.1 uncultured Planctomycetaceae bacterium | reverse complement strand
GATGCAGGTCGCTCTCTAACATTAGTCGACGTGTCCTAAAGACGCCTCTGCCGTGCAAGCCTCAGAGGCCTTGCCTAGCCTACTTCACCGACCAAAGTAGCACTTCGGCGCCCGATCGAATGAAATATCCGAGTCAGATGTTTAGGGTATAATCGGGCCGAATGTTTGAGGTATAATTGAGCTAGACCCTTGGTAGATGTAGCCTGCCAATGCCAGTTTTCCTTCTGCCCCTGCTTTCCTTCTCCCCATGTCGGAACAACCCCAATCGTTGGACCAGCTACTGGCAAACTGGCCATTCTCTCCCGGCCAGGTTCTGGTGCGACAAATCCAAGGTGCTGATGGTCGGGATGTGTTGCAGATGCGCGTTGATATGGGCATCATGCAGATGGAAATCGTCGATCGTCCTGATGGTGTGCAACCAGAAGGATTCAATACTTATTTTGATTACTTGCTTTCGCTGTCCTTTGCGGAGGGTGAATCCTTTGAAATCAACGAAGAGCAATGTCAGGAAATTGATCGTGAGTTCTATCAATTCTATCATCGGCGTATTTGTTGGCTCACGCTGAAAAAGTATCCGGAGGCAGTACAAGACGCTCAGCACACGCTATCGCTCATGGATTTTAGTTCCGCCTTTGCGCCGGATCCCCAATGGGCTTTGTTGCATGAACAGTACCGTCCCTTTGTGATGTTTCACAAAATTCAGGCGGCAGCCCTCATTGACTTAGAGCAAAACGATCCTGCTTCAGCGATCGACGTAATTGACAAAGGTCTTCAGGAACTGGCGGGCGTTTTTGATAAATACGACGCCAGCGATCACTACGAAGAAGACGCCTTCGTTGTCAAATTAAGAGAAATGCGCGCTTCTATTGTTGAACACTACGAACTGAGCGCGTCTCTGGCTGAGCAATTGGCAGAAGCGATCGCTGCCGAGCAGTACGAACTGGCGGCCAAATTGCGTGACCGGATGGATCGCGGGCGTCCGGGCAAGTGAGACGAGTGAACAGATTACGTATCTGGCCTGGTGTTCTTGCGGGCTAGAGCTAGCCACAATTGGGGTTTCCGCTATAGCACATCTGAATTTTCCGTAGTGTTCTTCACGCCGCTCATCTCCAATTATAGCGTCCAGCTGCTAGCGAATTTAGATGCGGGATACGGGTCAGGTTGACTACTTACGTGCATCTCGCATCCCGGTGCTATAGCCGAACACTCAAGAGTGAATTGCTCTAGGATTTCAAGACAAAAGCAGGTTGCTTCGTTGAATGTTGCTGATACCATGGCAGGCAGGATTTTAACCCACAAAACCGAAGAACGGCAACAGGATCGCGGAACCATGGCAACCGAACGCTTTGAAGTTGAGCCGGAGCAACCCTATCGTGAAAAAAGCAAATCGGGTGGTTGCCTGAAAGGTTGCTTGATTGCAGCGGTCGTCTTTTTGGTGGCAATTTTGCTATTAGGGATTTGGGTGTCTAATAATTGGCAGCGTTGGGCTGCCGATCTTGCTTCGGAAGTTCTGAATCAAGTGATCGATGACTCGGAATTGCCGGGTCCCGAAAAAGTGGAAGTCAAGGAGCAGGTCGCACGTTTGACAGACGGGTTTCGTGACGGAAATATTTCGGGTGACCAGCTTGGTACGATCATGGAACTGATTCTGGATTCGCCGTTATTTACCTCGGTCATCGTGGCTAGCATCGAGAAAAAATACATTGAGCCATCGGGCTTGGAAGATGCTGAGAAAGAAGAAGGACGAGTGGCCTTGCGCCGGTTTGTTCGTGGTATGATCTCGCATAAAATAAGCGAAGATGATTTTGAAGAGGCGATGAGCAAGATTGCCGATAAGCAACCGGATGACGAATGGCAAATGCGTGAATCGGTCACAGACGAACAGTTGCGAGAACTGATTCAACTGGTGAAAGAAAAATCAGACGCTGCAGAAATCCCAGCAGAAGTTGAGGAAGTAGATCACTCTGAGGAAATTCGTCGGATTATCGATACTGTGCTAGGCGAAGGTGAGGGGGTGTCAGATGGCGAACACATTGAAGAACTATCGGTAGAGGCTGGAGAAGAAAAGGTCGAAGAAGAAAAGGTCGAAGAGACTGTCGAACCCTAAATTCCTCCGGTACCAACAGTTACAGGGTTGGTTGAATCTAACAAGAGGGATGCTGTTGTCCCAGCGACAGCCTCTGGTGTCACGACTTTCTCAAAGTCTAGCGAGGTTGCCCTTGCTTGACGAACGTCCAGACCAGTAAGCTTGGTGGATGGCTATTGCGATTCTCATTGCAGATTCTTCCGAGGCCGATTCTTTTCTCTCCTTGGGATGTGAATTGGCGATAAAACTTGATAAGCCTCTGGCTATCTTGTGTATTGCGAAATCCGATGAAAAACCTACTTCATCGCCCGATAGCACAAGCACAGAAGATGCGACTCGATTCTTTAGCCGCAACAATTATGCGGATAGTGTTCGACAATCGCTGCAGGCGATTCGATCGGATGGTAAGTATCAGGGCATTGCTGCAGAAATATTTGAAGTGCCATCCCACGTCGAATCCATACGTGACTGGTTAACCGCACCCCCGGCAACTGCAGCCCTGGGACGTTTTGAAATCGAGACGCTCTTTCTTCCCATGCGCCGAGACGATGGTGTCCAGCAGCAGGAATCAACCAAGCACAGGCTATTTGGTATCGCACATTGCGAAACGGTTCTGGCTGTTGTCAATCCAGATGCGAATGCTGGCAAGATGTTGGGCGACTTTGCTTGCCTGGGGGCAACATCGCGAGACGTGCGCAAATCTCGACAATTTATCCGTCGTTTCCGTAACACAAAATCGATTGTTTCGGATTGGCAAACGAGCGAAGTGGGTATCGATTGCGCGGTTTTGACCATTCGTGGTAAAGCGGGCCAGGCACGCCTTGACAGTAAATTATGGAGTGCACTCAAGCGGGATCAATCTTTGGCTATTGCGATGGGAGTCAATCCGGCCGATTCCTTTAGCGAACGCTGTTGGTTACGCATAGATAACAAGCTGCTAGCCACGTTTTTAGATTATCAAATGGATCGCCGTGACCGAGAGCGCTTGGCGTCAGAGCTTCAGGGAGGTACCAAAGCATCACCGGAGTTCCTGCTTTTTATGTCGGTCGCTACGATACTAGCTAGTATTGGATTGTTGCAAGATTCGCCGGCAGTCATCATCGGAGCCATGCTTGTTGCACCGCTGATGACCCCTTTGCTGGGCGCGGGATTAGCGATGATTCAAGGGAATCGACCTTTGTTTCTTACAGCCTGCCGGGCCATTTTGGTCGGTGTGTGTCTGTCCTTTATGATTGGCGCTTCGATGGGTATTGTTGCTGCAATTCTGCCCGCCGAACTGTTTGCTGGTTCAGGATTACGTCTCACCAATGCCATGATTGCACGTTCGCATCCCAATTTGCTCGATCCGATTGTTGGTTTTGCAGCAGGACTGGCAGGCGGTTTTTCGGTAGGCCGTGACAAAAAAATAGGCGCGCTCGCAGGGGTTGCCATCGCTGCTGCATTGGTGCCACCCATTGCTACCGCGGGGATTGAAGCTGCTCTGATCGGTGTGTTTATCGTGACTGTCCCCGGGGAGGCTGGTATCCTGCCACTCATTTCAGGAGATCCGACTCTGTTTCTTGAGCTAGTGAACCTGATTGATCCCGAACACAAGACGACTGAGAGTGTGCGATTGGTGGCAGCCCCCCTGGCACTATTTCTCATGAACGCCTGCACGGTCATCCTTGGTGCCTGGGTTGGCTTGCGGTTAGTGGGTATGCATCGCACAATGTATCCCAAGGAATCCCAGCGTTGGGTATCGATCGCCGCTCTGACAATCTTGCTGTCTTTGTTGGCTCTTTTGATGATCGTGCCATTCATGACATGGATTCCCCGTTAGGTTGTATTCCTGTCCGTTCTTTGGATTATGAAATGTTGTGGTATAGATGCGCTTGTAGAGGGCGTGCCGTCGGGTGTGTTGCCAGTCGGACCCAGGTGCGTGAATTTGAGAAGGACCGTATCTGATACTCCTTCGAGCCGGCCTCGTTTCACGGCGAAGATGCCGTCACCTTTTTCTGATAAAACTTTGTCAAAGTCCATAAGGATTTCTTTAAGCTGTGGTTGGACCAGCTGAATGGCTTTGCTTTCCAGTGCTAATCGAAGTGCAAACCGGCTTACCAATCAAGCAACCAGTCGTTTGGCATCGGGCCTCCGGATCAATCGTACGAGTGATGATCCTGCAGGGTTGATAGGAGCTGAGCAGCTGAGGGAAGATCTGACTAAAATAAGTGCACAAAAAAAGCATTGAGTGCCTAGCAACATCAATCAAGTATCCGGCAAAAGTGGTCGGCAGGCAGTAATGTGCGTGCTCCAGGAGATACGCGGACTATTCGTGGAGGGCGCAGGAAACACAAATTCAGGAGCTGACCCGACAGCCATTCAACTTGAAGTTGATTCATCACTGAATGCCATTGAGCGTCTTGGCGAGGCGGCAGGATTTGCATTGCCGGACACTTTGAACTCGCTTCGTGCGGGGGTACCGCAAGCGTAGACGGAGGAGATCCAGTTCAAGGGGTGGAGTTGCTTGAAAAGGAGATTTCTACCATCAATCTGGCCAGTGCGGCCGCCGGTGCTTATTAAAAATATACTCTGGATGTTGATCGACAGTTGGCGGAATCGCGGGCTGTAGCTACAGCACGCGGCTCTCAGCCAGATTGCCGATGCGGACTACGCCCGCGAAAGTTCGCGTCTGGTATCGGGCAGATTCTTAACGAAGCCTCGATAAAAACCATAGCGCTCTCTCAGAAAATAAACGCCAATCAATTTTCCCTGCTTTTTAGCGTGCTCAGATGACATGAGAGCAAATGACTTGATACCGAGCTCGAATGCCTTAGAACCGTTGGCGTTTCTAAGTTACTGAAAGCAATGGGGCCAGTACGCATTCATGGAATTGGCTCTAGGAATCGCAGGGAATAATTACAAAACCTTGGTAAAAGTTCAGCCCGCAGGTGTACATGCTATCAGTGCAGGGGGTCGCGCAAGTCTCTATTGCCAAAGTACTTGCGCAATTTCCAGGTTCCCTGTCGCACAGTTGGCATAAGGTGTGCGTATAGGTTCTTGTGTGTCACCGTAAGCGTATGTTTACGGGCAGCTTTTCTCAGAAGGTAAACTTTTCTTCACCAACTCAGGGAGTGTGTCATGTTGGTTCTTACACGGAAGCAGAATGAAAAAATTCGCATTGGTGATTCGATAACCATTACCGTTTTACGGATGAAAGGGAAATCGATCCGATTAGGTATTGAGGCACCGCATAGCATGAATGTCTTGCGCGGTGAGTTGGTATTTGAGTTGTCGGAAGAAGTGAATTCAGAAACGTATGAACGTGAATCAGTACTTGCAGAGTAATACGGTTGCAGAAGCAAAGTGAAGTCAGGGCAGGATTTAGTTTGCTGGAGTAGATAGCTGAAATGAATAGACATGCGATGTCTTATTTTGTTACCTCTTGCTCCTCCGCCTTTGCGATTTCGTGCGGGAACCTCCGCAAGTCTTCGAGGTGCTGCATTAGTATCCTGCGCACCTCTAGAATGCTTTGAGGATGACGGTGTACACCACTGTGGTCCGAGGGTACAGAGATTTGAGATTCTACGTCGTCGAGACGACCGCTGGCCAAGGAGACCACACCATCTCCATCGCTACGGTCTAACCAACTTGCAAAGCCTTCTTTGGGAGAATCGCCAACGACATTGTGGTAGCTAACCCAAGAACCATGCTGGGCTTTGAGCAAAACGGGTAGCAAGGGGGAAGCAGGATCGAGTGAGTCGATGCTTGTCGAAACATCAAGCGGCGCATTGGGGCGAAAGAAGCCCGGATTACGTGCAATGAGTTGGTGCCGACCATGCATTATTTGACTGGGTATTTTGATCAGTTTACGACCTAGCCAGCGGGTGGTGTCATTAGCAAAGTCACTACCACGATGTGGCGTGCCTATCGTCACGACACGGCGTATGGAAGGATTGGGGTCAAAAAAGAACGTCTGTGCAAGGCCCGTGCGGACTTCAGGATCTGCTTCAATCTCTGAAAAAGGCTGTTCACTTAACACATTCCAAAAATCGTTACCGCTATCCACCGTTTGTAGCTTGGATACCAACCCGCCCATGCTGTGACCAATGAGTACCATTTGGTCGAGGGCCGGGTATTTCTTTTTCTGGTCAAGCGTTTGTCGCATATGTGCCAGATCTTTGCGCATCTCCGCGGCACTAAACCAGAAAGGCTGCCCAGAAGGATAGAGGTAGAACCAAAACTGGTAGTAGTTGCGCACTTGAGGATCACTACGCAAATCGTTAAACATTTCCATCCAGGTGGCTGGGCTCGACCAGAGGCCATGAACCATCACGACAGGAATCTTCTCAGGCTGATAGGGCTCCAGCATGTAGAGCCCACTAATGGATTTTGCCTTTTCAGGCTTGAGAAGACCCAGGGTCGAGAGTCGGCCATCGTCAAGCGCTGGCTGGCTCAGTGTGTGAGCCAGAGGAGTGCTCAAGTCGGTTTCGAGTGGTATCTGGGCTGAGGCGATCTGGACGGTGGGCTGATCCAACGGGTCGTAGAGTTCCAGGACGGCGTGCTGTGTTGGTTCGTCGGGCGAGGTGTCGGTATTTACACGTAAAAAAGCAGTAATCGGAAACGACAAGTCTTGAGGATAAAATTTCTCGCTGAGAGACATACCATCGTGTTTGCTACGCACAGCAATAAGCGGCACGCCCAAGCCATAATTGTGATAGTGGTTGCGGAGGCCATGGACTTCGTAATCAGAAACAAATTTGAAATCATGAAAATCCTTATCATGCCAACTCTTGCTTTTGAGCTTGACTTCTAAACGGCACTCGTGATTTGCCGTTTGAATCATTTGGGAGGAACCGGGTAATAGTTTTCCCTGTCCTTTGACAATTCGTAGCATTCCTTCCAAGGCGCTATTGTACAAGTCGCACGCGCGCCGAAACTCGGGATCGTAGGGGCTCGACTTTTGGGAATAATGGTCGTCGAAGAGATAACGGTAGGCGTGCAATACTGCAGAGCTATACAACTCCAGGGCTTCGCTAGTCTGCTTGGAACGTTCTGCCCGTTTGGCTCCCACGTAAGACAACTCAGCTACGGCATAAATGTTTTCTCGATTGGGCTCTTCCTGGTCAAGTTTGATAAGTTTGGCCAGCAATTCTCCCCTGTTTCTAGCCAGGTCATCTTCCAGGTCATAGCGTCGTACCCGCTGCATGGTGCGTGGTGTTGGATTGGGGCCTTGGCGGGTAAGCAGCCCCAGGGTATCGGACAATGGGTTGCGCGGAGTGTTACGGAGCGCAACCCACTTGTTGGATGAGCCAGCGCAACCTCCTGCAATGCTTGTCACGAGCAAAGCAAGAGTCAGCGCATTGATGCGAAAAAGAGAACCCATTGGACCAGCCGGATTATCGAGTGAAAAATAAGGCGCGAAGCGTAGGCCAGGTGCGATAAAACGTCAAGCTCGCTAGAGAAAGCGCTAGAGAAAGGACAGGCAAGGCCTTAAGGTCACGCTGGCATTGCTGGCAGGAGAGGTGCTTCTTATATCGATGTCACCATAAAGCAACCTTTATGTAAGATGGGGGAATTGCCCTCATATTCTCGATTTAACCAACATCGTTATACATTTTAGATTCGTAACGTAGGGGGTTAAAAATGCGTACGAATCCCTCGTCCACCATGCTGGCAAAGCGCATGAGTCGATGCAGAAGGTAGCCAGTTTAGCCCAAGTCCCCCAATAATCTCCATGAACGCCTTGTTTTTTAAGATGGCCGGTGCAAAGTCGTCACCCCATTTGAGTTTGGTTTATTTTGGGCGGCCGAATTTTGAGGTGGTCGGGGTAATTAAGTGGACGGGAGGATTAAGGGCAGCTCATTTATTTAGCCACTCAGCTGAAGTACTCCAAGGTCTTCACACAACGTAGGCCGGATCAAGGAGCGAAGCGACGCCGCTCCGGCAGTGGAATAAA
>CAWWCC010000140.1:0-8027 GCA_963935315.1 uncultured Planctomycetaceae bacterium | reverse complement strand
GCAGAAACTGTGTCTGCAGAAACTGTGCAGCAAGAAGTTGAGAGTGGTGAGGTTGATGAGAGTGGGTTAGCAAGTGAGGATGTTCAGCCAGTAGTTGCAGACGCGATGTCTGATGAAGGGGCAGCTGGAGAAGAAGAGATCAAGATGGATTGGTACATCCTTAAGGTGCAGAGCAACCGAGAGAAATCGATCACCGCAGCCTTGAGGCGTAAAATAGCCGTCGAAGGACTCGACCAATATTTTGGCGATGTTGTCGTGCCGATGGAAAAAGTGACGGAGTTTAAGGCAGGAAAGAAAAAAATTGTTGAGCGCAAGCTTTATCCAGGTTACATCGTTGTTCACATGCATATCAACGACGACACTTGGTTTGCAGTTCGCGAAACTTCCGGTATCGGCGATTTCACTGGATCGGGTGGCAAGCCAACGCCCATGTTGCCGCATGAGGTTGCTCGCATTATCCAGACCGAAGAAGAAGTGGAAGAAGAGTCACCAAAATTGAACATCAGCTTCAAGTTGGGTGATCGTGTTAAAGTCAAGGAAGGCACATTTGAAAGCTTTGAGGGTGAAGTTAACAGTATCGACGAGCAAAGTGGTCGCGTAACGGTGATGATCAATATATTTGGCCGCAGCACACCCGTGGAATTAGAGTACTGGCAGGCAGAGCAAGTTTAGTACGTTTTCTGGGGCAGAATTTGCAACCCACAGCAAGATTACAGATAGCGACACAAGTTCAATAAAATCATAAGTGAAGTAAACCATGGCAAAGCAACTTGTAGGATCCGCCAAGTTCCAAATCCCCGGTGGTCAAGCGACACCTGCACCGCCGGTAGGTACGGCGCTTGGTAAGTTTGGCGTTAACTTGGGGCAGTTTGTACAAGCCTTTAACGATAAGACCAAAGAGGCCGGTGGGATGATGATTCCGGTGGTTGTTAATGTTTACAACGACCGTTCGTTTGACTTCATCACGAAAAGCCCTCCTGCAGCCGTTTTGTTGAAGAAGTCGGCAAATATCGCCAAGGGTTCCGGTGTGCCCAATAAAACCAAGGTAGGCAAGGTCACACGTGTCCAGCTTGAAGAAATCGCGAACACCAAAATGAATGACCTGAATGCCAGCGATCTGGACTCTGCTGTACAAATGATTGCTGGTACGGCCCGAAGTATGGGCCTTGAAGTAGAAGGTTAGCAGGATGTCCCGTTTGTAAGTCCACAGGACACGAAAGCAATTTAAAAAAGCAATTAAAGCGTTGACCGCAATTTAAAGTTGACCATGTGCAGTCCACGAAGTTGACTGCGAGAATCGTGAAAACACCATGCCTAAACTAGCCAAACGAATCAAAAAGTCTTTGGAAAAACGCCCCGAGGGAGCCCTCTCCCTGAAGGAGGCAGTTGATACCTTAAAGCAGTTCGAAAAAACGAATTTTGATCAATCAGTCGAAATTGCCATGCGATTAGGCGTTGATCACACGCAGGCCGACCAGATTGTTCGTGGTTCGATTGTTTTGCCCCATGGTATTGGCAAAGAGCAACGTGTGGTCGTATTTGCCAAGGGTGCTGCTGCTACGG
The DNA here is from genome assembly GCA_963935315.1 of uncultured Planctomycetaceae bacterium. Classification (GTDB taxonomy): domain Bacteria; phylum Planctomycetota; class Planctomycetia; order Pirellulales; family Lacipirellulaceae; genus Bythopirellula. The sequence goes on along the minus strand of CAWWCC010000140.1, from coordinate 6,464 downwards.
CTGCTGAGGAGGCAGGTGCAGATCACGTGGGCGACGAGGATTTGGCGAAAAAAATTCTTGGAGGTTGGACGGACTTTGATGTATGTATTGCGGCTCCTGACATGATGAAGGTTGTCGGTCCTCTAGGGCGTGTGCTCGGTCCCCGTGGATTGATGCCGTCGCCGCGCGCGGGCACGGTCACGCCTGAGGTTGCCAAGACAATCGAAGAGTACAAAGCAGGAAAGGTTGAATTCCGCAATGACAAAGGCGGCAATGTTCATGCGATCGTCGGTAAACTTAGTTTTGAATCACAACAGTTGGTCGATAATATCCAGGCCTTTGTAGAGATTATTCAAGGCATGAAGCCTGCTTCCGTCAAAGGGACCTACCTGAAATCATCCCATATCAGTGCCACCATGAGTCCGAGTGTACGAATCTCCTTGTAGTGCAGAGTTGTTTCCAGCAGTTTAGCTGCCTCCGTGTTTTCGTCACTGGGGTGGCCATAGTACCATCCGCGAAGAATGTTTACATGTAGCAAATGTCATGAGTAAATACCTCAAAAATTTAATGGCCGAGGAACTCAAAGGTCGACTTGTCGAAGTCAACGATGCTCTGGTTGTCGATGTGATTGGCATTGAAGCCAATGCCACGATGGAGTTGCGTAAGGAACTCCGCGAAAAGAACATCCAATTGATGGTAGTTAAAAACAGCTTGGCACGACGTGCGACTGAAGGCACTGCTTTGGCCCCAGCTTTTGAGGGTTCATCAGGCACGCAAGCTGTTATTTGGGGTTCTGAAGACGTGGTTTCCCTGGCCAAAGAAGTTATGCGTTTGGCCGGCGAAGAAAAGTACGGAAGCTTTGGTGCCAAGGGCGGGGTGATGGATGGAGCAAAGCTTTCAGCAGAAGAAGTTTCTGCTGTCAGTAAGTGGCCCAGCCGCCAGGAGCAGTTGAGTCTACTGGTAGGCCAGATTCTTGGTCCGGGTGCGACTTTATCGGCACAGTTGTTAGGTCCCGGAGGGGCGCTTGCCAGCCAGGTGGAGCAAAAGAGCCAAGAGTAGTTGAAAAGAGTCCTGCTCGTATGCAGCAGTATTGCAGCAACAGATGGGATGGCGATGAGGGTGAACGATAAAAATTAATTTGCAGTTTGCAATTAACGTTTTCAATTTTTAGTGAATAGGGGCCGCAGCAGCCCGACTTAGTGAGAAAGGGAGCGAAAGATTATGAGTGAAGCAGCAGTAGCGGAATACTCCGCCAGCACGAAAGAGATTGGCGATAAAATCGTCGGTTTGACGCTAAAAGAAGCCAAAGAGCTTAGCGATTATCTAAAAGATGAGCACGGTATCGAGCCTGCTTCGGGCGGTGGTGCAGTAATGATGGCTGCTCCCGGCGATGGCGGTGGTGCAGCAGCTGAAGAGCAGACGGAATTTAATGTTGTGCTCGAATCCTTTGGCGGCAACAAGATTGCCGTGATCAAGGTCGTTCGCAGTGCCACAGGCTTAGGTCTCAAAGAGGCCAAGGAGCTTGTCGAAGGTGCTCCAGGCAATGTCAAGGAAGGCGTGTCCAAGGAAGATGCCGACAAGCTCAAGGCAGAGCTCGAAGAGGCTGGCGCAACTGTAGCAGTCAAGTAGACCAACCAATTAGGGCAGTTCCCCGTCAGCAATAATGTACGCGGGGTGTCTGCCGTTACACGGTTTCGGCATCGACAGTAAGGATCCGAGGCACGAATTACGATACCCAGATTCTCGCAATTTCGGTCCTCAGGTTGTTCGTTGATTTCGAAGCATTTCCATCGATTTAAGCTCAGCGATTTGCGTATGCAGCGTACCTGTTACCCAATAGGTCCTGTAGTAACGTCAGCTTCCTACCTCGTGAAATCGGAGCAGCACGCCCTATGGCAGTCACGGCTCAGCGACGTTTGTCGACCCCTGAAGTACGGGCCTTTGGTAGCGGCCGCATTGGCCACCAAATTCCCGACTTGACTAAAATTCAAACCGCAAGTTATGACCAATTCCTCCAATACAATGGCATAGCGAATCAGAAACGGAAGAACGAAGGCTTGGAGAGTGTCCTCCAAGAAATCTTCCCCGTTGAAAGCTATGATAAGACGATTCGTCTGGAGTACCTTCGTTACGAGCTGGGCAAGCCTCGCTACGAACCAGATGAATGTCGGCAACTGCGCCTGACCTACGGTCGGCCGTTTCGAATCTGGCTGCGATTGGTCAAAGATCAGCCTGTTGAAGAAGAAGTCTATCTGGGCGATTTACCCGTCATGCTCGGGGGTGGCGAATTTATCATCAACGGTGCTGAGCGCGTTGTGGTAAGTCAGTTGCACCGTAGCCCGGGTATCGATTTTGTGTCAGAAGTGGAAGCGGGTGAGCGCCGCATGTTCAGCTGCCGGGTAATCCCTGAGCGTGGCAGTTGGATCGAACTCAATACGACCAAAAAAGACAGTATCACGGTTCGCATTGATCAAAGTGGCAAATTTTCAGCAATCACGCTGCTTCGTGCCATGAATCCGAATATGGGACTTGATTCGCAGATTCTGCGCACATTTTACGAAGTCTCAAAAACCAAAGTTGCCGATGGAAGAAGTGCAGGAAAAATCGAAGGCAAGGTTGCTGTCGAGGATGTCGTGTATCCCGTTGGCAGTGAGCGTGCTGGAGAAATAATTATAGAAGCTGGTCAACGTATCACAAAAAATATTGCAGAAGTGATATGTACTTCAGAAGTCAAAAACGTCGAAGTGATGGAGTTGCCAAAATCTCCACACCTTTTGAATGCCTTGGCTGACGATGCTACTTCAAGCCATGAAGAAGCGCTTTTGCGAATTTACCAACGCTTGCGTCCGGGGAACCCACCCCAGCTAGAAAAGGCGCGCACTCTGTTTACCGAAAAGTTCTTCGATTCCAATCGTTATCGGCTGGGTCGTGTAGGACGATTCCGTATCAATCGCAAACTGGGACTCAACGTTCCTGAAAGCGAAATGGTGCTCAGGCCTGAAGATATGGTCTCTACCATCAAATATCTTCTGGAACTGATTGCAGGTGAGTCGGAAGCAGAAGTGGATGATATCGACCACTTGGGCAACCGTCGTTTACGAACCATTGACGAATTGGCTTGTGATGAAATTCGGAAGGGTTTCCTCAAGCTTCGCCGTACTGTTCAGGAGCGCATGAGTCTGAAAGACGCAGACGACATGACACCCCGCAGCTTGATTAACCCCAAGAGCATTTCGGCAGCGATCGAGTATTTCTTTGGTCGTGGCGAATTGTCACAAGTGGTGGATCAAACGAATCCTCTCTCAATGCTGACACACGAACGTCGTCTGTCGGCACTTGGCCCAGGTGGTTTGAATCGTAAGCGTGCTGGGTTTGAAGTACGCGACGTCCATATTTCTCATTACGGTCGTATTTGTCCGATTGAAACACCTGAAGGTACAAACATCGGCTTGATTTCAAGTCTGGCGATGTACGCGACTGTGGATGATTACGGGTTTTTAGTAACACCCTATCGCAAAGTCAAAAAAGGCAAGCTCACGGACGAAGTCGTATGGCTGCGGGCCGACCAGGAAGCCGATGCCTACGTTGCATCAGCAGATGTTCCTGTTAAAGACAACAAGATTGTGGATGACACTGTGGTTGCCCGCTACAAAGCAGATTTTGAATTAGTTCCGGTCGAAAAAATTGAATATACCGATGTGGCACCAAGTCAAATGATAGGTGTCTCAGCCGGCTTGATTCCCTTTTTGGAGCACGATGATGCCAATCGAGCATTGATGGGTTCCAATATGCAGCGCCAGGCGGTTCCGCTGCTGGTAGCCGAACCACCCGTCGTAGGGACGGGCTTGGAGACCGATGTGGCAAGGCATTCGGGACTGTTGTTGCGAGCTGGACATAAAGGCACGGTGACCTATGCAGATTCCGAGCGCATCGAAATTGGTCCAGAGGTGCACCACTTGCGTAAATTTGTTGGTCTTAACGAACGTACCTGTCAAAACCAGAAACCTCTGGTAAAGCCTGGTGATAAAGTCGAAAAGGGCGATCTTCTTGCCGACGGTGCTGCCACTTTCAAGGGGGATCTGGCATTGGGTCGCAATGTACTTGTCGCCTTCATGTCTTTTGAGGGCTACAACTTTGAAGACGCGATCATCATTAGTGAAGAGTTGGTCCAAAATGACACGTACACATCAATTCACATCGAAGAATTTGATGTTGAGATCCGCGAGACCAAACTTGGACGTGAGGAGTTCACACGGGATATTCCGAACGTCAGCGAAAAGGCTCTTCGTAATCTTGATGAAAATGGAATTGTGGAAATCGGCACCTATGTGAAACCTGGCGATATTTTAGTGGGTAAGGTTTCACCAAAGTCCAAGACAGAACTCACTCCGGAAGAAAAGCTTCTGCACGCTATCTTTGGACGTGCGGGAGAGGACGTCAAAAACGATTCTTTGGAAGTTTCTTCTGGCATCGAAGGCATCGTGATCGACACTCAGAAATTTTCGCGTCGCATGAGCTTGAGCGAAGACGAGCGTAAGCTATTCGAAAAATCGCTGAAGGACGCCGAAAAGGAAGGTAATGAAAAGATCGCTGTTGCCTTTACAGAAATGGTCAAGGAGTTTGAGAAAATTCTCCAGAAAAAACTGACCGATGAAGATGGCAACGAATTGGTACACAACCAAGAACCGCAGTTTGTGGCGGATCGCGCTACCATGTTCAGGCTTGAGTCCATTGAGATTCGAAGCCCACAACGCCTCAAGGACGTTGAAAAAATATATCGCACGATGTGGCCGGGCATTGAAGAACTTCTTGATGCTCGCGATCGCACACTCAACTCCATGAAGCGAGGTGACGAATTACGCAGTGGCGTGTTGCAAATGGTCAAAGTCTACATCGCAACCAAACGCGTCATTTCGGTTGGTGACAAGATGGCAGGTCGCCATGGAAACAAGGGTGTGATTTCCAAAATTATGCCGATTGCCGACATGCCGTTTTTATCCGATGGAACGCCGATCCAGATAATGCTTAATCCACTAGGTGTGCCGAGTCGTATGAATGTCGGCCAAATCCTGGAAACCCATTTAGGGTGGGCGGGTGCCAAACTTGGTTTTCGTGCGATTACTCCAGTATTCGACGGAGCAACCGAAGAGCAGATCAATGACGCTCTCGAAAAGGCCGGTTTACCACGTCACGGCAAGGCAAAGTTGCTTGACGGTCGTACTGGCGAACAGTTTGAGCAAGAAACGACGGTTGGCTACATCTACATGCTTAAGCTTCATCACTTAGTGGATGATAAAGTGCATGCCCGCAGTACCGGGCCCTACTCGCTTATCACGCAGCAACCCTTGGGTGGTAAAGCCCGCTTTGGTGGACAACGATTTGGTGAAATGGAAGTATGGGCGCTCGAAGCCTATGGAGCGGCTTACATTTTGCAGGAGCTACTGACTGTCAAGAGTGATGATGTTGAAGGCCGTACCAAGATCTATGAGTCGATGGTCAAAGGTGAAAACACGTTGCAAGCTGGCACCCCGGCCAGCTTTGACGTCTTGACCAACGAAATTCGAGGTCTGGGATTAAACATGCAACTGGAAAAACGCCAGCTGTAGAAGTACGTAGTAGTTTTTTCAGTAATTACAGCCAATAAACATATAGACCGGATTGTTACTAAGCGAACAACGATTAACCGGTGAGGAATTAAATGAGCGTACTTGAAGGTTCAAATTACGATCGCGTCAATGACTATGGCTCGGTAAAGATTAGTCTGGCCCGCCCACACGACATTCGTAGCTGGTCGTTTGGAGAAGTCAAGAAGCCAGAAACAATTAATTACCGAACCTATCGGCCTGAAAAAGATGGGCTGTTTTGTGAACGTATTTTTGGTCCCGAGAAGGACTGGGAATGTTCTTGCGGAAAATACCGTGGGATGAAGTACAAGGGAATGATATGCGATCGATGTGGTGTGAAAGTCACACACAGTCGAGTTCGCCGCAAACGCATGGGCCATATTGAGTTGGCTGCTCCCATCGTGCACATTTGGTTCTTTAAGGCGATGCCCAGCCGTTTGGGTAGCTTGTTGGCTATGAAGACGACGAGTCTCGAAAAGGTAATCTATTTTCAGGACTATGTGGTAGTCGATCCGGGCGAAACAGCGCTCAAACCTCAGCAATTGCTAACCGAGGAAGAATACCGTACAGCTCGTGAGCAGTATGGAGAAGGCTCGTTTGAAGCAGACATGGGTGCTGAAGCAATTCGTAAATTGCTGGGAAGCTTAGATCTGGTAAAGCTCTCCGAAGATCTTCGACAAGAACTCAAAGAAACAGGCTCCAAGCAAAAAGCGAAGGATCTGATTGGCCGTCTTAAAACGGTAGAATCCATTCGCGACTCCGACAATAAGCCGGAGTGGATGGTGCTGGATGTGATCCCGGTGATTCCACCAGATTCTGTCTCTTATACACATCTCCGAGCCCACGAGACGGACTCCTATC
>CAWWCC010000139.1:0-8037 GCA_963935315.1 uncultured Planctomycetaceae bacterium | reverse complement strand
ATAGGAGTCCGTCTCGTGGGCTCGGAGATGTGTATAAGAGACAGCTTCCGTTTCAGTTTCTTGCGACTTTTCTGCCGCGGCAGCTGCTGCTTCCAGGTCTTCTTCCGTGATGCCTTCAGGGAGAGCAGGGAACTCTTCCAGTTCGGGGCTGGCTAACAATAGTTCGTTGAAGCGCGCCATGACAAATAGATAACGGTAGATGTTACTGCCTGAATTTTGAGAATCCGCCATTGTCCCATCAGGATTTTTAGAGTCCTGGGAAGAACCCGTTTCCTGGCTATCGGATTTCATATTGCCAAAGCGCAGCACATACTCGATACCATCACTCAAAGAGCAGATGAGCTGGCCTTCGCTGGAAAGTATTTCTGGGTCGGTACCTGGCTGGAGAGAGACTGCTGCAAAGCCTCTTTCGCCAAGACTTTCTACGGCATCGTTGTCGTTCAGAAAACCCTCACCCGCTTGCAGATCGGCACTGAGCCCGGCAGGTTTACGCTCGACATCGACAATCAGCAGATCTTCTAAGCTATCTCGCAGTTCCTGCAGAGCGTCTTTGTTGAGCTCTTCATCTTCAGCCAATTTGAATTCAACCAACTCATTCTTAGCAGCGTCAAACCTTTTTAACCGCTTGGCACCCCATTCCGATTCGGACTTGTCGTATTCGAGGAGAAATTCCCCGCGACGGTCCCAGAGAACTTGCATGGTAAAACCACCGGCTGCAAGTACTGGACGCAATTCGACAGAATAGTCGTGGATATCGATCTCCTGCAAATCGAGTGGGTTGAGTTTCAGTAGATCGCCTTCGATCCAGTCTTTAAAGCTAGTGGATAAATTTTCGGGATTGAGATTTACGACGTAGACCAGATCTTTATCCGTGTCGCGAACGTGGTATTGGTTTTCAGATTCGGGCACAGGTTTGCCGATGATCATGTCCGAAAGTACGTTGTCATTTTCATCAGAAATCACGATGCGGGTGCCAGCGCCAGAGGATTTCGAATTGAGCTTGGAACTTTCGGGATTCAATACGCCCAACGTATTGTGCTCGCTGGCACTCCGAGCAGCGATACGTAGGATTTCACGATCAATCACATTATTGACCGCCTCGGCCATGCGTTTGTTCGCGTCTGCCGGATACCCTTGCTTGGAGGGAATTGTCCAGAGACCATCAACTTCAGCGATCTCGAATTCCTGCCTGGAAGCAGTTTCTTGTTCAAATTTAACGATTTTCAACCGTTTGGCTTGTCCCACTTCAAAATTATTGAGACGTGCACCGATCAACTCATCAAAATCGTTTCCCTCGTTGCCAGGGCCGACAACGAAAGCGAAAGATAGTGAGCCGATTGCCAAGAAGACAAGGACGATCGTTTTAGCCATTTCTGACATGATGCTATGCTTTCTGTTTCAGAATCCATCCCATTTCTCCCGCGTTCAGGGGAAGGGGATTTGAGTTCTGGGATAGGTTCTTAATTGGTTTAACGTAATCTGGATTTAGCAATACCTTCACGTTCAGCCTCTCGTCGTCGAAAAAAGACGTAGAGTGCCACCAGAAGCGGTGGAATGGGAGGTATTAAAATTGCAAAACGCTTATAAAGGTTTTGGATGCTGCTGACTTCTTGTTTAAGATTCGAGTTGATCAGCTTGAGTTTTCGACTACGGTCGGATTCAATCGAACGTAATTCGGCCTGCATCTTTTTTTGTTCTTGCTGAGCCACCACTTCAATCTGTTGTTCGATTTCCATGCGGCTTAGCCCTTTTGTATTACGAACCGCATCCACTTTGTCCTGAACGGCTTGTTGGGCTTCACTGATCTCAGCCTGAACCTCATCTAAAAATTCTTTTTCTTCATCCAATGCTTTTTGGCGATTTGCTCGTGTTGCTTCGTCGATTTTAGCAAGTGTGCGGTGGGCTGGAGCCCTTTTCCGAATAGAGATAAATCGCTCATCGCCAGCCAGTGTGTCGATGATATTGAGGATAAAAGTCACATTCTGGGTGGCCGTGAGTAGTTCACGATTCCCGCTTTCTCGAATGGTGAAAAAGTCGGGGATAATCCAATCGATATCAGCAACAACAACAGCTTGAATAGGAGTGCCGGTTTCTATTTCTTTTTCGGCACCCGCATTTTGCATCTCTGGATTGGAAGTTTGAGAACCGTTGGGTTTGTCAGGATCGGTCGCACTTGCCAGTTCACTGATAAGATCATCCTCACTTTGTTGGAAACCATGAATATGAGCAGCAAGGATGTGGGTGTAAGAATCGGACTGGTGGTGAAATGTTCGTGGATTCATACCGCGTCGACGGATTGCCATGGTTTCGACAACCCCAGAGCCATCCCCACCGGTGATCACCAATTGGTCAAATTCTAAATTTGAATCTTCATCAGGTGCAATTGAGCCAGGATAGACCAGCAGAACCTGATTCATGCCCGAGGTAATGATGTTCTCTGAATTCAAGGGATCTACTGCGCCATTGCCCTGGTCGACAAAGATCCAGTGCGAATCGATCTGACCACGAAGCGTGTTTTCAGGTTGGTATTCCTGCCAAATCACTTCTCGGGCCTTCAACTCAATTCCTAGAGTTTTCCAGAGCTGGTTGATGTCGCCTTTGGGTTGAGGTCGACCGCCGCCAAACATGCCCATCATGCCCGGGGGTTGTTTCGGCTCGGCTGTGCCTGCGACTTCGTTCGGAAAGAAGTAGGGCATAGGATCTTCCAAGATCAGGGTGGGGGTGCCGTTGCGGACAGCGTCGACAAAATGATCCATCTCCTGAGGCCCCAGCATGGAAGGTTGTATGGCGATTAAAACATCATATTTTTCCTTGATGGGCTGCGTCGGATCAACGGGCTCATCGTCAATATCGTATTGTTTGCGCAATTCAGTGACCAAGGCGAATTCCTGCTCTCGGTTACTCGAAGGATTGACGAACGGAAGCCCCGTATCCACGATGCCAACTTTGAAGCGTTTTTCTTGGGTGACTGTCGAAATGGAACGCACCAATTCGTATTCAACGGGTATTCCCTTATCGATGAAGGGTATCACGACCTTGCCCAAACCTGAGGTGACGGCCGCACCTAAAAAGAATTCTTCACGGGAGCGTTCTCCCCCCTCATTGATCAAAACTTCCTGGGGAGTGATTCCAAAATTGTCTTCGGCCTTTAGCGCCTCAGGGCCGTAGTTTTCGATTTCATGTTTATTAACTTGGATTTTGTTGCCACTCAAACTGCTCATTTCTGACAGGACTGCCAGTAGGTTCAACTTGGTGTCGGCGTATTCGGTGGGTACTTGAGGGCTGATGTAGGCGTCTATTTTGATCGTTTTAGCGCTCTCATCATCCCGGAGATTTTTGAGAATGCTCACCGTGTCTGCGGAGAGCGAACTGAGTTGTTCGCTGCTGATATCAGCATAGATCCAATTATGGGTTTGCGCAACTTCGGTGACACCAATGGCCAGGCCCAGTAAGGCAATGGTGCGTACTACATAATGTCCCAACAAGCCATGGTTGTCTTCGCGAGCTTGCCAATGCCTGCGGCCAATCAAAATCATGCAGAGATAGAGCATTACGGCGGCCAGGGCTATGAAATAAGCCACTCCACTGATACCGATTACTCCGCGTTCAAAATCCTGGAATCGTTCCATGGCGCTCCAACGGCGGATCGTTTCGGCCCACGTATTGTTTGTGATGAACCAACCGGCAACACCAAAAAGAGCCAGTGGCAAATTGAAAAGCGTACCCAGAATAAACCCTACGGTAAGATTATCGGTCAGAAACGACGCAACCATGCCGATTGCAATCATGGCGATGCCGATAAACCAGTAGCCGATGAAAGTACTGATAAAGAGTCCACCATCAGGATCACCCAGTCCCCATTTAAAGACCAGGTAAATTGAAAAGGCGGAGAACATGAGCGAAACGCTGAAAATGGCAACTCCCGCCAGGTACTTTCCCAACACCACATCGAAATCGCTTGCGGGAGAAGTCAGCAGGAGTTCATCCGTACCTTGGCGGCGTTCTTCGGCCCAGATGCTCATGGTAATAGCCGGAATAAAAACCAGCATGATGAATGGCAACCAACGGCTGAGTTGATCGAGATTGGCCAGATTGCTGGCAAAAAACTCGGGTGGCCAAAAGGTGGCTAGTGCGCTCAGCACGACAAACACACAAATAAACACGTATCCTGTCGGGCTGGAAAAGTAGCTGACGAAGTCACGTTTAAAGATGGATTTCAGAACGTTCCAGTTCATGGTAGAGGTCTTTGCTAGGGTGTTTGAGGCTGAAAGCTAGTAGGGAGGGCGTCCGCCTGGTTGGAAAGGAGAATACGGGGAACTCCGCGCCTCCGTCTTGGTGTTAACTAGTTGTTGTTAGTTGATGAAAGCGTTCGTCGAGGTTCGTTTGTTGCTCGCTCAATTGTGTAGGCGTTCCATCGAACACCAGCCGGCCCTCGTTGATAAATACCACACGATTGCACATTGCTTCGACTTCTTGCAAAATGTGCGTGGACAGCAAAATGGTTTTCGATTGCCCCAATTCACGAATCATTTTTCGAACTTCTCGGATCTGATTCGGGTCGAGCCCTGCTGTGGGTTCGTCGAGTATCAGGACATCAGGATCGTGCAACAAAGATTGCGCCATTCCAACACGTTGACGAAAACCCTTGGAGAGTTTGCCAATGGGTTTGCCAAGGACACTACCCAGGTTGCAGATATGGACGATGGACTCAAAACGTTCATCAAATTGGCTGGGGGTCATGCCGCGCAGATCAGCAAAAAAGTTGAGCAGTGTGCGAGGCGTCATGTCGGCATAGAGGGGGCCATTTTCGGGCAGGTACCCGAGTCGCTGCGCGCCTAGGAGTCGCTGGGTGGCCATGTCGTACCCTGCAATACGGGCTGTTCCTTCGGAGGGGGCCAGATAGCCAGTCAAAAGTTTCATGGTGGTACTTTTGCCGGCTCCGTTGGGACCTAAGAATGCTGCGACTTCGCCTTGGTTGATAGAAAAGGTTACGTCGCGTGAAGCAGCAAAACTGCCATAGAATTTCGAAAGGCCTTGGGCCTCGATCATTGGCACATCCGCCCCTGAAGAAGCGTGGTTCGTTTCGCTCATCGAGAATTCTCTCTCCGTTGGTTGTCTTAATTGTATGGGAACCGGAATGTTGCTTGCCGAAGAAAACTGTTCGGTGGCAGGACTTACCACAAGCGGATTTTGGGGGTACAGGCTGTAAATTCCCACCTGTCCCATCTGTGGAAATGCTGAGCCTGTGAGGTAAGGTGGGGAAGCAAATGCTCGAAAAAAAGCACTTGCGGTGATCCGCCTTGCTTCCCTAGGAGCCCCGGGGATGGGCCTCGAACCCGAATGTATTGTCCAGGTTAAACTGCTTTTTAAGGTAATCCATGGACCTACACTCTGTCTATACCTGACGCTACGCTGGAAGGTAAAAGGGGGGTCGGCCGCGAAGGATATTTTTTTCAAAATATTTGGCTGTCAGAAGGTCGAGGCAGATCAAATGCCAAGTATGTCTGCCCTCTCCTGACGGCAGCATCGAGTCGTCCCCCCCCCGGTACCGCTAGGGACTGTTACGGCACCCGCTAGGAACTGGTCCGCAGGGACATCAGGCGCATTTTCCATTGTTTGTCATCCTGCTCGGGGAAATCACTCCGCAGATGCACGCCACGGGATTCCTCGCGATTGAGCGCCGTTTGGAGCATCACGCGGGATACGGTAAGCATATTCTGGAATTCCCACCCATCTGGTTCGGAGAACTGACGGGGGAGGGCGTACCTGCACCAGCCGTCAATCGTATCCAAGGCCTCTGCGAGCTGTTTTCCGGTACGGCGTACACCCGCGGCGCGCCACATCAGGCTTTTCAGCGAATTACGCATGTCTTGCAGATCGAGTGGCTCATGGGGGGGCTCCGCCACAGGATTTTTCAGTGGAATAGCCTGGTAGGTGTCTTTTTGTGAGAGCGCAGCTTCTGATGCCCCCGCACCGGCGTGGGCTCCATAGACGAGTCCTTCGAGAAGGCTATTGGATGCGAGGCGATTTGCTCCATGCAGTCCGCTACTTGTGACTTCGCCCGATGCCCACAGTCGGGGGAGCGTCGTATGTCCGTCTTGATCGACTTTGACACCGCCAATCATGTAGTGCGCACCGGGGCGCACGGGGACACGATCTCGTGTGATGTCGATACCGAATTCGGCACAGCTTTTAGAAATGCCCGGAAAACGCTGCCGCGCATTTTCAGCACCGAGTGGAGTGAGGTCGAGATAAACGCAAGGATGGTGTGTTTTTTCCATGCGATCAACGATCGCCTGGCTCACAATATCACGTGGGGCTAATTCGGCACGCGGATCGTATTCGGGCATAAAGCGTATGCCATTGGCATCTACCAGAAGAGCCCCTTCTCCACGCACCGCTTCCGTGATGAGGCTGCGGCTGCTGCCTGCGATGTAAAGGACCGTAGGATGGAATTGCATGAATTCCATGTCCAGGAGTTCTGCTCCTGCGCGGTAGGCAAAGGCGTGGCCATCGCCGGTAGCAACGGGCGGGTTCGTTGTTTCGCGGAAAATCTGGCCAACGCCACCCGTACATAGAATGGTTTGCTTGGCCCACACAAAAGTCTTGCCGTGATGCTTGTTCCAGACCAGGGCGCCACGGCAGGAACCTTCATGTGTGAGAAGATCGATGGTAAAGGTGTTTTGCCAGATTTGAGCTTGGAGTTCTGTTTGCGCACGCTGGATCATTGCGCGCATGATTTCTTGACCTGTGGCGTCTCCCAGGGCGTGGGCAATCCGGTTATGGCTGTGCCCCCCTTCTCGTCCCAGTAACAACTCACCTGCTTGACGATCAAAAACGGTTCCCCATTGGATCAATTGTTGAATGTGAGATGGGGCTTCACGAATTACCATTTCTACAACATCACGGTCACACAATTCACCACCCGCATTGAGCGTATCGTCAATGTGGTTGTCAAAGCAGTCCTCTGGAGTCAGTACGCCTGCAATTCCGCCTTGGGCATAGGTACTGTTGGATTCCTGCAATCGATCTTTGGTGATGACCAGCGCAGAAAGTTGGGGGTCGATGGCCATGGTGGCACGCATTCCAGCGATGCCGCCACCGATCACCAGCACGTCGACAAAATGATGCGGAATATGCTTGGGATGAAAAGGGACGAGGTAGCGAGGGATCGGAGGATTCATTCGTTATTTCCATTAGATGTCGCGGTGCCTTTGATGTAGGCACGCACTTGCTCCTGGTATTCCAAGGGCGTGCGACCACGGTAAGCTTCTTGCAAATCGCGAAGATGGTCCTTGGCGGTTTGTGAACGATAGCCAAATCGCTGCTTGGGCAACAAGCCTAGATTCCGTAAGGAATTGTCGAGTTGGGCTTGTGCTTCTTTGGAGCCCTTATCCGCTTGGGCCTGTGCTTTGAGATTCTTCCAGCGATTGACAAATCGGCGCAGTTCGTCGTGGTTCCAGCCAAGTTTTTCCAGGAGGTTTTCGTCCACTTGTTTATTCTTTAGTTGGTCTTCAAGTTTTTCGAGGACTAAATCCGTTTGTTTGCGTGCATAGTCAAGGTTGGCTTGATCAGCTGGCGATAACTCACCTTCTGGCGGAGGAACCGTATCGCCCCCCTCGCCTCCACCCAGGGGGGGTGATGGGGATTCGCCGGGTTTGCCTTGCGATTGCTTTTCAGTCCCCGTTGATGGGGGGTCTTCCGTGGATTGGCCTGCAGCTTGATCTGGGGGTAGGCCGTCTTGAGGATCGTCCATGTTTTGAGACGCACCCGGGGCGCCGTCCTGTTCGCCTTCCGGTTGTTCTCCGGCAGGTTGGTCACTGCGATCGTCCGATTCGCTACCAGGGCCGGGTTGGTCTTTGCTTGATTCGCCCGTTTGGTTTGCAGCCGGTTGTTGGTCACCGGGACGCGCACCCGGTTCGCCTGTGCCGGGTTCGGTCGCTTGTCCGCCACCCTCTTCGGCTGAGGTGTTTTCGCCTGCGCCTCCGGTGCCCCTGTCTCTTATACACATCTCCGAGCCCACGAGACGGACTCCTA
>CAWWCC010000138.1:0-8068 GCA_963935315.1 uncultured Planctomycetaceae bacterium | reverse complement strand
CACAAGGAGTATCGTCGGCAGCGTCAGATGTGTATAAGAGACAGACGACATACATTGGCCAGGGGAAAGTTGAACAACTGAAACAGCTGGTCGAGGCTGCAGATGCTGACGTGGTGGTTTTCGACAACGACCTTTCGCCTGCTCAAATCCGTAATCTGGAACAAACACTTCAGGTAAAAGTTCTTGATCGGACAGAAGTGATTCTTGATATCTTTTCTACACGTGCCCAAACACATGAAGCGCGTCTGGCGGTTGAACTCGCACAACTTGAGTATTCATTGCCGCGCCTGAAAAACATGTGGACTCACCTGTCACGCATGAAAATGGGCGTAGGCATGCGTGGTCCAGGCGAAAAACAACTCGAAACTGACCGGCGTCTTGTCGAAAAACGCATCAGTGATTTGCGGCGTGATCTTGAACGGATTCAGAAACGCAAAGAGCGCGAAGTTGCAGCTCGAAGTGATCGCATGACGGTATCGCTCGTGGGTTATACCAATGCCGGCAAGAGTACACTAATGAATGTCCTGACTGAAGCCAAAGTTTTGGCCGAGGACAAACTATTTGCCACTTTGGACACACGTACCAAGCGCTGGCAGCTTCCAGGCTGGGGACCCGTTCTGCTCAGCGATACGGTTGGTTTTATTCGCGATTTACCACATAAGTTAATCGCCAGCTTTAAAGCAACACTCGAAGAAGCCCACCAGGCAGACTTATTGATTCATGTTGCCGATGCCAGCAATCCGGCAGCTTTTGATCAGATTGCTGCAGTGTATGAAGTGCTTCGTGAACTGGGTATCGAAGAAAAAGACGCACTGTTGGCACTCAATAAAGTTGACTGCGTAGAAGACACTGTTCGAATCGAAGCACTGCTCAACCGATATCCTCACGCCATCGCGATCAGTGCCCGTGACAGGACAGGTCTGTCACAGCTCGAAAGTCAGGTTAGCAACGCACTTAGCCGCGATTTCCTGGATTTAGAAATTCAGCTCGACGTCAGTGACGGACGTATGCTGGCTTATCTGGCCAAGCATGGCGAGGTACTAAGTCGAACCTTTGTCGAGAACCGCGTGATGATCCATTGCCGTATCTCCGAGCAGCATCTTGGCCCCATTCGCAACAACGAAGACCTCAGCATTCGCCCCTATGAAGCAGGGGGTGTCCTACCTGATGAAGCTGCGGACGAAAAAAGCAGCGCACAGCCACCGGACAATACCTCCATCGAAGAGGTGGCCTGACCACCAATGGGTCGTCGCAATTTAAAAGACAGGCATATTCTTATCACTGGTGCTTCGGGAGGCATTGGCAGGGCCCTCGCTCTCAAGTTAGCCCCCTACCAAACGCATTTGCTGCTGGTTTCTCGAAGAGAACCTGAGCTCGTTGAATTGGCACGTGAGCTGGAAACATTGGGCGTTGCGAGTGCCAATATCCTGGCGGGTGATATCACGGTTGCCACTGTGCGTGATCAAGCGATTCATTGGATTCAGAATAACTGGGGCTGCTTGGATATGCTCGTCAACAATGCGGGCATCAGTGCCCATGGACGTTTTGCTGAGAGCAATGAAGAGACTCTTCGAAGAATTTTAGAAGTTAATTTTTTTGCTGCTGTCGAGCTGACGAGTCAGGCGATTCCAAGTCTTCGTGAAAGTTCGGATAGCGCGGTTGTGAACGTCTGTTCCATCCTCGGCCATCGCGGCATTCCCTACAACAACGAATACTGCGCCAGCAAGTTTGCTTTGCGTGGTTGGAGCGAAGCCATACGTCCGGAACTGAGCAAAGTAGGTGTGGATGTCTTGCTGGTAAGTCCCGGAACCATCGAAACTGACTTTTTTGATCACTTGATTACCAAGGCGGACACCACACCTTGGGGTAAACAAAGGGGTATTCCGCCAGAAAAAGTCGCTGACCAGATCATTCGTGCGTTGCAGCGACGGAAAACCGAGATCTATCCCAACTGGCGGGGCCGCCTGCTAGTACTTCTGAATCGCTTTTTCCCACGACTCGTTGATCGCATCATGCGACGTTACGGTTGAACGATGCTTTCCCCACTCCAAATTCTCTACGATGAAGGACCCTGCCTGGTTGTGAATAAACCGGGCGGGGTGCTGACACAAGCACCGCGTGGGATTGAGAGCATGGAAACACGGGTAAAGGACTACTATCGTCAGCGTGAAGGTAAGGATCCCGCAGCAAAGATTTATCTTGGCCTTGCACATCGGATTGATCGACCGGTCACTGGCGCACTTGCCTTTGCACGGCATGTCCGTGCCGCACGCAAGCTGTGCACACAATTTGCAAACCGGACCGTCAACAAAATCTATTGGGCATTTGTAGCAGGGCAAGTTGAACCTGACGAAGGAACCTGGACCGACTATTTGCATAAACGGCAAGGCATGGCCCAAGTCGAAGTGGTTCAGTCCGACCATCCTGCGGCCAAGTTGGCTATCCTGCATTATCGAGTGCAATGGCAGAATGATTTGGGCAGCTGGCTTGAAATACAACTCGAAACAGGCCGCACCCACCAGATTCGTATCCAAAGTGCTTCGCGAGGACATCCGGTACTGGGCGACTCCCAGTATGGCAGCACCGTTGCATTTGGCGAGCAATACGACGATATCCGTCTCCGTGCTATCGCACTTCACGCACGTCATTTAGGATTCAACCATCCCATGACTGGCGAACCCGTTGATCTCACGGCCCCCCTACCAAGCAACTGGGATGTCTTGCAATTGCCACTGTAGCAGCATGCCAGTCCTAGTGGATCAGCAGCACATCCACCACCGTAAACATCATACAGAGCATGATGGCTACATTCTGCGCATCCTCGATACTGTAGTAGGTGAGCAAGTGCAATTTAAGCATTACCATACTAGCCCGCATATTCTATCAGGCGATAGATCCAAGGATGCCTCCAGGGATTCCAAGTGGGGAAACTTGCTGAGAAAGCGGACATCATCAGAAATACGAGCGCAACCATACGCCAACCACGTGAATCTGCAAAACGGTCAAGTGCCGGAAGCATGCCGAGAAGCCAACATGGTGCGAACCAAAACATCCAACGAAAACCACTGCACACCCCACCATAGTTGCGGTCCTCCAGTGGCCTGAGTCCAATATAAAAGACGAGACATACGATCGTCATACCCAGTATCCCCAAGGCCAGCACGCGTTTGGATTTGTCTTCCTGCAAACTCCATAACACCAGCCCCAACATGCTGATCAGCCAAACTGGTGTCAGCGAAAAAATACCATGATGACCAACCAGTACATGAAACGCGTACGCACTACGTGAAGGTTCGCCTCGATCGATGCCTTGTCGATCTCTCCAATAACTTTCTCTCTCTTTACCTTCCAAAATATACGTGTAGTCGTACCAGTTCTCCTCAGGATTGTCGGTTCCCTTATGCATGTAGGGAGGTGTGAGAACGTTGTGCGCAGCATAATTCGTAGCAAAGAAGGCCACTACCACAAGCATGGCAGCAGGTAAAAAGGCACATAGCCAGGCTTTACGATCGCGTGTCCAAAGCACACCGGCCAGGGCAACCAGAAAAATTAAAGCTGGCAGCTCATTGGCAGCTGCGAAGGCTGCTGCAAGCCCACAAATTACATAATAGCGCGTTCGATTTTCTCCATCGAACCAAATTCGCATAAAGGCATAGAGTGCGATGCTTGTGCTTACCGCAGCAACAATATGGTTGTTGAGCACAACAGCAAATGGAGTAAGCAAGGTACCAAGTGTCGCGCAGCTCACCATAAAGATTCGACTCCAATCCGAAGTCCCCAGCCGCTCCGCCATTTTTGCCAGGAGAAAAAACATCAGCATCATTGGCAGTATGTTGATCGTCACCAACATCAACCGGCCAATCAGAAAGGGATGGCTTTCCAAGGTCATGCCAGTCGCAGAATGAACGAGCCAATACTCTCCAGCCAGCAGGGTGATGAGCAAGGGTGGCTTGCTGGAGTACAGGTGCTTCTTGCCATCACGGCCCTCGTGCTGCACCATGTCGATCGTATTCCAGTTGTTGCTATCCAGGAGATCGTCAATTTCATAAGTCCCCAATTCAACTAAAGCGCGTATTGCCAGCCACCGGCTTCGATCATTGGCGCTTAAAAAAGGACGTTGTAATCTCCTCGCAGCATGTATGCGTTGACGCACTTCTGCCAAATACTTCTGAAATTCGTCATCGCTCAATTCTTTTTGTTTCAGCCTTTGTTCGGCCTTGCGAAGATCCTGGCGGATTAAATGCCTTTCCAGATCAATTCGGTTCACCGAATTAACAGAGAACAGACGCCCCCCCATATTGCCCACTGCCAACGCTATCAGCAGACTATAAACACTCCATCGCAGTTGTGTCGAAACACATCCAGGAGATTCTGTCATGATCGATCGCTCTCAGGCTGTTTCGCTTTCGGCGACCCTTGGATGAAACCCTGTTCGGGAGAAGTATGCTCGGCTACCGAAAAGTAATCAGAATCGCGAGATACGAGCGAAGCAATCATTTCTGCAACAAAGCCTATGGCCAGAAGCTGCACACCAATCAAGAGTGTGACCAGCGAGTAATACAGGGCTGCCGTTTCGTGCAGATGCACGGGCGTGTTGCCTGACAATCTCGAAACACACCATACGGCCGCCAAATACGCCATTCCCACAAAACCAATCGTGAGAGATACCATCCCCGCCGTGCCCAGCCAATGTTGAGGACGCTGGCCAAAGCGCGTGATGAATTGCACCGTCATCAAATCGAGCAGACCTTTAGGAATGCGAGACCAACCGTATTTCGAATTTCCGTGCTGGCGCGATCGATGTTCAACCACCACTTCGCCAATACTAAACCCTCGCGCCGCAGCCAACACGGGCACAAATCGATGCAATTCCCCGTACAATCGCACCTCATGAATGACATCACGGCGATAACACTTGTAACCACAGTTGTGATCATGCAACTTGACACCCGTCAACTTGCCAACCAAGAAATTGAAAACACGTGAGGGCCAAACTTTATGCCAGGGATCATACCTCTGCTGTTTCCAGCCGCTCACGACATCAAAACCTTGTTCCAATTTGGCTAGCAGCAGCGGGAGTTCAGCCGGATCGTCTTGCAGATCGGCATCCATCGTGACAATGGTTTCGCCTTCAGCCATGTCAAAGCCTGCGCTGAGTGCAGCTGCTTTACCAAAGTTTCGTCGAAAGCGAATACCCAAAACACACGAATCTTGTGCGGCAAGTTGCTCAATGATCGACCAGCTCTTGTCCGTCGATCCGTCGTCAACAAAGATGATTTGTAAATCATACTGATGTTTCTGGGATATTTGGCACAACTCCTTATGAAGCTGTTGCAGACTACCTTCTTCGTTGAATACTGGGACGACAACACTTATCATCTTGAAACTCCCTGCAACATGCTGCAACGCGAGTACCATGCCTTATCTCCAGAATAACAGATGAGGCCCTCAAGAACACCGCGTCTCCACAACGAAAGAGCAAACCGGGCCGTTTCGCAGACAACAAAACTGACATAATCAGATGATTTTCTTCCTCTGGAGCCCGTTGTCGCCGGATCGTATCCCCGCATTCCTATAGTCCAAACGGACTGTTCCCGGCATAATCATCTTATCCACTGAACCCACAGCAAGGAATTACCACGTGCCACGCGTCGTCTCGTTTATTGTCCTACTGGCTGTGATCATCTTGATTGGGCTCATGTTCTTTCAAGTGATGGTGCAATTCATTGTGCCTCTCTTTTTGGCAGCCGTTCTAGTAGTCATTTTCAAACCCTTGCACATTTGGGTGCAAGACAAATGTGGAGGTCGGGTAAAACTATCAGCCGCATTGACGACACTCTTTATCGTACTCCTTGTTTTGCTTCCACTAAGTGCCATGCTCATCCGGGCCATCTCCGAAGGCGCAGAACTTTACGAATCTTTTAGTGATTCAAACCATAAGACTCAGCAGTGGGAAGATTCAGCCTCAGCAAAGACTGCATCAGAAACGGCTATTCCTGCCAAAAATGCAGACGCTACCCAGACCGCTGATATGGTTGTGGATGCAGACTCTATACACGCTGTTATTGAAAGAGTCTTGCCCGAAATCAATGAACTTTTTTCAAAGATGCATCTACCCAAACTGCCGTCTGAAAATGTTCATGCATTCGCAGACGAAAGCTTACAAAAAGCAGCTGCCCCCCTGGCTCTGGGTGGTGTGCGTATCCTCGCTGGCACTCTGGCCAGCCTGGCAATTATGGTTCTTACTCTGTACTACTTCTTTGCCGATGGCCCCAATATGGTTGTCGCATTGATGAATTTGTCGCCACTTGACGATGCCTACGAACAAGAACTCCTGGACAAGTTTGCAGATATTAGTCGCGCTGTGGTTGTCGCCGTATTGCTATCCGCCGTGGTCCAAGGATTATTGGCTGGAATAGGGTACTATTTCGCAGGCGTACAGAACGTGTTTTTCTTGACTGTCGCCACTTGTTTCCTGGCCATGGTACCTTTCGTGGGGGCGGCAGCTATCTGGGTTTTTGTCTGTCTTTACCTCTACTTTTATGTCGGGGCGACAACGGCAGCAATTGTGCTAGCCATCTACTGTGTGGTGGTTGTTTCTATGGTTGATAATCTTATCAAACCCATGGTTCTCCACGGCCAATCCAATCTCCACCCACTCCTAGCACTCCTGAGCGTAATCGGAGGCATCCAAGCCCTGGGGCCTATTGGCATTTTAGTTGGACCGATGTTGGTTGCCTTTCTACAAGCCCTATTGAATATGCTGAACAAAGAACTGCAAATCTTGGGCAAAGAATCGGATACCACGGGCAAACCTGTTGTATTTGCAACAGGTAGTTCTACCGCTACCAGCACGACGCCACTTCCCAGGAAGTCGTCCCAGAAATCCAAAAAGCAACAAAAGAAAAAATAGCCTGCCCA
This sequence comes from uncultured Planctomycetaceae bacterium, assembly GCA_963935315.1. Taxonomy (GTDB): domain Bacteria; phylum Planctomycetota; class Planctomycetia; order Pirellulales; family Lacipirellulaceae; genus Bythopirellula. Next base: position 1,147 of record CAWWCC010000138.1, on the reverse strand, counting down.
TGCTAGCACAACCCATATGCATCCTAGAACCGTTTTCAAAACTGTTGGTTATTAGGAGTTTCGAAACCAATTCAAGTCAGTAGCAGCACAAAGATTGGGACACACGTTCTGCGTTACGGATCTCACCAGCTACCACATTTTGGCCAAGACAACGCATGCAAGCTTCTCTAGTAGATTTTTGCCAATTGGACTAAAATTCCTGGATACCAGCTTAGAGCCTATACATTGTTATATTCAGGGGATGTGCCTTCGTGACATTCCGGCCAACCCGTCACGATCGCAAGTGCCACAGAGGGCGTTCTCTACAGGATTTTTGGATAAGAAGAGTTTTGGATAGACTCTTAGGGAAACACGCGTACATATCTGGCTAGGCTTACTTATCTGGCTAAGCTGGCCGGGTTGTACCCAGAAAGGATTCACTCATGGAATCAGCCTCTTTGGTTTTTTTGGCATCGTCTCTTGGTATTGTTTTCGGTTGGCAGCCCATGCCCGATGGCAGCTCCAAGTACGAGTATATAGTCCAACTCGAGCCCGATTTGGTGGCTGCTCTTGAGGAAGGGCAATCGATCCCTATCACGAGCGACATTCCCTCCGAAATCGGCCCCGTAGGGCGCATCCGCATTGTGGTAGGGCGTGATGAATTACCACGTCAAAAGCTGGTGACACAGTTTAAGCCACTTCCTGAGCTGATTGCCGATCAGTCGCAAAACCCGATTGTAGAAACACAGTTTCTATCTCCCACTACGGGATCACAGGGTACCGACAGGTATGGCAATCGAACCTCCAACCCTGCTGAAATCCTGCCACCTGAAAAAGGCAATACGATGAGCTCGTCTACGGATGCTTTTGCACGCTCGCTCCAACAAGGAGCCCAGTCAACCAATAACCAGGCTACCCACAACAACCAGGCCACCCAGATACTCCCCAACAAAGTTGGCCAAATTTTACCCCCTGGAAACGAGCAGCCGCGTAATTTAGGGCAAGCCGTCCAGGCCCAGGCACGCGAACTATTTGGCAACAAAAAGAATAATTCGATCTCTCCACCTACGAATTCGCAGGAAACTTCCATACTTACAGGGCCCTCCATTCACAGAGGAGGGAGTGCAAACTCTTCTACAAGCAATGGCAGTTTGGCACCTCCATTTAC
>CAWWCC010000137.1:0-8119 GCA_963935315.1 uncultured Planctomycetaceae bacterium | reverse complement strand
GATCTACACAAGGAGTATCGTCGTCAGCGTCAGATGTGTATAAGAGACAGTAGCTACCTTTTTCTTGGCAGCTCTCTTTTTCTTAGCCACTGTCAATCCTCCATAAAGGGTTCGCGGTGCCTCGGACGACTAATGCAATACAACATCAGTCAAATAAAAAACAAAGACACCCCTAAGAAAACGTGACACCCGTCCAGGGCGGCACGACGTTTCACAAAGTTTCAGTCACCTCAATTTGAATGCACGAAATCATTAATTCCAATGCTTGCCTGTGAAAAAAGAACGTGAAGTTCCCGTATCGACATAAACCATTCGTCGTATTTGTACGAATTCATCGAAATTGTGCAACACATTTTTGAGAAAAAATTGCTTAGTTCGAAAAAAAAATTCCTTTCAGAGGTGTGGTAAGTTCGATTTTTTGTCATCAGGAAGTCCTGAAAACAAAAAAATATCTATTCAGTACAGAAAAATTCTTGAACCGTCGTGTAACTTGCCTTGTGGTTGTGAGGCACGTCTCGAAAATGATAAGAATGACCATTGTTCGGGCCTTAATCCACGAACATAAGATCCCCAAAGGATCCCTTTCAGATTTGGATCCGTTATGACTTGCTGGTCCAATACGGGTTGCAGTAAGCCACGCCAGAGATCGCCCAGGTATTTGCGACGGGGATGGATGGGATCCCAGCCATACCAGGAGTTTTCTCCTGTAAAAACAGATAGTTTTCGAGTTTTTGCCAACGTATGAAGATGTTGGCTAAGCTGCTCTGCACGACGAAGCATGGTGGGCCAATCAAGGCGACAATGTGGGAATAATAGGGAGCGCATCACGCGATATTGTGTCGTGTTGATAGTTTTTAAAACATCGATTGGCAAGTCTGCAATTACAATCCGCGCGCCGCGAGTTTGTAAACGATCAACACATGCTTCGACCCATCCCAGAACCTGTTGGACAGGCTCTTCATATGCCAGGTCGTTGCCAATATCGGTAAGCCATGCGTAAATTGGCACGCGATTTTCGCAAGGCAAAGTTCTCCAAATACCACATTGAAAAATTCCTGGAATTTTTCTTCCCAAACAATTCGAGACTTTTCCGTAAGAGCGACCATGACCTTTCGCAACGTAAAATGCGATTGGTCTCTTGTAGGTGCTTAGTGCAAGTGAAATTGCTGTGGGGAGAGCACGCGTGAGATTACTAGCGCCCAACATGACGAACTTATGAAGAGGTGGTGGAGTCTCAATGTGAGACCATGCATCTTGTTGAAACGCGTCATTCAAAGCAGTTTGTCGCTAGATATGGTGCTTTTTATGGTTACCAACTACTTGCACGGTAGGCCTCCATTGTTTTGTAGCTGGAAAAAGCGAAATAGCCAAACATGATAGCAACAAAGAAACTCTTGAGAGATAGTCCAACTAAAACCATTCCGATCGCCGTAACCATTGATATTTGCAAGGAGAGGATCATTCCAGAGCGCGGATTGCCCAGGAGACAGATTTCTCGGGCAACTTGACCTCCATCGAGTGGGTAAATGGGTAACAGATTGATCGCTCCCCAGAGAATATTGATAAAAAATAGGTTTTGCAGCATCAAATTGACGTGAGGCGAGCCAAATCCTTCCCAAATCAACCAGATTCCGAACAGCCTTAGTCCGTCAGGATTGTCAAAGGGATTCGATTGGGGGAGGGAGTAGAGGCCAACTGGGTGCCCAACCAGGCTTATTCCTATAGCAATCAAGGCGGCAAGTGAAAATCCGGCTCCTGGACCTGCCAGAGAAATCAGTATTTGAGAGCGTGTTGAGCGATTGCAGTCACCGCAAATCGCCAAGCCTCCCAAACCATGCAGGACAATTTGTGGGTGACCGCCGTAATGCCGTTGGATTAGTGCATGTCCGATCTCATGTGCCAGGATTGATACCATCATGGCAATGACCCAGAGCAGAACTTTTGATGGTAAGGGATCTGATTGGAGTCCAATCAACAAGGAGATTACCCAGAAGAAGGGATGAACACGGACCGGTATCCCTAAGAGACGGAAGTGAATGTCGCCTTGACTGGGGGCAGGTTCAGCAAGAATCAATGTTGGTTTCCTCAGCTGCCACACTAAGAACAAATAAGGGATGAACTTTCTTTAAGCTGCCTGTGCGGGGTTCACGCTTGCTTGCATTAGTTGGGTGATGTACTCAGCCGCGAGCTCAGAAGCTCCTCCTTGGGCAACTTGTTCTTTAAGGATGGTGAGATCTTTCACGATTCGCTCATGTTGTGCCTCGTCTGTCAGCCATGCGACCACATGGCCTGCCAATGCGGGGGAGCGATCAATACAGGTTAGGTACTCTGGCATTAACACATGCTTGTCTTGTGGATCCTGGGAATCATAGTTTCCGGCAGATCCGTCCGCAAAAGGATTTTCAGCAGTCAGTAGGTTAACTAGCGTGATATAGCGTACTTTTCGGAAGATCCATTGCATCAGGTATCCGGCCTTTGAAATCTGGTAAAGGATGGCCGAAGGTTTCGAGTGATAAAGCAGTTCTAAAGAAACCGATCCAGAGCAGGCCAGACAACAATGAGCAGATTGGATCAACTCTGCCGTACGATTTACGTGCATTTCGACCTCTAGTCCGCTTTGTTTGACTATGTTTTGTACGTGACGCCGTTGTGATTGTTTGTAAATCGCAATAGCAAACTTGACATCAGGCACTTGCTTTTTGATCAGTTTTGCTGCTTGCAAAAATGGGGGAAGATTCCATTTGATCTCTTGATCCCGGGAGCCAGGTAGTAAAACCACGAGTCGGTCGTTGGCCTGCTGCGAAACAAAATCTTCGTCAATACTGCGTGTTTTAAGTTCGTCAAAATAGGGATGGCCTACAAAGGTTGCCCGGCAACCCCGTTGGCGGAACCACGGTTCCTCAAAAGGCAGTTTACATAGTACATGGTCGACAAAACGACGCATTTTACTTACACGCCAACTGGCCCAGGCCCATAGTTGAGGCGTGCCATAGTAGACGACTGGGATGCCTCGAGCCTTGGCTTTACGAGCGATCCACCAGTTGAAACCGGGGTAATCAATGAGTACGACCAGGTCCGGGCGATTGGTCTCAAAATACTGGTCAGCGCGGGAGACGAGTTTGAGGAATGTACGAATGTGAACGAGCACCTGGGTAATCCACATGACAGCCAATTGGGTGAGGTCGGTATGCAATTGGCATCCCGCTTCCGCCATTCGTGGTCCTCCATAGCCCACAAATTTCCAATCCTGGTTACGCTTTTGCAGAGATCGAATCAGATTGGCACCATGGAGATCACCGCTCGGTTCACCCACCGAAAAAAAAACCTGCATGGAACGCACCTCTCCAGGATAAAAATTGAAGGGGCAGAGTATGACAAAATGGCTAAGATGGCGAAAGTTCAATTGGCAGGGTGTGCCTGATTTGCACGATCCCTCCCTGGCACAGTCTTCTATGTAGCCGGATCCGTCATGGATTCAGGGTATTTAGCGCAAGGCACTGCCAGCTGGTGGGGTCCCCAAGATTGGCGGCACCTGCTAGAGCAGGAATGACGGGCAATATTTCGAGGAAATATGCGGATGCATACACACCAACGAAGAGTAATTTACCATCATTTTGAGAGATATGCGGATATCGGCATGGTAATGGGGTTAAGAAACTCCTATTTATGTCGGCTCATCCCTCTTCATCCTTGACCAGCAAGGCAGCCTGTTGCCGAACCAATGTCTATAGTTCTCTTCGTGTCTCTGGTGGTTGGTGCGCAGTAAAAATTAATCAAGCTTATGGTAGACAAAGTTGTTATTACCGGCGTCGGAATGATCTCATCGGTAGGTAATGATCGTGAAGCGACCTGGCAAGCCGTTTGTGCGGGACGCAGTGGAGTGAGGAGGATGGCAAACTTGCTGGGGTTCTCTGGCGATACGTTGCTAGGTGCCACGGTGTCCGACTTGGATATTGAAGCTGGAGATACGCGCTACGGACCACTTGGTTTACAAGCGGCCGAAGAAGCTTTACGTGATAGTCAACTCGAACTTTCTAGAGTTAACCTGGATCGCTTTGCTTGTGCTATTTCTCCCAATGTTGGCGATACGCCTGGAATTGCCAATTTACGTACCAAAGATTTGAAGGAAAAATCGTATGAGCCCTGGTGCAATCGTTTCTTGCCGAATTCTACTTGTTCACTGATAGCCAATCGCTTTGACCTGAATGGTCCTCGACTAAGTCACTCGGCGGCCTGTGCCAGTGGAACGGTTTCAACATTGGGGGCGCTAAGGGCTATTCAAAGTAATCAATGCGATTTGGCACTTGTTGGTTGTGCTCAAATGATCCACCCGTTGTTGGCAGCCGGTTTTTACAACATGAGAGTTCTTGCCAATCACGAAAACCCTGCTCAAGCTTGTCGCCCTTTTGATGCCAATCGCTCGGGTTTTGTGCTGGGTGAAGGTTCTGCCATGATTGTTCTGGAGAGGCAAAGCCATGCTGTGGCAAGGGGAGCTCCCATCTACGCTGAGATTGTCGGCGGTTGTATTTTAAGCGAAGCCCATCATATTACCGGCGTTACCAGTGATAGCCATGCATTGCATCGCTTGATTGACGAAACTTTATTAGGTGCGCGGATAAGTCCCGCAAATATTGGATATATCAATGCCCACGGCACTGGTACCAAGCTAAATGATGTGATGGAATCGCGTGGAATACGCACCGCAATGGGCAAGGCAGCCGATCAAGTATGTGTCAGTTCCACAAAATCGATGTTGGGGCATTTACTCAATGCGGCAGGGATTATGGAATTAGCGATAACGGTGATGGCGCTACGTGACGGATTTGCTCCACCCACGTTAAACCTTACACATCCGGATCCTGAATGCGATCTTGATTATCTGCCGCTTGTAGGAAGGTCTCAAGATTTTGAACACGCTTTAAAGCTGTCAATTGCTTTTGGTGGCCATTTGGCAGCGGTTGCTTTGCGGCGTTGGAGTGGTGCCGAAGCACGTCCAGTAGTTGGGTCGATTCTAAAAGCAGCTTAATATTCTGGCCGCTTGGAGTACGCAGTTTGGGCACTGGAGCTTAAAACCCGTTTCCTGGACTTTACCAAGAGTGAACTTCAGAAGGCATCCTCTTTGCGACCATTGCGTTTCGAAATTTTCTGGACGAAAAGAATAAATCAGTTTTCCGGAATTTTTCCTGAGACGAGTTCAGCTTCCCACTGATCCATCAGTGGCCAATCAATGGCACAGGTGCCGAAGTCGGCCATATGCAGGTAGCCTTCCAGGCGGTCGATCGTACCTTGAATGAGATCATTGTCTTTGCGAAACACGGGGCCGTGGCTAGGGAGTAGCCAATCAACATCACTTGCCTGGATTCGTTTCAACGACGCCAGAAAATCCGGTATGCTACTGCCATGGTGAGCATCGATAGCGCCGACACAGCCATCTCGAAAAATGTTATCTCCAGAAAAGAGCAGGTTGCCCATACGCAAGGATAGCTGTCCATCCGTATGTCCGGGGGTGTGCCATACTTCTAGTTGCAGGTTGCCAACTTGGATGATGTCACCGTCCTGAACCCGATGTTCTACGGTTACGGGTGGCATATCTAAATGGATATCTTGGGCCGTAATTTCGGCAAAAGTCGACAGTTTGTCACCTGATTCAAGATACTTGGCTGCCTGCGGATGGCTGGTCACAGACGTTTTGAGAATTTGCTTGGCTTTGGCAAGTCCCTGAATGTGATCAACATCAGCATGCGAGGCAATGAGTGTCTTGCATTTGCTAAATGGGAAATCAAGCTCACGAATCAACTCGATGCAGTCATCAACGGCATCTTCGTATCCGATGTCAAATAAAGTCCACTGGGATTCGTCATAGATCAGGTAAGCACTGCAGGTAATTCTCCGCCTTGCCTGGTGGTTAAGCTCAATGACATTGGGGAATAGAGGATTTCGCTGAAGCATCGTGACGAAGGGGGAAGGGTGAGAGGGTCTGGGAAATGAGAGATTGGCGAATACGTTAATAAAGTGAAGGCGATTCTACGGGGCTTACCCCTCGCTATGCAACGGCCGGTACGAGAAGAAATCAGGATAGCCAGGATGAAATAGCCAGTTTTGCCCCAAACGACATTCATTCTCAACAGTATTGAGGCTACAGAACTTCCTTATTCCTGGAATCTCTAAGGGTTGCTACCTAAGATAGCCGCAAGTCCTTGCAGGTACGAGGGATAGTTCAGCTCGACATGGAAGGAATCGATCATTTTGCGATTGTTGACGCGTTTGTCTGACCGAGCCCGGGCAGCAGCTGGTGAATTGGGGTCGGGCGTCGTAAAGGTAGGGATTGGAGCTCCTATTTGGCGAGCTACTTCATGATAGTACTCACTTCGGATTACCGGATTGCCATCACTGACGCAAAAAACCGATTGTTTCTCCGGTTGCGAATGTGCCCACGTTTCACCTGCCAGTACGACTTTTGCACCATCTTCGACATGAATCAGATTCAGCCAGCCTTCGCTGGGTGCTGAGATGGGTTTGGCCTCTCGCAGGTTTTCCAGATAGGGTATGCGATTGGGGCCGTAGATGCCCGAAAAACGCAGAATGAGACTATTCGGTCTTTGTTCCAACAGTTGTTCTGCAGCGAGTGACGCTTTGCCACCTTCTCGCTGCGGATTGGTTGGAGTTGTTTCGTCAATCCACCCGCCTCCAGCTGGGCCATAGACTCCAGTGGTGCTGATATAGATCAACGGTTGTTCAGAATCAGAAAAGGCACGGAGTACGTTTTTCAGACCGCCGGCGTAGACGCTGTGAATCGATTGGACGCTTGGACGTTCATAGCCTACGGAGAAGAGTACGGTATCGACAGCTGGCAAGTCATGAAGCGTATTTGCGTCGGCAACATCGCCAATCAGGGGGAGAAATCCCTCATCACATAATTCCTGGGCACGACCAGGTGAACGAGTCACAACATAAACGGTGGCCCCTGCATCAAGCCATTGCTTGGCAACGCGTTTTCCCAGGTATCCGCAACCAAAGATAAGTTTTCGCAATGTCTGACCTGTTTAACCAGTGGAGATAATAATTAGTGGCGATCAATATTTCGAGTTGGATTCTATCTCTGTATCGCTTTGATTATAGTAGGATCATTAGTGCTTACGCAGCCTATGGGTTATTGGAGCAATCAATTTCCAGTGGGAAGGTGAGGGTTGCCGGAGATTGCCAGGTTCATTTTACGAAGTGCAGAGATCAATAGTTGTCCGCTTGTATTCTTTTGTGGCAACAAATTACGTGATGATGAACCATAATGTCGCCTTTCTTTGTTGTGTTGTGTCTTTTTAACAATACGACTGAGTCTACCTGCCTGGGGGCAGCCTTTGGAGGCATCTGATACCTCAAATCCTCGTGCGACACTTGAGAGCTTTATTTCAGCTTAGGATGGTCTTTACGTAGAAATGCTGAAAAAGGGAGAATACAACGAGCGTGTGGATTCAAAGGTTCGCAGAATTATTGGTTGTCTTGATCTTAGCAAAGTCCCACCCGCATTGCAGCGTGGTGTTGCCAGCGAATTGGCTGTCTGTTTAAAGGAGACCCTGGATCGCCTGGATGCGTCTATGTGGGAAGAGATTTCAGATGTGGAGCAATTGAAGGGGAGTGACGACAGCAAGCTCTTGCAGCGGTGGAGAATACCAGGCACTGAAATTGCCATCGCACGTGTCTTGGGTGGACCGATGCAGGGTGAGTATCTATTTGATCCCGATACGGTCGATCGGGCCAAGGATTTTTACTTTTTGGTACAAGATCTTCCATCACGCCAGCAGGGACACCAGGAATATACCGTTGGTATTTATTAGATGCAGGTTGGATGATTCCGGATAAGTGGATTCATACAATGCCAAATTGGATGATTCGTACATTGTTTGGCACACCGGTATGGAAATGGTTTGGACTCTGCCTGACGCTGGTACTTTTAATTGCAGTGATGTGGGTGATTTACAGAAGAGGTAGGGGCGTTGCACAAGCTGTTCGTGAGACAAGTTCAATTCGCTATTTTTTCTCACTCTCTTTTCTGGTCGCTGCCATACGGATTCCTGTAATGGCAAAGTATTATCGTGGCCGATCAGCTGAAGTTGCGAGGCGA
>CAWWCC010000136.1:0-8119 GCA_963935315.1 uncultured Planctomycetaceae bacterium | reverse complement strand
AGGCTGACAAAGAGGACCGGTGATTGCCCTGCAAGTGCAATGTGCTCGGCCATATTCATTGCGAGTGCCGTTTTGCCCATACTCGGTCGGGCAGCCAGGATGATCAACTCAGAGTTCTGCAAACCGCCAGTCATCTGATCAAAATCGTCAAAGCCCGTTTCCAGACCTCCAAAAGCATGCTGCTGGTCCATCCGGGCATCGATACGATCGAGCGATTCCTGCAACACCTCGCTGATGACTTTGACTTCACCAGATCCGCGAGATTCCAAAATGCCAAAGACTTTTTCTTCAGCTTTGCTGAGCATATCACGCGTATCGGCAGTTGGATCGTAAGCGTCATGCAGGATATCTGTACCTGCGTGTATTAACGAGCGCAGCACACTCTTATCAGCGACGATGCCGGCATAGTAGACCGCATGTGCAGCTGTCGGTACCTGCTGGCCAACTTCGGCCAAATATGCCGCTCCTCCGATCGAATCGTACTGATCTGCAGTACGTAACCGTTCGACCAAGAGCATAAGATCTATCTGCTGTCCACCATCATGCATCTGCAGGAGATGCTCGTAAAGAATACGGTTGGCGTCGTCATAAAAATCTTGCCCACGAATGACAAGAGCGACTTCGTCAAACACTTCGGGCAGAAGCAAGATACTCCCCAGGACGGCACGCTCCGCCTCGAGATTTCTTGGAAGTTGACGTTCCAGAGAAGATTCCTGGGCCTTACCTGGACCAGCCTGGCCCTTACGCGGTTGATTCCGTTCGATGGTTGCCAAGGTCCCCTCGCTCCCAAAGTCTGCGGGTCCACTGAAAAATCGTCCTACTGCACGAGCATTAGTCCTCAGCGCCAACTGTCGGCACCACCCACACTTTAAGTTCACCTTCAACTTCGCTCGACAAGCGAAAATTGACCGTGTAGAGGCCAAGTTCTTTAAGCAGACCTTCTAACCGGATTTGATCTACTTTCATGTTAATGTCGCTCTTCTTGAGTGCCGCAACGATCTCTGGAGCACCCACGCTGCCATACAGATGTCCTTCGTCAGTCGCATTGGCTTCGATGGTAATGCTCTGTTTGGCAATTTCTGCAGCCTGCTTACGCAAATCCGCCTGATGCGCCTTCTCCATTGCCTGCAGCTTGGTACGATGCTTCTCGACCATGCGTTTGTGATGCTCAGTGGCAAAGGTGGCTAATCCTTGAGGAATTAGATAGTTGTAGGCAAATCCGGGACGTACCTCGACAACATCTCCCTGATCCCCCAGATCCTCAACACTATGAATGAGCAATAGCTCAATACCACCCTGAGGGCCTTTGGGCAGACGATTCGAACGTTTGGGGACACGTTTTTTTAATTTTGCATTCATGGGAATTGGTTCTTTGCGTTAATGCATCTAAATTCGTAACGTAATAATATCTGTAATGTACCGGTTGCTCTAAACTGCACTGGCCAAAACTGTACTGGCCAAAGCTATACTGCCAAACTGTACTCGCTAAAATGGTATTTCGTCACTTGGTGGTACCGATGGCGCAGGCTGAGCTCCTGAAGACCCGTAGCTTTCTGAAGACTGGCTGACATAGGACTGACTTCCAGATTCATGACTACTCGAATTCGTTTCACTGGCTAAATTTTGACCTCCCCCAGAGACCCTACTATCAGAGGCCCCTCCACTGCGTCCACCCACCATCTGCATTTTGTCGGCGACGACACGAAGCTTGGATCTTTTTTGTCCGTCTTTTTCCCAAGTATCCAGCTTGAGACGCCCTTCGATCAAAACGCTTGAGCCTTTGCTGAGATATTCATTAGCCACCTCTGCAGTTCGAGCCCACAAGGTGACATCAACAAAAGTTGTTTCATCGACCCATTGGTCGTTTTTTTTAACTCGATCGTTAACTGCCAATCCAATTTCTGAAACAGCAGTACCGCTGGGGATGTACCTGAGTTCGGGGTCCCGTGTAAGATTGCCCATCAAGACAACGCGATTGTAGCTAGCCATAATTTTTCCTTCCTAGTGAAATCACCGTTACTGAACATCTGTACCCCCATGCCGTCCAGGGTAGCAAATTGCCGCACAAAACACAAATGCTTCTAGTAAAAAAGTGAAATTGGACGGCTAGGAAGCCGTCACTTCCTCGGGCGTTGCTTCAACATCAGCTACCGGTGTAAGAACTTTAGCCCCCTTGGCATGCTCCAAGATGGGCTCCACCAAAGCATCGGGAAGTCTTACAAATAGCTGACGCAAAATACCTTCATTTAATTCACATTGTCGGGATAGTTCGACCAAATTCTGTGTAGACACACGAAAATAGGTGATCCAGTAGGCACCTTTCCGCTGTCCTTTGATCGGAAAAGCCAGTCGTCGCTCTTCCCACAGGCGACTTACTTCTACTTGCCCACCAGCGGCTTCGATGAGACCATTCACCTGGCTTGTTAAACCATCTTGATCACGTGCCAACTTGTTGGCATCAAGGATAAACATGCCTTCGTAGACTGCCGTATTATCAGCCAAAATTATTCTCCTAAAAGTCGATAGTTTTTACTCGTTCTTATATTTACGCTGCAGAACATCGAAATCCAATACATGAGCATCGAATTCACTCTGCGTTATTGATTAATTTCGTATCTGTCCTACCGTATATGCGTGACGACGCAGTCCTGCGACCCATTCACGTATTATGCCACAGCGTTCATGATCTAGCGGCGTTGTATAAGTTCATTGCCTGTGTAATACCTTGATTGACCCAGGTTTCAACTGCTTCTGCTGTACGCACCACTTCGATGGCGTATAACTCTTGCTCGCTCTTACTAAATTTCCCCAACACAAAGTCGGCCGGATCCCATTGCTCAGGGACGGGGCCTATACCAAATCGCAATCGAGAAAATTCATTTGTCCCCAATTGTCTAATTGTGTCAGCAAGCCCTTTTTGTCCTCCGTCTGTCCCATGGGCTCGCAACCTGACCTTTCCTAATGGAAGATTAAAATCGTCGCAAACCAGGAGCAGATTTTCCTGTGGTATTTTGTAAAAGTCGAGTGCTTGCCTCACACTGATACCACTACGATTCATGTACGTGTGAGGCATCAGGAGCAAGACTCGCTCGTCTCCTATCAGGCACTCCTGCAACTCTCCTTCAAACTTGTTTTTGCCAGGCCCTGCAGCATGGCGTTCAGCCAGTTTGTGCATTACCGTAAAGCCCACGTTGTGGCGTGTATTTTCGTATTTTTTCCCTGGATTCCCTAACCCGACAACCAGTTTCATACCAACAACATCCCAGCGGTCTACTGTCGCTTGCCCCCCAGCTTGTGGCTAACTCAGCTAATGGCTAACTCTGTTACTGACAAATTCTGTTACTGGCTACCCTGCTACAATCCAGTGACTTACGATCCACTCGTGGCCCCACGAACCCGTCAGCCCACAATACAGTCGATCACTTCTCCTAGGGACTTATTTCCCCCAGGGACTTGTTGCCATGCAGACCAGACTCAACAAGCAACCCGACCCAAATTGCCCTCCACTAAAAAACTAGTCTGCCGATTCTTCTTCGCTTGCTTTTTGCCCAATAATTTCTGGTTCTGCACCAACACTTCCTTCTGCTGCATCCTCATCTTTATCATCCAGCACTTTGGCTTCAACACATTGGACCAGTACCTCTTTTGTAAATACGATGGCCCCTTCCGGTAAATCTTCAATGTCTGCAGCCTTGAGCGAAGAACCTATGTGTAATTCATTGATGCTGACATGCAAATTGTCAGGGATAGCTAAAGCGTTTGTTTCGATTTCGACCGTATGATGCAAATGTTCAACGACACCTCCTTCGCCAACACCAGGAGCCTCACCTCGCAGTAGCAGAGGGATCTCAACTTTGACGCGATCAGAAGCATCGACTCGCAATAAATCAACATGCAGCACGGATATCTGAAATGTATCCCATTGAACATTCTGCAGCAGTGCCTGCCCATCTGCTGCACCCTTAAGATCAACCAGATGTGCACCGTGGCGTAACGACCCTTCCAACTGGTCCGCATTCACGGTTAGATTGACGACTTCCTGACCATGTCCATAGAGGACTGCAGGCAGCTTGCCACTACGACGCAAACGACGGTTGTTCAATTTTCCAAGCGCGGTACGTGGCTCAACTTCAAGTAAATCCGACATCAGATCCTCTGTTTTATCGACGGGCACGCCCAGTTTTTCGTTGGGTGCTCCCAGTTTTTGGTTGGGTGCTCCCAGTTTGTCGACGGGCGCGCCTGGAGACTCTCCCAGGCAGCTACCCCCGCCGGGGCATTAACGACTGGCAAACTTATGATTCTGCCTTATTTCACGCGAATTTCAACCCCATCCAACCGGCTATCTTGGGGCTTTCTATAGCTCTCTTTTTAGGAAAAAAGCCGGCTTACCGACTCATTGCGGTGGATTCGCTTAATCGCTTCACCCAGCAGTGGGGCAATCGAGAGGACCTCCACCTGAGGGAGCACCTGATCCGGGGTCAAAGGAATTGAGTCCGTACAGACAATACTGGCCAAATCGGCCTCTCTGAGCCTTTCTACCGCAGGTCCACACAAGACGGCATGGGTGGTCGCCACATGAATTTCATGAGCCCCAAAGGACTTAAGAACTTTTGCCGCCCCACAAATTGACCCGGCAGTACTTATCATATCGTCAAACATTACCACGGTTTTGCCGTCGACAGGCCCCCCAATCACGTTCTCCTGGACCGTAGTCTCAGCACTCGTGCGGCGCTTGTCGATGATCGCCACCGTACCTCCCAAACGCTTGGCGTGTCCAAGAGCCCGCTTGATACTGCCTTCGTCGGGGCTCGCGATAACCAACTCCTCTTGCGGAATATTCATCTTGAGAAAGTGCTCATTGAGCACTGGAGCAGCGTAGAGATGATCGACGGGCACATCGAAAAAACCCTGAATCTGGGCAGCATGCAGATCCATCGTTAGTACACGATCAGCACCTGCCATCGAAATCATATTGGCTACCAACTTGGCCGTAATGGGCACACGTCCCTCATCTTTGCGATCTTGTCTGGCATAGCCAAAATAAGGCAACACCGCAGTGATTCGATCTGAGCTGGCCCGTTTACAGCTGTCAATCATGACTAAAAGCTGCATCAGGCTTTCGTTCGTTGGTGGACATGTAGGTTGGATCAAATAAATATCACGTCCACGAATATCTTCATCGATCTTGCAAGAAGTCTCACCATCGGGAAAGGATCCCAAGGAAATCGCTCCTAGCGAGACGCCTAAATACTCGGCGATGGACTGCCCCAGGGCCAGATTCGCATTGCCACTAAATAACTTTAAATCCGACATGGATAGTCCTTAAGATTCCCTAAAGCCAATAAATGAAGCCACAACTCCATAACAAAAAACGTCTCTCGCTTTGAAAACGGGGTCGCCTTACCTCTCACACCAACTTACACTCCCTCACCCCTCATTGCTTCTTCCACCTCCTGAAGCTCCTCCATACTATTAATGCTGAGTGCCTCACGGGGTTGGAGCACTTTATGGGCCTGTACTTTTTTGCCTTTCGCCAGCATAAGTGCTGGGCAATCGGTTAAATAGTACTCACCTTGAGCGTTTTCATCGCTGATTCTTTCCAACGATACCAATAAATCCAGGGAATCAAACGCATAAGTGCTCACATTCACCTCACAGATTGCCCTCTCCGAATCGGTTGCATCTTTTTCTTCGACGATGCCGGCAAAATTACCCGCTGCATCGCGCACAATGCGCCCATAGCCTGTCGGGTCTTCACGATCTACAGTCCCCAGCAAACAAGCGGGCTGTTCCGCCTGAAAGAGTTTTAATAATTTTCGTATCGAACTGGCCTGCACCATGCATTGATCGCCTGCCAACACGAGAACGGGCCCCCGATGTCCGTCCAATTGCTGGCGGCACATCATCACTGCGTGCCCTGTGCCAAGCTGCTCATGTTGTTGGACAAACTCAAGACCCGTTACCTGGGCCAATTCCTCTTGCACTTGCTCGCTTTGATAGCCAACTACCACGACGGTCCGTTTGATCCCCGCGGCTTGCAAAGCGTCAAGCACATACCGCACCATGGGTCGTCCACATACGGGTACCAGCACTTTGGGCAGCTCTGACTTCATACGTGTGCCTTTGCCGGCAGCCAGCACGATAGCCAGACAATCCTGTGATCTAGACATCAATAACTCGTGATCCATGGAGTACGAGGGGTCTGAGTATCTTGCCATGAACCGACACGGGCTGCCAAGGGTCTGCTCTTAAGCTTCCAGCCATTTCGTGGCGAGGCGGTCTCCGTTTTCCCAAGGCCGGCGAATGGAGGTCCCAGTTGGACACACCAGGATCACCCCCAGCTCGTGGTGCGGCCAGGAAAGGCCAAAAGTACTAAGGAACATCGAAGCTATCACAGCAACAGCAAATGAAATAGAGTGGGCCTGAACATGGTAGGAATTGACTCGAATCCAAGGGAATCTGCCTAACCCTGACGGATTTAACAGAATTTCCCTCCCCAATCCAATACGGGCAAACCCGCACAGACCCCTCCCATGACCACTTTCGCCACTAGCCGGAGAAGCCTAAAATGCAAGATTCGTTTGCCCCATCTACCCCCTCCACCCTCCCAGGCCGACTGTGAGTGTTGCCACCCTAGAACCTCTCGGAACTCCGACTACGCAAAGGAAACCCGTCTTGCAAGACGCAATAGAAAAGGCTGATGTGCTCATCGAAGCGATGGGCTGGATCCGTCGTTTCCGAGATAAGATCACGGTTATCAAGCTCGGTGGCAGTGTCATGGAAGACCCTGAAGCTCTACGTCATCTGCTTGTAGATATCGTGTTCATGGAAACCGTCGGCATGCGACCAATTGTCGTCCATGGTGGGGGTGCTGCGATTAGCCGCGCAATGAAAGAGGCGAATATCGAGCCCCATTTCATCCAAGGCAGACGCTACACGGATAGCACGACTCTCGATATCGTCCAGCGTGTTTTGGCTGGCGAAGTCAATGAGTCACTAGCTGCCAGGATCGAGGAATATGGCGGTCGCGCCATGCCGCTTAACTTTGCAGGCACAAACAATAATGTCCTGTTCGGTGAAAAGCTGCAACTTCAGGACGAAGAGGGGCAACCAGTCGATTTAGGCGCTGTAGGATGTGTCACACGCGTTGATCGACTGACACTCGACAATCTTACCTACGCAGGTCAAGTTCCCGTCATACCCTCCATGTGCGAAACCGAGACGGGTGAGCGACTCAACGTCAATGCCGATACGGCAGCCACAGCTGTGGCCCAAGCGGTTGGAGCTGAGAAGCTGATCTTTCTCAGCGACATAAACGGTGTACGCAGGGACAAGGAAGACCCCGATTCTCTCATCCATTCGCTTTCCTCGAAAGCTGCTCGCGAACTCATCAAAAATGGAAGTGTCGAATCTGGTATGATTCCCAAAGTCGAGGCCTGTCTCGACACATTGAGCAAGGGTGTTCATAAGATCCATATTATTGACGGGCGTTTACGACATTCTCTATTGCTAGAAATTTATACCAACCAAGGGGTCGGCACAGAAATTGTCGCCGACGAATAAGCGCTGTGACTCCATCTACCAAAACAACCATCGCGTCCGACACACTCAGGCTTTTTGATGAACATGTCATCCCGAACTATGGCCGTTATCCGATAGCTTTGGTAAGGGGCGAGGGTTCCCAGGTTTGGGACGATCAGGGCAATCGATATCTCGACTTTTTCCCGGGCTGGGGGTGCAATTTACTGGGCCACTGCCCACCTCCCATCGTGTCAGCCATCCAGGAGCAAGTTGCTCAGCTGATCCATGTTCCGAACACCTGGTACCTGGAATCCCAAGGCCGCTGGGCTGAATTGCTGAGCGAAAGAAGCTTTGGAGGTCAAGCCTTTTTCTGCAACTCTGGTGCGGAAGCCAATGAAGCTGCCATCAAGTTAGCCCGGTTACACACACCTGCCGGACGCTACAAAATAATAACTTTCACAGGTGGTTTTCATGGTCGGACGTATGCTGCCGTAACTGCCACGGCTCAACCAAAGTACCATGAAGACATCGGGCCAATGTTGCCAGGATTTACCCTGTCTCTTATACACATCTGACGCTGCCGACGATACTCCTTGTG
>CAWWCC010000135.1:0-8196 GCA_963935315.1 uncultured Planctomycetaceae bacterium | reverse complement strand
TCAGATGTGTATTAGAGACAGGACTTGGCGGTCAACTCCATTTTCATGTCGAGCACGCGGCCAGCTTCCGCCGGAAGCGTCATACGATCCGGATCACGCGGCTCGGCAGCGGGAGCAAATACGACTTCGCCCGACGGCGTGACCACAATGCCGTGCGTCCATCGCTTTCCTTCATCCGTGCGGAGTTGCACACTCACCCACGACTCCTCACTCCTGTCGGCCGGTAGCACGAGGACAAACTGTAGTTCGAGCGGTGCGTCTTCCGTAATCGTATGAGGATTTGGCAACTGCTTTTCCGACAATGCTCCAAAGCGATCCTTGCCACCGGAACGTGCCCGTACCCCGTAGCCGAGTTTGTTGCCCAGGTACGTGACTACGTGCGAACCTTGGGTGTTGCTGAAACCAAACGATTCGAGCGACTCGTCAATCATCCCCTGGAACGTCTCGGCGAAAAGCTCGCGACCTGCCGACTTGAGAGAGATGCCGCCGATTGCCACGGTGGGCCGCGGCTGCCAATTCGCAGGCACAATGACCGCAGCGGCCTTGCCGTCACGCGCCAGTTGGACCCCAACGCCCACCGAGGGCACAAAGCACAACAAAATCAAAACGATCAGAGTAGCAGTCTTGCACATCGAAGCCTTCTCCAGAATCTCGTAATTAGAAAATTGCAGCCACAAGTTTTATGAAAGTGCTTGCAGGAAGAGTGTTTGACACGCTGTCGCAATCGTCTAGCGCCAACCGCTAACATACTCCCCCGCATCCATCTTCGCCAAGGCTACTGTGGACAAGCCTCTCTACTTTTGAAATAGAGGGTGATCTCATTCCAGCTTTGTATCAATGACTTTGGCACCTTTTTTCACTTTAAATTCCAGTTTAGAAGTTCTGACACTACCGTATATGCTCGCGCTGACGACTGGCCGCATCTAGCATGACTTGCCGAACCATGTGGGTAAGGTAACTCTTGCCTAAGAAGCATGGCAAGGCTTTGCGACGTCACACTTCCCTTGGACTGCGGATTGCGATGCAGACTATTCCGGAGATAGCCAGGGCGCCCGCCGTAAGATAGAAGGTATTGTTGATTCCCCAGTGGGTCACTCCAAGTTCAGCGAACCTCGGGCCGAGCATAGCTACCGCCCACGCGCCCCCCATCATCAGACTCGATGCCAGGTTGGGACGGTGGGGGAGCATCTGCTGAGCCAGCGCGATGGTCACCGGGACCATCGAGGCGAAACCAACCCCGGCTGCGAAGGCCAGCAAATAGCCCCCTTTCAACGAGGCCCAGGGAAACAGGGCTACCAGGGGAGCAAACAGGATGGGAATCACGATCAACGGAAATTTTTCTCTACCCGAACGCACCAGAACACCTGCCGATATCCCTCCGGCGGCCATTCCAGTCAAGGTACACGCGTTAAGATTGCCGATGAAAGGGGCCGATGCAGCGGCGATTGCTTCGGCAGACCACTCCGGGTTACTCAAGCCAAAGGATCTCTGCACCCAACGGACGTAGAGATACAGAAGTGCAAGGTTGACGCAGAACTTGAGCGATGCCGCCACATACAAGACGAATATTCCACCCCAAGGAGTTCGTGCAGATGTTCGGTGCAAATGACGCTCGTGGTGCTTTCGGAGTGGCGTAAGTTGAGCGTAGTTTCGCTGTAACAAGAGTGCCATCACCAGCACGGGTGCCACCGTCCACGGCAAAATGTGAAATCCTGACTGAGACGACAAGAGACGAGGCCAGGTAAGCGCACCGAGCGCACCACCTGTCATGCCCGCTACGAAAAACAAACTGACCGCAGCATTGCGCCGATCACTGCGGAGTTGCCCGATCGTCGAAGCGGCGACCGGATGAAACATGCCGACGCCGATCATCCCGCAGGCGTAAGTTATTGCCAAAGCGACAAGACCATCGGCTAGACATATTGCGCCGATTCCCAATGCAGCCAATCCGACTCCGAGCGATCCTAAATGTCGGGTAGCCAGGCGATCGCTGAACACAGCGCAGATTGGTTGTGCCAATCCCGAGGTAAGCGAGCCCAGTCCCAGCAGCCAGGCCGCCTGTTCGGTGGTCAATGAAAACCGCGCTTCTACCAGACCCAGCGACGAAGGCATGAGAGCCGCCAACGCATCGACAACTACATGGCACAGAAGAATCGCAACCAGGGTAGCTCCCACCCCATCAGTCGAGCTGCCCTCCTGATCGGCTTCTAACACTTTTTCCTGGCTCATGGGTACCCCGGTGTGGCTCACTAGAAATCCTCAGCAGAATAACAGAATCATGACGTTGTGTGTTAGCGCCATCAGTCAAAGATCACGGCATTAACTGAGATATATGGACAACGAGTACCCAGCGCCACGGAACGGCTAAGCCACTTGTTTGTTCGACGTGGAGTTCCTAAATACTTGCGAAGTGACAATGTCTGGACATTTACACGTTTCAACCAATTGCCCGCTTTGACCCTAAAATCGTCAAGATGTGCAGTGACGGCAGCAAGCCAAAAGACTAGCCCGGATATTTCACCCGCTCCTGTTAAGGCGGTCGCTACTTCTAAATCAAATTGATTGCACCGTCCCAGTTAGCCGGAGGAGTGGCGTTGTGGTCAGCGATCAGATCGCGAAGAAAGTTGGCCGGGCCATCGTCAGGGTGGAACCCTGCAAGCAATTGTTGGGCCTCGCCCCAATCGCCTGCAATGATGGATTGGGCTACTTGCTCGTGAATTGCGATGTCTTTGTCCGTGATATGGTCGAGGCCAATGCCAACGGGGAGTAGTTGATACACGTCGGTTGCATCATCCAATCCTTGTGCGCGCATGCGTGCTATAAAGCGCAACCTCGCTTCGCTCGGAGGCAGGATATTCCGAACAATCTCGGCCATCTCGCCGTCAACGACAATAGAGGCTCCAATTCGCTTGGAGATATTCTCTAAACGAGACGTAAGATTCACGACAGGGCCAAAGACACCAACTTTCGTCTGTTGCTCAGATCCGATGCGGCCGGTAATTGCGAGTCCGTAGCCGATAGCGATGCTTACGTGATATCCGTAAAGAGGGAGCTCGGAATCTTGATTTTCCAAGTAGAAAGCACGTTGTATCGCCATCGCTGTGCGGCAAGCGGAAAGAGGATCATCATCAAGGGGTGTGGGCCATCCCCAAAAAGCCAAGGAAGAATCGCCCTGAAAATCGGCAATCACTCCCTCAAAACGGAGAATATTCTGCGTCATGATGTTGAGAGCATGACTGATTCGCTTGAGCAATTGGTCGAGTTGTCCACGCGCCTGTTCGACTTTGCGAGAAAAACCTTGGATATCACAAAAGAGTACCGTGGTCATGCCCTCGGACGGTTCTAGTGAGCTGCTCTGATTCTTTAATAGCGACTCCACAACAGAAGGCGAGAAGTACTGGGTCATCTCGCTTTGCTGTCGTTCTAGTGAACGCACCTTGTGAGCAGCGCCAATGAAATTGGCAACGAGTTCTGCAAAACGTAACTCGCTAATGAGATCGACGGGAGAGTTAACCTCACTAAGACCCTCAAAAGTCCGACGCCCCGAAACATAAATGCACCAACGATCTTGATTGGTGGGAATGGGTGTACAAAAAGCCCAATCGAGATCACCGCTCATTGTGAATTTGGAAGAATTTCGATTTTCCTCCCAGAGATGAATCGCAGTACAGCGACGTTGCAGTACTTTCGCCATCAAGCGGCGGCTTGGTTTGAATCGAGTTTCTGAGTTTCGGCCGCTGTCCCACCGCACCAACTTAGGTTCTGGAGCATCGTAATCGGCAGAGTCATCAAATTGTATCGCCGCAGCGACTGTAACATTTGGCATCGCGTTCAACAGTAACCCGACTAACTCAGTTGCAAAATCCTTATCGGACATCGTCTCGGACATGAGCCGTGGAATCTCACACAGCGACTCGAGGCATCGCTTAGAATCCTTGAATTTCAGAGCTTGTATATCGCGACTTGAGTAGAGAAACTCAGAAAGCTCGGTGCTGGGAGATTGGGAAGACTCGATATCGTGGAATTGGAAGATAGTGTGGCCTATCTGAAACTTTTCGCCAGGAGAGGCGGTAAATTCTCTGAGTTGCTGATTTCGGTAGAGGATGGGATTGTGTGCCGTTTCGAGAACCGTAACCTGCAGGCCAAACTCGACCAACTTTATATCTGCGTGCTCCCGAGAAATTCGTAAGTCCCAGGGGATTGCCCAGCCTTGACGCGGCGCTCGACCCAGACGGACGACTTCGTCCATTTGCAATTTACGGCGCCAATGCTGCTGATCATCGATACCTGTCGCAATCAAGTGAGTCATAGTTGCTCTGTAAACCTATGCCTAGGGATGGCTGTCAAACACATCTGCCATTTTTTGCAAAGTTGCAAGCAGGCAATCATTACTTTCAGTATCAACAAACTAGTCTATTTCTATTGTATATCTAGGGCATCACGGACTAAAGCGCAGTGTCTACGATCCTGCAATACTACCTCGGCCGCCTGCAGGATCCGCAGAGTAGTAATCCCCACCTTTTTGAGGCACACCCAAATTTATCGAAAAGAGGCCGGATTCTTCTTGCCGGTAGCATTTCTGTAATCCGTACAGTTTTAAAACTACAGATTCGCCAGACGGCAAAATCCTATTGATATTCATAGGAAAGAGGGTGAACAGCATCTTGTTGACGATAGCTAGAATGTATTGAGCTACATCACCATGAGGCTGTCTCACCATGAGGCTGTCTCACCATGAGCTGTGCAAGGGATTTGCCCATTTGGCGCAGTTTCAAAAAGAAACGGGACCTTGTATTATGCCATCGATATTTCGCATTCCCTTGCTGCTAATCTCCTTCGTAGTATTCTCGTCAGCAGCCACCTTGGCAATGGCCGGAGATTGTTGCTGTTCTCATTGTGGCTGCAAGCAGGTAAAGAAGGTGACACGATTGGTCACTACGCAAGAAGAAATTGAAGTTCCAATCTACCGGTGCACGACTGCCCAATCATTTAGGCCAAAGAAGGGTGTTGTTTGCCATTCGGGATATCGTTGCCGCAAGTTCTATAATCTTCACTCGAAGTGGTGCTGCCAAGAGCATTGTGTTTGTCATGAACATTGCGAAGACGTTACTCATTTTGTAGACAAGAATCCCTGTGATTCAGAATGCGAGTGCCATATGGAACACCACCACGAAAAACACTACGACTACGATATTACCCATCGTTACCGTCATTGTATGAGCTGCCAAGTCGAGCAGGGCTACATGACTTCCTATGGTTCCCGCCCTGATGGCTGTACAAAGCGAGTGTGTACAAAGCAGCCCACAGGGGAGGTTTGCACCTCTGTGGTACCGGTCGTCCGTTGGGTCACTTTTCATGCCTGCCCACAATGCGCTAAACGGTGGTCCTCCGACAGCCGTTGACCAAAGCCGTTTGTTGTGCGACTACCTCATTTCATAATCTGCAGATCAGCTTGACACAGGGGGGCTGATGGAGCAGACTAAATTATATCGCCTCTCTGCAATTCGCTCCTGAGGCAATCACCCCCAAGAGCTCATTAGTTAATGTCAACGCCTGCTCTTATCATCGGGATGGTGCTTGTTGGGATGGTTTTTTTGCAGCTCTTGCTAGCCTGCTTCGGTTCGATCACAGCATTGCTTCTCGACCGGCGTCGACAAAAAGTTGCCCAACTGCTCTGGTGGGAGCGCATCGAGGTTGCCAATGCCCTGCGGTCACAACGACAAGCTCAAACAGCTTGGAGTGGCCATCGTAAATTCATCGTCGATCAAAAAGTGATGGAAGCAGAGGGCATCTGTTCCTTTTACCTCAAACCTCGCGATACAAAACCACTCCCTTGGTTCAAGCCGGGCCAATATCTGACCTTTCAATTGAATCTGGCTGATCAACCAAAACCGCTCGTGCGTTGCTACTCACTCTCTGATGCGCCCAATTCGGAATACTACCGAGTGACGATTAAGCGTGCGTTACCACCGCCTGACTTGCCCGAGACACCTGCTGGGCTTGGTTCGAGTTATTTTCACGATGAAGTCGAAGTGGGTGCTGTTCTTGACGTCAAAGCGCCGAGTGGACACTTTGTGATTGACGCAGGCGATCGCCACCCAGTTGTACTCGTTGGTGGAGGCGTGGGAATTACGCCTGTCTTGAGTATGTTTAACGCTGCAGCAGCAGCTCATTCGAGTCGTGAAATCTGGCTCTTCTATGGTTCTCGCAACCATGAGGACCAGATCATGCGAGAGCATCTGCAAGATCTATGTAGCCACCATGAAAACTTGCATTTCGTGATGTGCTATAGCAGGCCCAATGATGACGAAGTGAGAGGAAAAGATTACGACGAATCAGGGCATTTGACCGTTGAAATTTTGCAAAAGTACCTGCCCAGCAATAATTACCGCTACTATATCTGTGGACCGCCTGAGATGATGAAGACCTTCCCACGCGCACTGATGGATTGGGGAGTGCCAAAAAGCGACGTTTACATAGAAGCTTTTGGGGCGGATTCTGTGAAGGCAAGGCAAAAAGCTCCCGTCAAGGCCGCAGAAAAGGCGACGAGCGCTACTTTGCAGCAAATTACCTTTTCTCATTCGAATAAAAAAGTGGCTTGGGATGCGAATTTTACGAGTCTTTTGGACTTTGCCGCCGAACATGGTGTCGAGATAGAAAGTGCCTGCTGCGCGGGTGGGTGCGGAACCTGCCGGGTGGCTGTGATTTCGGGTGAAGTTGTGTATGATCAAAAGCCAGATTGTGAAGTTGAAGAGGGCAATTGCCTCGCTTGTGTCGGCCGCCCAAAAGGTGATTTAGTTTTAGACGCTTAGACTTATTGACCTCCCTGCATGCCTTGAGATATCTATGAATGCTAAGTTGGGGGAAGCTATGGAAAAATCGATGAAGTTAATTGCTGTTGCTTTTATGCGAAGTTCTCTTACTACGATGGGCAGACGATTCCCACGTTTGCTTGCTTTTAACACGCTTGTCTGGATGTCTACGGTACACGCAGCCGAATGGGAAATTGCCCAAGACGTTGACCCCAACAAAGTTGTTGGCCACGAAACGTGCGCTGAATGCCACAAATCTGAGGTTGACGCGTGGAAAAAGTCATCCCATGCGACAAAGCCCTGGTCATTGCTGGAAAAAGGCGAAGCCCAAAAAATTGCCGAGCGTCTCAACATCAGCGATGCGACTACGGATCATCGTTGCACTATCTGCCATGGCACGCAACAAAAGTCAGGCAACCTGAAGGCCGTGTCATGCGAATCATGCCACGGTGCAGCAGGCGGTGAGTCGGGCTGGCTCAAGGTTCATAGTTTCTACGGCGCGGGTCTCGATCCACAAGACAGGACTTCGCGCGAAAGTGAGACGGAAGTAGATTTTCGAAAACGGCTTGCCAAGTGCGACCATCTAGGGATGCGTCGTTCAGACAACCTCTATGCGTTGGCTAAGAATTGCTTTCAGTGTCACACAGTTCCTAGCGAAACGCTCGTTAACAAAGGCCAACATCCGACCGAAACCAAAGCATTTGAGATGGTCGAGTTTTCTCAAGGGGAAGTACGCCATAATTTTCAACTGAACCAGTCTGAAAACGCTACTGCGCCTACATTGTGGACCAATGCTCGTTTTGCAACCGACGAACGTACGGCCGTTGGTAGACGCGCGCTGATGTATGTGGTGGGTCAGCTTGCTGCTTGCGAAGTTAGTCTGCATAGCCGAGCGACAGCCACGGGGCGAGGCAATTTTCTCAAAGCCACCAACAAGCGAATTTTGAATATCAAGCGGAATCTCGAGACTATTCACGAGCAGGCCGCAATCAAGGAAGTTCAAGACGTCTTAGACGCTCTCCAGCCATTAAAGAGGTCTTCGCTGAGGAAGGTGGAGGAACAGGACTCGGTGACCTACAGCGACCTGGCTAAACTTGTAGCAAAAGCGGGGCAAAAAGTAGCCTCTTCTTACACTGGGAGTGACTGGAAAGAAATAAAGATTCCCAAGAAAACCGTGGGAGAAGCCTATCAACCATAGGCGGTGGAGGGCCCGGTTGAGCAGAGAATGGCTGGGAGATACTGCAGAGAATTTGGTCTGACCTGTGAGGCGACCATTATTCACCTCAGGTAGTAAGGTCGGTTGAAAGGAAAACAATGCGTCACAGGGTGTTATTGCTGTCTCTTATACACATCTCCGAGCCCACGAGACGGACTACTATCTCGT
>CAWWCC010000134.1:0-8265 GCA_963935315.1 uncultured Planctomycetaceae bacterium | reverse complement strand
CCCACACCACACCCCCATTCCTTCCCTACCAAGTACTCCTCCTACGGCTCCTCTATCTTCACCCCTCGTCCCTTCGGTGTTTTTATCATGAACAACATTTACCAAAAACGGACTCTCCTCTGGAGATTGTTGCTTGCTGTTTCTCTGGTAACCGTCTTTTTTATGAGCCGTGCACATGCGGCCGAGTGCGACTGTGCTGAGCAGCCCAATCCAGAGTCCCATGCACGTGCAGCTACCCATCAGGGGTATGCTCACCAGGCCGATAGCTGGGTCTTTGCACGCAGCCGTTATACGCACGATCCGGATACGGGGGCTCGCGTAGCACAGTATCAACGCAAGGCACCCATCGAACCGCTCCCTGACCGAAGGCTAGTCACCAGTGGATACCGGCGTACCCGGAACGTACTTCGCGGAGCCGATGGCTCAAGCGACACAACCTACCAGGTTCAAAGCTACGGAAACGGCCGCGGCGGACTGGATGCCGAGTGGGAGCGATTTCACGACGCCTGGCGAGGCTCCACGGTTGCGGGTGGTGAGTTTTATCAAAATGGCAATCCTTGGGGATTCGGCTACCCGGGATTTGGTATTCAGGGTTACGGTCAACCCGGGTACGGCATGCCTGGTTACGGTATGCCAGGCTATGGTCCAGCGGGTAGATTCGCACCAGGTCAAGGCTATGGCCCACGTACCGGTCGCCCCGATGCGGGTCGACTTGATCCGGACGCGACCGATGGCTACCGGGACCATCGCCCACGCACGCCAGACCGTCGTTTCTTCAACCCCAGCTTACCACCATTCGTTGATCGCGACACGGACGAGGAATAATTAATCACGAAGATACCGTACTGGAATTCGCGTTCATCGCGTCACGGGTTGCTTGTTTCGCAGGCTCTCCACGGCGCTAATCGGTCGACCGTTGTCCAGCGGCACATAGTCGGTTAGCAACCATCGGTCCGCCTGCTTCGTCCAAGTTACCTGGACACGATCGAAATAGAACAAACGCACGCCACTACGGGAGTGGATTCCATCCACTTTTGCTTGAAATTCGCTCTGTGCCTGAAATGGCTGGAGAGACGTGTCAACTTCCACTTGTATTGATCCCGCTCCGGTGTCCTTAATTTGCACCAATGGCATCAGCACCTCTGCCTCAGAGCGCACTCGTGTCGCTGCCGGGGCAATATGGGCCAGTACGCCTGGCAAGTCGTTCTTTTCTAAAGAGCCCATGAGATCGATCGTAGTAGACTCAACCTCTTCTCCTTCAGTAACCACGACGCGCTCCACGACAATCATTAATAATGTGAAGAGCACAATCCCCACAAAAGACAATAACGCCGGTAAATTGCGACGGGCAAGAAATGCCAAACCGCAAAATGTCCCCAGCACGATGCCAAGAGCATAAATCGGTAGTGGGTTTTCAAAGAGTGTATTCACACGAAAAATTGCCGGATAGAGAGGCCGCAGACTAGAACCAATTTAAAAAACCTGTTAAAGGGTCGAATTCCTCGGGAAACTTGACGCAATAAGGGTTTTGAAATGGGTTCTAGTACGTTTATGAGACTAAAGAATCATTTTCTCAGCTTGGGAAGATCTTTTGACCATGAATTGTTCGCGAACAAGCAGTGCCAGGCAAATAAGAAATATGGCACCTAGAGTCATGGCCAGGGGAGTCAGCGGAATTTTTGTCCGACCAGGTTCCGAATACTGCGGAACATTTGGTGTCGTTTTGCGTCCTGAAGCATCAACTTCTGTTTTCATGCCCTGGGCAACTGCCAACCGCGCTTGAGCTTTTTTCTCAAGGCTGGCCTGCCGATGGCCATATTTACCACCCGTAGCCAATAAGGCCACCAGCCCTACCGCTGAAAATAATCCAAACCACAGCCAAGGCGAATCGCTGATGGGATGCTGTCTGGTCATCTCTTTCAACCCGAAAAATATTGGTTTGAGCTGCTACAGCCTTAAAGGCTTTCGTCTGAATCGATTTAGCATTTGGCAAACAAGGGACCACCGTATTGGGCGGCCGCGCCGAGTTGTTCTTCAATCCTGAGAAGCTGGTTGTATTTGGCCATGCGATCCGAGCGTGATGCACTGCCTGTCTTGATTTGCCCTGTTTGTAAAGCAACGGCCAAATCGGCGATGGTAGCATCTTCTGTTTCACCACTGCGGTGGCTCGTGACACTTGTGTAACCAGCACCGTCTGCCAGACGTATGGAGTCGATCGTCTCGGTGAGAGTACCAATTTGGTTGACTTTGATGAGAATACTATTAGCGATTCCTTCATCAATACCACGCTGCAGACGTTCGACATTGGTTACAAACAGATCGTCTCCTACCAACTGGCACTTGCTGCCAATTTTTTCGGTCAACTGCTTCCAGCCATCCCAGTCGTCTTCGTCACAACCATCTTCGATGGAACAGATTGGATACTTTTCGACCCAAGTGGCCAGCAAATCGACCATGCCGGTGGAATCCAGTTGCTTGCCATCAATCCCGTAAACCTTCTTGTCCGAATCGTAAAACTCGGTCGCCGCACAATCCATGGCAAACCAAACTTGCTCACCTGGCTTATATCCGGCCTTTTCGATCGCCGTGAGGATAATGTCGAATGCTTCTGCATTGGCACCCAGGTCAGGGGCAAAGCCACCTTCGTCACCGACGGCCGTGTTGAGTCCTTTGTCGCTAAGCACTTTCTTAAGATGGTGAAAAATCTCGCATCCGCAGCGCAACGCTTCACTAAAATTATCAAACCCCAGAGGCATCACCATAAATTCTTGAATATCAACTGAATTGTCGGCATGTTCGCCACCATTAAGAATATTCATCATGGGTGCTGGGAGCAATCGAGCATTCGAGCCTCCCAGATATCGAAATAAGGGCAACTCGCAAAATCGGGCTGCGGCCTGAGCATTGGCTAGTGAAACACCAAGGATGGCATTGGCACCAAGATTCTTTTTATTGGAAGTGCCATCGAGTGTGAGCATTTGTTGATCTACAGCAATCTGATCAAGGGCATCCATGCCAATCAATTCGTCGGCAATTTTCTCGTTGATATTGGCAACTGCTTGCAAGACGCCTTTGCCCATATAGGCCTCACCCCCATCGCGTAACTCCCAAGCTTCGTGCGCACCCGTACTGGCTCCGCTGGGAACGGCAGCAGTCCCCACAGTCCCATCCGCAAGAGTCACATCAACTTCGACAGTAGGGTTTCCGCGGCTGTCCAAGATCTGTCGGCCATGAATATCAACAATCGTGCTCATTGCGGGGGTATCCTTTTTCTTTCCGTTTCGTAGTAAATACGTGCCGTCTGCTTGCTTTGCAAAGCCCCTCATTTTAGGTGACTAGGACGTGCTGTCGACCCGTCAGCGGCAAACTTCTTCTTAGAATCTACACATACAAACTTCTCCAACGGCTCGGTTTTTCGAGGGTTGCAGCCTCAGCCGCATGCGTGGGCAAAAAAACCAACAGACCCGCCTCCCTCGCAGATGTACGATTGCTGGTGAACTAGGCAATCTGATAGTATGGCTGTCCCAACTAGTACGCTTAAAGATGTCATTACAAGGGAGCATTGAGTGTCCGAACAACATGATGATCTGGTAAATATAAGTATGCCCAAGAGTAACTATCAGAAGACCCCAGCCTCCTTGGATGTGATGGATGTCGAGCAAGCAGTGCGCGACCGTTATGGTGCAGCTGCCCAAGCCGCTGAATCGGCACTCTGCTGTCCCGTCGATTATGACGCCAGGTATCTGAAAATTATTCCGGCTGAAATCATTGAGCGCGACTACGGCTGTGGCGACCCCTCAAAGCATATCCAAGCAGGTGAAACCGTACTTGATCTTGGAAGCGGAGGTGGAAAAATATGCTACATCGGTGCGCAAGTCGTTGGCTCCGAGGGTCATGTGATCGGTGTCGATCGCAATGACGATATGCTGGATCTGGCACGCAAGTACCAAGACCAGATTGCCGATTCCTTGGGCTACGCAAATGTCGAATTTCGCAAAGGAAGCATTCAGGATCTCGCCCTCAATCTCGAAAGTTTTGAGACCTACCTGACTGCCAATCCGGTTCAGTCCAGTAGCGACTGGTTGCGTGCGGAGGCACATGCTGAAAAGTTACGCACCACTGAACCACTGATTGAGGATGATTCCATCGATGTTGTCGTTTCAAATTGCGTACTCAATCTGGTCGACAAAGCGGATCGCAAACAGTTATTTGCCGAAATATTTCGAGTTTTAAAACGAGGCGGACGAGCCGTGATCAGCGATATCGTTTGTGATGAGCCCGTGCCAGCGCATTTGCAAAACGATCCCAATCTTTGGAGCGGTTGCATCAGTGGGGCTTTTTTGGAAGACGAGTTTCTCAAAGCGTTTGCGGATGTGGGATTCTATGGAATCGAAATACTCAACCGGCAGGATGAAGCCTGGGCAACCGTCGAAGGCATTGAATTCCGCAGCATGACTCTGCGGGCTTATAAAGGCAAAGAGGGGCCATGCCTCGATCAAAAACAGGCCGTGATTTACAACGGGCCATGGTCGAAGGTCATGGACGATGACGGCCATACGCTCTACCGCGGCAGGCGGATGGCCGTTTGTGGTAAAACGTTTGAAATCTACACCCACGAGCCGTATGCATCGCAAATTACCCCGGTACCGCCATACGAAGCAATTGCGATTGAAGATGCCACCCCCTACGACTGCCACCAGAACGAAGTTCGTGTTGCCAGCGAATCGAAGGGAAAATCTTACCGCATTACCGATCTCCCCGGTGACGAATGCTGCAATGAAAGCGGTTGCTGCTAACGCTTTTCGACTCGTTGCGGGCGAACCCGCATGCATGGCCGCAAACGATATTACGTATCCTCAAAGTGAATCACAAACCTCAATCCGCCGTAGCATCGGAATACTTGTGAACCAATTTTTTGCTTACCCACTTTAGCCACTCTGAGGTCGGCCTGCCATAAGGGCGAAACTTGACATGGGACCCCAAGTCATCGCGATAGAACAGCGCCCGATGCTCTCCCAATCTACCGGCTGCAGGCGAATCGATCAGGCTTGTCGAGTCACCGACACTCATTTGCATTGCCACACGATAATCGATCTCACGAAGTGTTATCCGATCTACAAAACGTGTTAAGCTGTTGTACGAATCACACCAGACCAATAGATGCACACCCACAGCTGCCCCTTCTCGCAGCAGATCTCGAAATTGTTTATCAATCGGTGTTTGCTTCCCATTTTTGCCACTCGAGCTAAGAGATGAAAAACTGAAATCGTCTTCCGTCATTCGCAACTGACGAAACTGTGCCAGATCATGAAGGATCAGAAAGTGGGGTGGATGTTTTTCTTCTGGTGATTGCCCCCTTCGTTTGACTTCCTCTGCCAGCGAGGCGATCAGGTTGGCGACAGCACGTGGCTCGATGAGGTCAACACTGCCCGGTAGCGCACCTGCAATGTCTCGCCAGGCCCCCTGCTCTGCGGATTCGGGCCTAGTGCCATCGAGCACGGTAAAACGTGCATCCAAAGGGGACTTTTGTGCAGCTATGGCAACCATGGATGTGGCTAAAATACCAAGTGCTAATGTTTCGTCCTGCCCAACTATCAGTACATGGTTGCCACTCTGTCGGCGTAGCACCAATTGGGTTGGTGGTTCTATACGCACAGCAGATCCTAACCATAGAGTCGGTTCCACAACCTTAGAATCTGTATCTTCTAAAGTCGCAACCATAGCATCATTGCCGAATGGATCCGAAGGCTGGTCCCCTTCAAAGACGATTGCTGGTTCCGTGGGAGTTCCACATGTCTTTTGCAATTGACAAATCCTGGCCAAATACTCTTGTCGTTCTTGATCCGGCAACCAGACAACTTGAAAGGGACTATTCCCTTCAACCAGGCCATTTTGATCGTTGTAGATTGCCTCGCCTGGTCGACTTAGTAAGCGTGCTGCCGTGTTTTCATCACTTAGGATGAGATGGGCATCGGCGTCGCTACATTCCAGGGCCACACGCACAGCCATTTGTCCAATCGTACTGCGAGCCAGAGAATAAGCTCCGGCAAGTGTTTGTGATCCCAACAGGACATGAATCCCAAATGCCCTGCCTTGGCGCACCAGCCTGTCCATCAGCAATGCCGCATCTTGTGACAATTTGTCGTCTGAAACAAACAGTTCTTGAAACTCATCGATAATCAATAAGACGCGTGGCAAGTGTTCGCTACAGGCTTCTCGCGCGCCGGCTAAATCCTGAACGCCCAGTTTTCGGAACAGTTCACCTCGTTTTCGCAATTCTTCATCCAGCCGCTCTAAGACGCTTACGCCAAACTCGCGCTCGCTCTCGATCGCTATGACTCGTGCATGTGGCAATTTGCCAGCTGCATAAGCCTTGAATTCGACACCTTTTTTAAAATCGACCAAATAAAACTCCACTTCAGCTGGACTGTAATGGAGCGCTGCATTCGTAATGAGAGCATGGAGTAATGTTGACTTGCCAGAGCCCGTTTTACCTGAAACTAGCGCATGCTGCGAAGTACCTCGACCCAACTGCAAAGATTGCAACTCTTTTGCACCTGCTCGCCCAACCGGGACAACCAACTCTTTTGCAGCACAGCTGGACCACTCTTTGTCAGCTGGCGGAGCCACCACGGAAAAAGGCACCTCAACTTTACTCGCCACACGCGACTCCTGACCTGCTCTCAACAACAAATCGTTCAATTTCGCACGAGGCGGCAACTGATCAATCTCTAAATGCAACTTTTCAAAGAGTGGATAATTCCATCGAAGTTGATCTTGAACCCAATCCAGATGGACATTCCCCTGGATGAGCTCCTGCACATCAAAATCGTTTGGCAATCTTTGGGATTTATCAATGCTGAGCAAAGAATAGACACCGCAACGAGGACCCGATTGAGAAATCGTAAGCAGTTTGTGAATAGATGCATCGCTAAGTCCCACTGGAAAATTCGCTAAAACGAGCACGTGATAGGGTTCTGCGACTTCGCCCGCATGTTGGTTGTACTGATGAATTGTTTCAAATTCGTTGCGAAGATATTTTTGCAGTACTTTTTCCATATGATCTGAAAGCAGTGTCAGACGTTGGTGAATTTGGCTGGGTTCCGTCCAGATTTGGCCCCCTACCAATTGTTCATCATGGTCGGCTAGATGCATGAACGTAGCAAAATTTTCACCTAAAGCGGACGGATCTATTATTGTAAAACGCAGCTTGCCTGCTGGTAGCGCCGTCAGAAAACGCAACATCATGACTTGTAGTAAACTGGTTGCCCTTTCGCGCCCTTTGCCCTCAGCCGAGATCACCATGCCCGACAATTCATCCATAGTCATAAGGGCAGGTAAGGTGAGCATGGTTTGCTCGGGCACCAACAGTTCATTTTTCGAAAGTCCGTTTTTGACTGCCTGGAGTGGCAGTTCAAAACGGCCAAATTGAATTGCCGCTGGTGGCTCAGAAGGTCGCTCCCAATCATCCCATTCGGTTTTCGACCAATCTGGAAAATCTTGCTGACACTTTGACAGCATGGCGTCTAACTCCTGAACAATACCCTCATAACCGTTCTTCCAACATTCGGCCATGCCCTGCCATTCGTTGTCATGCGTTTGCTGGGCGTTCGTGCTGCGTGATTCCAACCGCCTCTGATTCTCTTGCTCAGAAGTCAGACGCTGTTTGGCTAGCTGGTCGAGGAGTGGAGGATATTTTTCGTCTGCTTCTGCGTGGGCTTGCTGGCATTTGGAATTGGCCTCCTGCAGTCCCAAATCCAGTTCGCTCCGGGCCTGCTGTAATTCGTTTCTTCTGATTTCCACATTTTTTTGATTTGCCTGATCACTCGCTTGCTGGGCAGCAGCAAGCTCCTGATATTTTTGCAAATTAATCTCTTCTGCAGCTTGCCGACTCTTTGCCTCAACCTCTGCAGTAGCGTCCTGCTCCAACCGCCTTGCTTGTCCCAGCAATTTGAGGATGATCGCATATTGTTCTAAGGATTGACGCTTGGCCTCTTTTCCAAAAGAAATGTACACCACTCCCGTCAACACACTTCCACAACCAATTGCCACCAACGGCCACATCGGATTTGTCCAGTCCATAGCCAGAACTGAAAACAGGCCTCCCAACAAGCACAGCAGGAGCCACCAACCTACAATACGGAATCCTTCCAGCAGCAGGCTGGGCAATTCCTGTGCTTGCAGTTTCAGCACCTCTTGATGCAGCTGATTAAGATTGTCTTGCTGAAGCCCCTCGGCCGTCTGGTCTGAGGCTGTCTCTTATAC
>CAWWCC010000133.1:0-8275 GCA_963935315.1 uncultured Planctomycetaceae bacterium | reverse complement strand
TAGGAGTCCGTCTCGTGGGCTCGGAGATGTGTATAAGAGACAGCCATAGGACAATCAATGCCATCGCAAAAATGAGCGATTGGGTTATCACCTGCTCCCACGTCCAGGCCTCTGCGCCGAAACCAGCCTGCACCAATTCAGAAGCCGGGTAACTTCGATGCAAACTAAGCAGTCGCCAGGCCAAGAATGCACTCGCCACTCCGCGTAGAAGCCAAGCAGCCAGGTGCCCTCTTTTGATCATTCGTGTCGATGCTCGAAGCATCGATCGTAATTTCAAACTTGCTGGTAGCCGGATTCGCTCTATCCAGCACATAGCTACCAATCATTTTATTGAATCGTCCATAAGTAAAACTATATTTCAGATGACTCACTCCAAAGATAATCGCCGTGTGCGACGGATCTATCGCGTACTTTTCAGCATGTGCTAAACCTGTCCAACTCACGATGGCGGCTAAGACTATTCCAAAATTTCTTTTTCGAAATTACATCATCACTCCTTTAAGATTTGTTCGCAACAAGAGAGAACTTTGTATTGTTGCAATGGTAAATTGACCTGGCATAAAAACACGAGTGCCCATTCTATGCCAAAAGGATGCGCCCAATCAGTGCGATTCCACACGTTTACGACTCAATACGATGCTCATTCTGCTGGCAAATTCTCCTAAGATCCAGCTACCCCATCTGAATGATTGCTCCCCAGTACGATTGCCGATGCCATGGCAAGTGCAGCCGTTTCAATTCTCAATATACGTCGCCCCAAAGAAACTTTCTCCCACCCAACCGCTATGGCCGAATCAACTTCATCCTCTGTAAAGCCTCCTTCCGGACCGATTGCAAGGCCGATATCGGTCTGTGGTTGTTGCCCAAAATCAGGCAGTGGATGGCCTTGTGGATGTGCCAGCAATTGTCGTGTTGCAATCGGCTGCTTTAAGAATTCTACCCACGAGGTGCTGGGCTCAATTTGCATGAGCCGATTTCGGCCGCATTGCTTGCTTGCTGAGACAACATAACGGGCCAACTTGCTTGATTGTTCGGCACCTGCAGCGCTGCGAATCGTTTTGAGCGGTATGAAGCGGGTCACCCCCAATTCAACTGATTTTTCTACCAACCAACGCTGTCGGTCTCCTTTGGGAAGAGCAACGGCCAACGTAAGCTTGTAGGGTAGTTCCCGCTCAATTTCCTTGCGTGGTCCAACTTCTAATTGAACTTCTGTGCGACCGCAATAGACAACAGTAGCATCAAACTCGCCACCCAACCCATCGAAAACGATGACCTTCAAACCTGTTTTTGCTCTCATGACATGGAGCAAATGATGGGCCTCACTACCTGCCAAGGTAGCCTGCGATTCACGAATGGGAGTCTCGATATAATATCGGTCTGGCATGGTAATGTGATAGCACAGCTAGCTAAGGATAGGGAAGACTAGCGACCCGCTTATGCGGGCCAAAGTTTTGGTTGTCGAAACACCGATGCATTGAACTAGCATTGTGTCGGGCTGACCAACAATACTCAAGAGTCCTGTCGTATGTATCCAACCCAATGGGGTCTCACCAAATCTCCGTTTCCCAGTGGAATTGACCTCCAACTTTTCTACGAAGGCTTCAACCAGCGCGAAGCATTGGCTCGGTTAAGATATTTGACTAGCCATCCAAGCCGTTGTGGTCTCATGCTCGGAAATGCTGGTTTCGGCAAGTCCCATCTCCTCCAGTTATTTGCCAAAGAATGTCGGCTGCATGGTAAAGCCGTGGCATTGGTCGATTTATTGGGACTCTCGACACATGAATTTCTGTGGCAACTCGGCATCCAACTGGAAGCTGCCGTACATATCGAAAATCAACCCCCTCGACTTTTTCGTCAGTTGACCGATAGATTTCAAGAGTTGAGTTTTGAACGTCAGCGAATCGTCTTGTTATTGGATAATGTTGATCAAGTGGGGCCCGATTTACGGACACTTCTTTTGAGACTCGCGCAAAACGAAACGACGCGTGCTACCGGGCTAACCCTGGTGTTCTCAGCAAATGCATCCCACAGTGCACAACTGGGAGAAAGGCTACTGGATCTGGTAGACCTTCGCATTGACTTGGAAGCATGGGACGAATTAGATACCATTGGTTACTTACAACTGGCACTTGTGGCAGTAGGTCTCGAACAACCCTTGTTTAATGACGAGGGAATCAGCGAATTACACCGCATCTCGGGGGGCGTGCCTCGTAAAATTAATCGACTGGCAGAGCACTCGCTTTTGGTAAGCAGTCAGATGATCAATTCTCAAGCTCCTGATTCAAGTATGTCCGATTCAAGGTTAATGATTGGCGCTAAGGCCGTACAAGCGGCTGACGAATTGCTCAGCTTACCGTGTACGGGATAGTATTGCCCGACGCATCCCCGCAAGATAGCTTGAGGTCACCAAGATCACCATCATCGGCTACCAGGCGTTGTACACGTTGATTGAATCGCCGCCCTGCGGGATCAAAGTATTCTTTGAGCGAACCCGTCAAACGGTCTTGGGCACAACGCGCATGTTCATCAAGTTGTTAACGCAAAGTCTCAACTAGCCGAGTTGTTTCGCGCTGGATAAAGTCTGTATCGAGTGCTCCGGATGCATGCCGTAAAGCCAGGACCCCAATTTTGAGTGCTTCCAGGGCAAACTCATCACGTGCAGGCCCTGCAGCATACCTGGCAAAGGCCTGCAAGGTATCTGAATCCGCCACTGTGAGCCCAAGCAAAATCGAGTCTGGGTGACCATCGGACTTGGGCCAGGGGATCGTTTCTTCCAGAGTACTGGACATGCGAGGGTTCCTTCCAGCATTCGGGTATATGAACAAACGTATACCTACTTCCAATGTGGCGAATTCTGCCCTACTTATCAATAGGTAAGGGTCTGAAGCATGGATTTGCCGAGAATCCTGCTCTGGATACCTACTCGTTTACCTCTAATTGCTCCAGCAATTCATGCCAGGTGAGCTTCACCTGTCCAATGCGGTGTGCCAAGCGATCTGAGGAGGGTTGATGGCTGGCCTTGGAGCGCGCTGAAGTCACTTCGTCCTCAAGCGCGGCCAACCAATCGGGCAGATCAAGTCCCGCCCCAGAAGGTTCACTCGCCAAACTGGCTATTTCGCGGTCGAGGGCCGCAAAGGCAATTTGCCTGAGATCTTCGTCAGCAGTAAGGGCTGGTTCTACGAGCGCTTTGACACGATCAATCATGAGTGGCCTGACAAACCGCTCACCGATCCGATCAGCAACCGTTGCCAAACGCATTCCATGTGCTTGGCTCAGTTCTTCCAACTTTGCTTGATGCGCATCTGCCGCCTCTGCGGTACGCTCGGCAAAGGCCTGACACCACATCTCGGCGGCTAGGGCCCGCCGCTGGCGGACCAAAATTTCATGCGCCCAGATCACCGGCTTGAGATTCCAGGCTATCCGGTCGTAGGCTGCTCTTAATCTGAGAAAATCAATCAAGGTGTAAAGTAGCTCACCATGGTCCGATTGCGTCGTCGTCGTATTGTAATCTCGATAGACGCGAAAATTCTCGACAACTGCTTCGATGGCAAGAGATAATAACTCAATCGCATCCTTACGAGGGCAGACATTCTCGAGTTCTTCCAGCAAAAGTATTTCGTCGACGGCCTCAGGGTCTTCTTCCAAGTTCTGCAGCCAGTCTTCAACGCTCTGGTGCAGTATGCCACGGAGATTACCAAAACTCATGAATTTTTGGTTAAACAAGTCACCCCCATAGCGCTTAATAAAATCCACCAGACGCTGCCAACTTTTATTTTCCGAAACTTTCTCAACAACACTAAGCCTGAGAGTATGGCTATGTTTTAACCAACGTTCGAGCTGTTGTTCCGTAAGTTGCTGCAAGGCATCTACCAGCATGTGATCCGCATGCTGGACCTGCTTCATTTCAGCGACTTCATCCCATTGGGCAGCCGCAGCTACCATCGAACGGACGATTGCTTGATAACCTTTCTCAAAAAGACGATCAAACTCGGTAACTGCCCCTTGTCCCACTGGATGTTCTGATTCGAGTTGTTGGGCCATGTCGAGCAACTGACAAGTCTCACGAATCATTCCTATCTGCGGCAACCAACCCAACAGGTCGAAAAGCAACTGTTGCAAGGTACGCGTCGATACAATCAATCGTGGCTCACCACCACGTGCGTGCGGAATGTACAAGAGCGCTCGAGGCTTTAAAGCCTCAATAAACTCCGGCCAATGCTTGCGGACTTCAGCTGCGTCACCCTCAAGAATCGCAGATAATATTTTAACCGCACAAAGGTTGATTGGATCTTCAAGTATCTCTTGGGTATACGAGTCGTGGGCCCCTTGCGTGGCTGCCAACAAGCGGGCTGCATCTGCCGTTTCGACCGAAGTCCCAATGATTCTCTGCACTAGCGATTCTTTTAACGTACGCAGTCGGTCGTATTCAACGAGCGAATCATGCGAACCCGAGGTTGGTGAGAGATGAAAATCATGAACCGTTTCAAGCAAATCTACCAATTGGCTGTAATTCTCAGCAGCTTGTTTCAACCATTGGTCAAAAACTTCAGCCCGTTCTTTCTCCGCCTGGCCTCCCCCATCCGAAGCATCTGAAACCCCCCAGGATATCGCCGCATGTTTCCATAAACTGGCGACCGCAGCCAGAAAATCGAGCCGCTGTTCGAGCCGGTTAATCTCGTATTCCCATTCCGAGTGCTCCCAATCCTCTCCCTCGTCAGCGATGTCTCCCTCGTTGCCATCATCGGTACTGTCACGATAGACCATTTCTTCATACGCAGCTTCGTAGAGTTCTCCTCCTTCTTCCTCCTCCTCTTCGTCCTCCGCCTCGTCCTCTTCAAAATACACAGCCCCGTCAATATCATCGAGAAAATCTTCGTAGTTCACGTCGCCGTTTACATCGAACATCATCGCGGGAACCTGCCAATACTCTTCGGCATTGGCTTCGAGAAAAGCAAAGAACTTTACAACTTGTGACCAACTATCTATTTGCTGTTCTTGCTGCTCGTGTTCAACCGTAGCAAGCCACCGAAAAGCCAATCGCCGGAACGAGTGGTCTCCTTCCTCCAGTGGAGTTCGATCTTTTTGGCTAACCCACTGCATCATCAAGGCCATAGAGGCCACCGTATCCCCATGATCCAGGAGGGCTTCAATCACGAGCTGAAATGCCTTGGAAGAATCAAACTGATCGACGAACATCCGCCAAAAAGCAATATCACCCGCTGCAGCGCCCGCTTTGTGCCAGGCATTCAGCGCACCAGCTACCAGATTGGCCGAAACCTCAATCTCTTTGGCGACGAGGCGTTTAACATCTTCTACCGACGCAGTAGCAAATTTGTCCCACCATTCGGCTAGACGACTCAGTTGTTCTGAGAAATGCTGCTCCAACTTGGCATTGTCCACGGCTGCAGCTTCGCTCCAGGCACGTGCGCATAAATCGAGCACCTGTTCTACCAATTCAATCAATTCGTCCACACGCCAATCGTGCACTGTGTTTTCCAGCGCAGGAAAAAGACTGAAATTTGCTGCGAAGCCCACAACATTCCACGGATCCACCAAAGCGCCACACTCGATCGCGTCATACATCAAATGTTCGCAGGCTGACAGATCTTCCACCACACGTTCTAACTGGTCTTCATCAATCGCATCGTGACCGGAAGTCAGGCGGCAATATATTTCAGTCAACATACGTGCAGAAGCCACACGCACTGAGTCCGCTTGA
This sequence comes from uncultured Planctomycetaceae bacterium, assembly GCA_963935315.1. Classification (GTDB taxonomy): domain Bacteria; phylum Planctomycetota; class Planctomycetia; order Pirellulales; family Lacipirellulaceae; genus Bythopirellula. The sequence continues at coordinate 2,556 of CAWWCC010000133.1, read as the reverse complement.
AGCTTAGCAGACTCAGGAAATCCCAAGCGGGCAAACAAATGGGCCAAGTGAACTCGTTGCATTTGAAGAGCACGTCGGCGGGCCAATTCGTGATTCAAATATTGACGAGCCGCACCAAAAGGCTGGTGATAACGTTGTGCCTCTTCTCGCAACCTTTCGCCATAACCGGCTTCTGCATGCTCTAATAATTGCTGGTAAAAATCATCCCGATAAGAGGCAATGTGGGGCAGTAAGGATGACAGGGTGACTGTGGAATCATGCCTTCCCGGCCCATCACCACTAGTTCCCGATGCCATCAAGATGGTGCCTGCAAGTACGGCTGCTGCATCCTTCCAGCGATCTTCTGAGGTTGTCCCTTCGGGACAGTTTTCCCATTCGCAGCGCGAGATCAGGGCGTCCAAGGTTATTTGTTGCAAAACAAAACGGCAGTAGTATCCCGAATTCGATATCTGCCGTGGGTCCCAAAGTCCAAAGTGATAATTAGGCCGGCGATTTACTGGATGATCAAAGTCATAGGCACGCGAGTCGATGGCAATTTCTTCAAGCCGATCCAGATCAAACCAGGCACGTGCTAAAATCTCCTCATCCGTGTTTTGCAAAATCTCCAAGGCCAACTGGATGAGTTTTTCATAGCGCCCAACCTGAACACCAGAACCACGAATATAAAGTGGCAAAGGCCGCACAAACTCGTGAGGGTAAGGCTCTGCCGTATCCCCAGATGCCAGTGTGGCCACTGGTCGATATCCCACATAATCATTTAAGTGCGCCAGGGCTCCCGAGACAATTCTGTCAGATTCGTCCCATGGTGCACCTTGAAGCAAAATTGCTTCAAAGGCCAATCCCACAAAAAAAGGTCGCCATAATTGCGCCTCTTCCTGATGGAACAAAAGATTTCGATGAAATTCTCTATAAGCCGGCAGTAGTTTGTTCTGAAGTAGATCGAGAACAGCCAGCGCCTGATGAGGTTCAGCGAAGGGCCCCCCCGCTGCTTGCAGCCTTTCGATGGTTGCTGATAGCCATTCACAAAATTGGGGTAAGGAATCTTCTTGCGGCCCCTGAGCCTCCAGCGACCGATAGAGCTCATTAATCTGATGCAAAAATTTCGGCTCACCGGCACCCGATGAAAAATTGAGATACCCCACTACGTCCTCGAGCAGAGTTCTATCCTGAGCATTGGGTTTTAGAGCGCTAGCTTTCACAGATCGGTCAATATTCCGTTACCGAGACAAGCATGCGAAGTGCAATCCACACCTGGACAGCTCGGTGCTCCCCTTTCGCAGCTTTAAAATGAGGCCTTTATGGTACGTGACACTTGCCCTTGTGGTCTAGGTGCCAAAAACCCGCGATCGGCATGCTTCAGAAAAATACTTTGTTGTAGCAGCTATCTGCAAGTAAGATAGGTAATGAATAGTCTGGTACCCCCCTCTTGTTTCCGGTTCGACACAAATTGGGTCTTCTGCTTTCAGTGCCAAGCCTATGCTGTTCAGAAGTCGTACAGACTCGTGGATGGGCCAAGAACTGGGAATAAGCTAACTTGCTCTTCGGAGTCAAAACCAGGCTGGATTCACAGGCGAAACCGATCGAAACACCGAGCACCAAGATGACTTTCTCCCCCAAACTTCAGAACCACACACGACGCTGCCCTTGGTTGTATCTGGTCATGCTCGTGGGCTTCTTGAATGGATCGCATGCGGCCAAGTCTGCAGAAGGGTTGATATCGAATGTAGTAGCCGCACAGCATGGCCTGGAGCGTGCCTGGTTTTCTCACGTGCGAGTCGATCCTTCCCGTTTTCGTGTTGCCAACTGGACACTTGACAAAGACCAGTTGTTCGCACTTACCACGGAAGGAACCCTTCAAGCCCTGAACGCTGAAACTGGCGAGACCTTGTGGGTCACCGACATCGCCAGTCGCAATGCTTCGACCATTGGCTTGGCTCTCAGTCCCGACTATGTCGCTGTGCTAAGCGCTTCGCGGCTGAATTTATTGGAACGCAGCGATGGTCGTCTGATTTGGTCTCGAGCAGTCGGCGCTGCCCCCAGCGCGTCTCCAGCGATTGGTACACGCTATGCCTACGTCGCCTTGTTAAGTGGCCGCATTGAAGGCTACGAATTAGAAAACCCAAAATCCTCAATCTGGCAATACCAGTCCAGTGGCCGAAGCTACCACAGCCCCGTTACAACGGGTAATGTCGTCAGTTGGCCAACGGATCAGGGGTTCTTGTATGTCAGCAGTATCGAGAACCCGCGGCCTTTATTTCGGATACATACGAACGATGAGATTGTCGCCGCGCCAGCTAAATTAGCACCCTATCTGTATGTCGCATCATTGGATGGATACCTGTATTGTTTTCACGAATTTACGGGCAAAGAAATGTGGCGTTATTCGACCGGCTTTGCTGTTACCAGCAGACCCGCAATCGTTGGAGAAATGGCTTTTGTTGCTTCTGAAGAAACGGCCATACATGCTATCGACAGTACCAATGGCAAGCGAATATGGCGCATCGATGGAGTGGCCGATTTCGTAGCCATGGGTGCCAATGCCATCTATGGAATGGC
>CAWWCC010000132.1:0-8301 GCA_963935315.1 uncultured Planctomycetaceae bacterium | reverse complement strand
ATAGGAGTCCGTCTCGTGGGCTCGGAGATGTGTATAAGAGACAGTACAAGCACCGCATTCGCAACCTCGATGCAGATTTACCCAATCGGTTCAACGCTGATCCGTCACGGCTGTACGAAGTCAGCGGCAGTGCAGGTAAGGTTGCAGCTTTCGCCGTGCGAGTTGACTCGTACCCTCTTCCCACGAGGAAACAGGTCTTTTACCTCGGAACAAATGACCCGGCGAATTTCGTCACCCTGCGGCAGCACATTCTCAAGAACTTCGCAGAGCTGCCGGACATGTGCGAGTACATGAATCGCCCGATTTTCGACACGGCGGCCCGGTACGGTAAGGACGTTTTCCTGTCGATCAAACATCTTGGCACGAAACGGCTATCCAGGGCGTACGCCTTGAAATCGACAGTCGAATATTACCTCAACAAGATTCCCTTTCTACCAAAATATCTCCCCGATCAGTTTCTGTACTTTCTGAGCCGACTGTTCCCCCAGCACCTGCCGAAACGTCTGCTCGAATATCGAGACAGATTTGAGTACTACATTATGCTCAGCATGAGTGATGACGGCATTGAGGAAGCACGCCAGTATCTCGCGGAAGAATGGGGGCAGATCGACGGAGTTGCGTACTTTGAGTGCACGGATCAGGAGCAGGACGCCGCTTTGCTGCACCGCTTCGCGGCTGCCGGCGCGGCCATCCGCTATCAGACTCTCCACCAGAAAACGACCGAGGAAGTTCTGGCATTAGACATCGCATTGCTGGGTAACGATCCCGAGTGGGTCGAAAGTCCGCCGCCGGAGATTGCAGAACATCTCGATCTGGGCCTCTTCTATGGCCACTTCATGTGCCACGTGTTTCACCACGACTACATCTTTAAGAAGGGCACGGACCTTGGCGCCGTGAAAGCCAAAATGCTGGAAAGGCTCGACACCAAGGGAGCGAAGTATCCCGCCGAACACAACGTCGGCCATATGTACGAAGCCGAGCAGACCATGAAAGAATTCTATGAAGAACTCGATCCTACCAACACGTTCAATCCAGGCATCGGTAAGACAGATAAGAAACGGCGCATTGTAATTACATGATGTCTGCCGGAGATGAGTTCTGCGTCCCATCTTTCTTCCCCCCAGACCGATCTGCCCATCGACCGCGTGGTAATAGACATCAAGCTCAAACTTAAACCTGACTGAGTTGCTTCCGCGCCACCACCTGCGCCAACTGAGAAATGCCCTACTCTAACGTTGCTTCTATGTATAAAGGCTTTTGAGCACCACCGTTCGCCTTCCTTATCGCCTACTAGAGGCATTTCCTGTGACTGAAGTTGAAGGGCGATGAGGGGAAATACCTTGTTTTCTAGAGCCTCCGATTTTTGCCCTCCGACACACGCATGTGGTAGGATATTTCTGGTAAGCCGTTTAGGCCAAACAGCGTTAATAGAATTAGCATGAAACGATTCATATCCCTCATTCCCTTTTTGCTTTTCATCTTGATCACACATTGCAGCGGTGCTGATTATTACATCGATTTGGTAGCCAGGGTTCCTTCTAGAACTTCTTTCATGAGAATGATGCGGCCACGTGGCGAATCAGCTTCTTGGCCAAGTTCTTGGTAGGTCGGACAAGCCGCCAGGCAGAATCCGCAATGAACGCAGGTGCTGACAGCCGACGCCATCCGAGAACCCAAGGGGCCGTGATCATCAGGTTGAATATTGTGTAGCATTTCTTTAAATCAACAAAAGTTTGAAGTGGTTTCAATCAAAAACTACAAAAATGGCCTGCTGGATCCATGGCTTGCTGGATGGCCTGCTGGATCGTTGAAGATTGCCAGGCTCCCAGGCGAGGATGGTCACAAGCACCTCGAAGAATCAGCCCTGGTAGTTCGAGAGCCGATAATTGTGTATCGAGTTCCGACAGGGACTCGCTCGATTTAAGGAGTATCCAGGCAATATTGCCTGCGACGCTCCCGTGTATTTGGATCTGTTCATTATGAGCAAGTGAGTCGTACAGCTTGAAAAACTGTTGGGATGTGGTGGGTACTTTGACTGCCAATAGTCCGTCGTCAAACCAGTTCAATTCGACGACGGATTTCCAGAATGCTTCGGCAGTCTGTAAATCGGAGACATCACTTCCCCACAGATTTCGAATTTCATCGGCCAAGGATTCGCAGGCGCGCTGCGGTCCGGCCAATCGCAAAAAGATGAATTGCTTGTCTGGGCGGTAATCAATCGCATCCAATTCCCAGCGCGAGGCGGCCGCTTCCGCGATGCGGCTGGCTGCCTGGGTTTGCGAATCGCAAGCAACTTGGAGCGAAATGGTGACTGGCCGTTTCGGAAAGACTTTAAAAGTCAATGAAGTCAGCACACCAAATCTTCCTAAACTCCCAACTAAGTATTTTGGCAGGTCGAAGCCGGCAGCATTCTTGACAACTTTGCCACCAGCGCGAATGATCTTCCCATCTCCACTAATAAATTGAACACCCAGCAAAAAATCGCGTATGCCACCATATCGAAACCGACCAGGACCCGAGAGACCTGCTGCAACGGTGCCGCCCAGGGTTGCTCCTGCCTCCACGAGCATCGGATCGAAGGGCAAGTATTGATTTTTTTGAGCTAAGGCACATTGAACTTCGTCTAAAGATGTTCCTGCAAGTGCCGTGAAGGTGAACTCCGACGGCTCGTATTCGGAAATACCCTGGAGTGAACGCAAAGAAACAAGCGTGGCATCATCGCATTGCGTGAGCGGCAATTTGGTGCGATTCCCGACAGGCAATAACTGCTTTTCGGTAGCCACAATTGCTTTCAGATCATCTAGGTTCGCAGGGGCTTGCGGCATACTATTCACGGCTGATCACCCCTGATTTTTCCAGTGGGTGCAGGCCACTTTGCGATAGGGCGGGCGCTTCTTTGCCGGGGAACATTTTGCCTGGATTTGCAATAAGTTTTGGATCAAAAGCACGTCGTAGTCGGTCCATTAGGGCGAGTGTTGGTTCGTCAAACATTTCGGGTAAGAAGTCACGTTTTTCCATTCCTATGCCATGTTCACCAGTGATCGATCCGCCCATTTCAATGCAGAGTCGTAAGATTTGAGCTGCTAATTCTTCAGCTCGATGAAGGGCGCCAGCTTCTTTGCCGTTGAACATGATTAGTGGATGCAAATTGCCGTCACCGGCATGAAAAACGTTAGCAACTCGAATGCCTGCTTCTTGCGAGAGTCGCTCGATTCCTACCAGAGCCTCGCCTAAACGTTTGCGGGGTACGACACCATCTTGGACTAGAAAATCAGGACTCAATCGCCCCACTGCCGAAAAAGCCGATTTACGCCCCTTCCAGATGAACAAGCGATCTGCTTCATCGCGGGCTATCCGTTTGGCAAATGGATTTGTTTTGCGCAAGATTTCGTCAAGCTGTTCACGTTCGTAGGCTATTTTTTCTCGAGGTCCTTCCAGTTCAACAATCAAAACGGCTGCTGCACCAGGCGGATAACCACAGGCGACTGCTGCTTCAGCTGCTTCAATGGCCAGGGCATCCATAATCTCCAGTGCACCGGGTAGCAATCCTTCATCAATGATCGCAGAGACAGCATCACCAGCCGCTTGCAACGATTCGTAACCAACCAATACGGTATGAAACATCTCAGGCTTGGGCAACAAACGTACTGTGATTTCGAGAGCAACCCCAAAGAGTCCTTCGCTACCACAAAAGAGCCCCGTGTTGTTCGGGCCGACCGAATCGACGCTCTGGCTGCCAAAGGATACGACTTCTCCTGTGGCCAATACGGCTTTGCAACCAAGCACATGATTCGAAGTCATACCGTATTTCAAGCAGTGAACTCCTCCCGAGTTGAAGGCAACATTTCCACCTAGGGTACAGACACTTTGACTGGACGGATCGGGCGCATAGTACAAGCCATGCAGGGCGGCAGCATTGCTGATGTGCTGATTCACGACTCCAGGCTGGACGACTGCAATTCTCTCATGGGGGCAAATCTTGATAATCTCATTGAGTCGATTCAGCGCGATTACGATTCCGTTGGCAACAGGCAGTGATCCACCGGACAAACTTGTACCACTGCCCCGAGCGACAAACGGGATACTCCTATCGTGGCACCAATGGACGGTTTGGATCACTTCGTCCAGTGTTTCAGGAATCACAACGGCCAGAGGTTTGGCGCGAAAGGCCGTCAACCCGTCCGATTCGAATGCAGCCTGAAAAGCCGCATCATGAACCAGACGCTGTGGTGGAAATATCGATGCGAGTCCATCAAGAGCGGGCACGATTATGCCAGACAATCTTCTAGTGCTGCGAGTAAAGTACCAATGTTGCGTCGTGTTGCGCTATGTCCCATCAAGCCAATGCGCCAAGCTTTACCAGCAAAAACACCGAGCCCCCCACCAATCTCAATATCGTATTCGTTGAGCAAGCGTTGACGAATTGCCGCTTCATCGATTCCCTCAGGGACAGAAACACAGTTAAGCGTGTAGAGAGAATTCTGGGGGATGTACTTCAGCCCTAGACGCTCCAGACCGCCACGCAGGAGATGATGCATTTCGCGATGTCTGGTCACGCGGTTTTCGAGTCCCTCTTCCAGAACTATTGCGAGTGCTTCCCGGAGTGCGTACACCATGTTGATGGGTGCTGTGTGGTGGTAAGCACGTCCTGTCCCGCCGGTATAATAATTTTTTAACATCGAGACATCCAAGTACCAACTCTGGACTTTGGACTTGCGAGCATCCATTTTTTCGATAGCGCGGGGTGAAAAAGAAACTGGCGAGAGGCCCGGTGGGCATGCCAGGCACTTCTGAGTACCAGAATAGATCGCGTCAATTCCCCAGGCATCGACATTGAGTTCGTGTCCACCCAGCGAGGTCACCGCATCAACTGCAAGTAGCATTCCCGCAGGGTGAACGATCTCAGCAATCCCGGTCAGGTCCTGGTGTGCACCCGTAGAAGTTTCGGCATGAACAATACCTAGCAATTTAGCCTGTGGGTATTTTTCAACTGCAGCGGCGATATCCTCGCGTGTAAACGTTTCGCCCCAGGGTACCTCAATAGCATGCACGGTCGCTTGGGCACGCTCCATATTGTCTTTCATTCGGCCGCCAAAAACGCCGTTGATGCAAACAATAACTTCGTCTCCCGGTTCGACCAGGTTGACGATAATGGTTTCCATTCCCGCCATACCGGTTCCCGACACGGGAAAGGTGAGTAAATTTTCAGTTTGAAAGACGCTGCGCAACATCTGACACGTTTCGTCCATATACTGAATGTATTGTGGATCGAGATGACCAAGGGTCGGTGCTCCGATCGCCTGCAGGATTCGTTGCGGCACCGTACTGGGTCCCGGTCCCATCAAAAGACGTTCTCGGGGGTTGAGTTTTGGAATGTTGAGGGAGGATTCGTCGACCATAATGAGCTCTTCAAAATGAGGATAGATTTGCCAGGACCAAGAGTGGCCCCCTCAAAATCGCACCACCTTAAAAAAATATAGCTTTCGAAGGCGGCAAGCGATAGCCCCGCCAAGACATGGGATGGGCTAAAGCAGTTCACTTTTGAGTGTTCCGCTATAGCACATCCGTTCCGTTATTGGGATGCGGGTTGTGGGTAGCAACTGAGGCCGCCGACCGGTAGGGAGGATGCAAGGCCGAAGGCGGTAGTTGCATACTCGGGATGCGAGATACACATAACAGGTAGCTGACCCGTATCCCGCATCTGGGCTAGAGAGAGATGTTCATGGAGTGAGAATCGAAGATCGAGACTCTAAGATCGATGAAGAATCAATTCGAATGGATTGTTAAGCCAGCTAGAGCAGTAATAGAGTGCAGATCGCACGCCAGTAATGTCAAAAGTTCGCCAGCTAAGACTTCAACCCTCGGCTATCGCTCCAATTCTCCCTTTTTACGGTGTATCAACGGGTGTGGGCTCATTGCCATCTAAGAACCCGGACAATGCACGCGAACGGTAGGGGGATTGCAATTTGCGTACGGCCTTCGATTCTATCTGGCGTACTCTTTCTCGAGTAACCGAGAAGATTTTACCGACTTCTTCGAGCGTGTACGTGTAACCATCAGCCAGACCATAGCGGAGGCGTAGGATTTCTCGCTCGCGATAAGTCAACTCATCCATCACCTGTTCCAGCCTCTGTCTGAGCGCTTCGATATTGGTGTCGTAGAGTGGATCCTCATCACGCTGCTCCTCTAGAAACTCACCAAAGAAGTTGTCGTCGTGATCTCCGACGGGTTGGTCAAGTGAAAGTGGTTGACGAGTCATTTTGTAAACACACTTTGTGTCTTCAACAGGCAAGCCCGCTCGTTCAGCGATTTCTTCGGGGTTGGGCTCGCGGCCAAATTCTTGCACAAAGTCTGCAGTCGCGATTCGTATTTTGCTCATAGTGTCGATCATGTGGACCGGCAACCGGATGGTTCGACTTTGATCTGCTATGGCCCGTGTAATGGCTTGGCGAATCCACCAGGTCGCATAGGTCGAAAATTTATAGCCGCGTGCATGCTCAAACTTGTCGACTGCACGCATTAGGCCCGTATTTCCTTCCTGGATCAAGTCCAAAAAGCTCATGCCACGGTTGTGATAGCGTTTTGCAATGGAGACCACCAAACGCAAGTTTGCAGCCGACAGATCTCGTTTGGCGGCATCGTAAGCAGTTCTACGTCGGATGGTACGTTTCGTTAAACGTGCAAGGGTATGGGGTGTCTCCAGCGTGATTCGCATGAGATAGCGCAACTCCTCAGTAAATTCGTGCGCCTGGCCTGCATGCATCATATTTTCGGGATGACAAAGTTGCTCCTGGACCAGTGACATCCGGGCACTAATTTTTTGGAGCTCCTCAATCACCGGCAAGAGTTTCTGAAGGCGTAGGTTTAATTCCTCAACCAGTCGTACTGCTTTATTTCGACGAATAACTAAACGTTGCCAGGCTTCTCTTTTCTGAGATGTCTTAGCTCGACGACTCACAGCGATGCGGAAATCAATCTGATTCTGTGCTAAAAGCCTGCGGATTGTCTTGAGGTTGGGAGTGATTCGTTTCAGAACACGTTTTTTCTCTGCTGTATTGGTTACCGATATTTCGATGGTACGGTCCAACCGCAGTTCGCCATCGGAGACTTTTTGTAATAGATCGACAGCGCCATGCAGGACAAAGTCGTTGCAGAGCATTGTACGGCGAAATCGTGTGCGTGTTTTTTCGATACGTTTAGCTGACGATACTTCCATATCACGGGTCAGCATGGGAATTTCACCCATTTGCATTAAGTACATTCGAACGGGGTCTTCAATCGCCGTGGCTGGGGTGTCTGTCTCTTGCTCTTCAGGGGCCGTAGGGTTTGCGGGTAGGAGATCATCGTCAAGATGATTGCTCGGAGAAAGGTCTTTAGTAGTGGTTCCATTTGTGGCCCCATTACTTTTGGCCTTGTTGATTGAGGTTGAGCCGTTGAGTTGTGATTTGCCATTCGTCTTAGCATGGAGTTTATTTTTGGTGGGCATGGCGTTCTCCTCAAGGCCGGCGGTGGATAAGGCAGTGTTGAGAACGTCCAATTGCAGAGCGTATGCCGCATTCACACGATCTGGGGCTTTTCAAGCGGTAAGTTTCATGCTCATATGGGTTTACGCCTTTGAAATGGTTGTCGAAGTAATTGTTTGATGCGCCAAAATGTTGCCTGGACACCACAAGTTCCGTTGTCTGCGGTTGCTTATTGGCATCATGTTGAAAGGAATACACCCTATGCGGTTAGCCCGCGCTCTTTGTGCTCATGATCAGTACGATCCGAAAATTAACGCTATTGTCACTGCGGCTAATCTCAATTTGTTGCAATTGGACTACGATTTCCAAATAGTGGATGAAGGGTCGGTAAGCCACTCTGCGACGGGGTTTTTAAAGCAGATGGAATCTCTTGCCAAGACGTTCTTTTTAGAATCAGAATTGCAATTAATAACGAATGCTGGTGGGTATGCAGTCGTTGAATGTGCCGAGTTGCTGGGACATTTTTTGAGTGATCGAGGTGCTCCAGAGTTACCTATTACGGCAGTACGTGGTGCGAATGTATTGCCTCGCCTGGAAGAGCTTTATGCTGAGGGCGTTCCGCTTGTAGACGAACATACGGGACGATCGATTTTAGATTTTTCAGAGCCGCTGCTATCTGCGCATGTCCAATTGGGAGCTGGTCCAATTGCGGCGGCACTGGCTGAAGGATCAAGAATAATTATTGGCCAATGTTACGATTCTGCTGCTCCCTTTCTTGCTGCTGCAGTACATGCTCTGTCTCTTATACACATCTGACGCTGCCGACGATACTCCTTGT
>CAWWCC010000131.1:0-8425 GCA_963935315.1 uncultured Planctomycetaceae bacterium | reverse complement strand
TTAGTCACCTGGAACAACACACTCGCCAAATTGAACACGAGCTTGCTCGTTTAACTATTGCAGCAAAGCAATTAGAAGCGACAGAAAAAAATCGCGTGATTGACCAGGGGCAAGCCGAGAGGCAGCTTGCTCATCTGAAAAAGCTGATTTTAGAGACGCAAGATCAGTTGGAAGAAATGCGAGAGGAAGAGACGCAAAAAAAGTCTTATGCAATTGTTCCATACAAAGGACCCCATGGCACACACCGTAGGCCAATTTACATTGAATGCAGTGCAGAAGGAATTGTGTTGCAGCCTGAAGGAATTCGATTGCAGGGGAGTGATTTTTTAGCAACCTCCTGGCCGGGGAACCCCTTGGCTGCCGCCTTACGCGCGTCGCGTGAATACTACAACGAAAAGGCAATCCGTTCAGGTCTTTCGGAGCCACCCGATCCCTACCCCATGATTTTGATTCGGCCAAATGGGATTCGACAATACACGATTGCTCGTGCAGCAATACAATCTTGGGACTCAGACTATGGATACGAATTTATCGATAGCGACTGGCAGCTCGACTACCCTGAACCATTCGATCCACAGCTTGCTCAAGTGCAAGAGCACGCACTGTTTGTGGCACGCGATCGCTTAAAGCGGCTGGTGCAATCTGCCCCCAGTCGATTTCAAGGGATTGGTAGCGGGCAGCAAGGAAGTCGTGGTGGAGGGAGATCCGGGGCTGGTGGTTGGGGGACTGGCAATCACAGGGAGGGATCCGATGGACTCGCCCAGGAGAATCATGGCAATTCCAGCGGACTTTCAAATGGTCCGGGGGGAAATGCTTTGGCGAGCAGCAAAGATTCCAATCGGACAGATGGCGAATCACGATACGGCGCACTAGCAGATGATTCGGTGGGTTCGGACGGGAATCGACAATCGTCTGATTCTGCTGGATCTCCAAATGGCACTCTGGCGGAATCTTCTGGAAACTCTGGGGATTCGACTCTTGATCGATATTCTCAAACGGGTGGATTGTCTGGAACTAGTCAGGGTTCCGGTGCACAGGGCACAAGTGCCAGCGAGACTTTTACGGGAACCAGTGGTGGTAATGGGCAGGCCTCTGCACATGGAAATTCTGCAGCCGAGAATGCCAGGTCTGGAGGGACGGGGGCTGCAGGCGGACAGCAAAAAAGTATTGCCGATTCACGTGGTTCGAATTGGGCCATTCAAAAAGGTAGTCCCGGGGCCGTACCCATTCGCCGTACGATCCAAGTGGTGGTGCGTGAAGATCGTATGGCCTTGTTGCCCAGTCGGCATGAAACTAGTGGAGTGGGGGCAATCGGTACGGAGATTTCACTTGAGCAGTCTGGGACTCAGATCTCTGAAGAATTTGTGATGGCCTTGCGCGAACGAATGGAAGATTGGGGGATTGCTGGTAGCGGATTGTATTGGCGCCCTGTCTTAGAACTCAACATGGGCCCCGACGCAAGTTATTCGGCATTCCAGATAATGCGTCTATTAAAAGACTCTGGTGTTGAAGTTCGTTTGCCAGAAACGGCCAGCAAGGAGCAAACCAATGCGCAGCGCTAGGGGAGTTCTTGATAGTGGAACCGAAGATTCGGGCCAGGATTCCTTCCTGGATGTAGTTGCCAATGTGGTGGGTGTGCTCATCATTCTCGTTATGATGGTTGGCATCCAGTCCACGCATGCCTGGATAACTTCGGCAGCCAAGCCATCTCCAGAGAAAACCGATCGTTCGCAGCAAGATATTGCACAACTTCGCCAAGAGTTGAAGCAAACTACCCGCCGGGTTGATTTGTCACGTCGGGAAGTGAATGAGATGGTGCAGCGAACTATTGCAATACGCCACGAAGCAGCTGAGCACCATCAGCAGCGATTAGAATTAGCCATGCACCGAGCTGTGATTCAAGACGACATTAAGAATCGTCGTAGTCAACTGGATGCTCAGAATAAAGATGAATTTGATGTGCAACGGCAACTTGTTGAATCGCAAATGCACTTGGATGAATTGACACAAGAAAAACTAACACTGGTTTCTACTCCGACGAAAGTTGAAGTGGAATCTGTTCCGACCCCTCTGGCAAAAACGGTTGATGGGCCTGCCGTTCATTTAAGATTACGACATGGACTTGTATCCATTGTTCCCTTTCAATTGCTGAAAGAAGAAGTTGAGTATCAGGTAGCTAGAATACGACGTAGGTTGCAGAGCCAGGATGTGGTCGAAGACACCTTTGGACCCATTGATGGATATCGTCTTAAGCTTACCTTAATCAAAGCCCGGCAATCCGGCGCGGTGGGAGGGCCGATCGCAGGGCAATTTCAGCGTAGCAGTATTGAGCAGTTAGCTGAATTCTTGCCAAACTCTGAAAGACTCGGACAGCATGTTGAACAGGCTCTGATGCCCGGAGCCGCATTGCATACACTCCTGCAGGAAATACGACGCGAGAGAACTCCTGTTGTTGTTTGGTTGTACACGGACAGTTTTGAGGAGTTTCGCATTCTGAAACGCACGTTGTGGGAGAATGGCCTCTCGGTTGCAATTCGACCCTTGGAACCAGGGACGCAAATCATGGCTTCCTCGCGTGGCACCAAGGCCTCAGCCCAATAGTCTGCAAATAGGACTAGCTGGACTCAAGGCTGGTGGGTGGGTATCTCTGGTACGACTAAATCGGCCAGCCTCACCTGGGCCAGATTCTTGCATGCTTCGGATGTGATTTCACAAAGGATTTCTTGCAAGCGCGATCGAGAGAATTCAGGGAAATTATCCAGGGGTGGTGTTGTAGGTGTCAGAGGCCCATCTGTCGCTTCAATGATATGAAGTAACGTTATTTCTGAGATGGGACGGTGTAGAGAGTACCCACCTTCCACTCCGCGGGTTGACTTAAGAATGCCATGGTTGACCAGGTTACGGAGCACCTGCAGCAGAAAACGCTCCGGCATTTCTCCCACCTTCGCCAGACGGCTACATGGAACGGGAATTCCAGGTGGAGCTTCTGCTAATTGCAGGACTGCTCCAATGGCATACGCTGATGTGCGTGACATTCGCATTACAACTCCGATCTGCCTCCACAACGCGGCTGCATAGTCACAGTTGCCAGACTATTGCAACACCACCTTGCGCTGTATTGGCGTTATTCCCCAGCATTGTTAGGTAAGAAAAATGCTCCCACCTAAGGACTCCCTGTCTCGCATAATCCACTACTAATGCAGGGAGTCTAAAATGAAGTAGCTAAATGACAGTTTGCACTCGGTGACACATGAATGTCAAGCTGATTCTCTGGATATTCAATAGTGAGGCACGACAAATAATAGTCTGTCACGAAATTAGGAAATTGTTAGAAAAATATTAGTTGCTAGAAAACCAGCATTGCGTTGTTTTATCTGCAGTACGAAGATCGCAACGTTAGTTCGACTCATGCTCGTATTTCAAGAATATCGCGTTGCTAACACGCAAAAGTGTACCAGAAGTAAACCCGCATCTTTGGGTGGTGTCGACACAGAAAAGAAAAGGAGTTTTTAACAAAAAAACAACGCAGCAAATTATTTAGAAATACAGTTTAGTTTGGAGGCGTGTTTTTGTTGAGAGTTTCGGGTTGGTAGTACACAGAGTGCACCATGAGTAAACCCGCTCCAAAAACGAGTAATGCATCTGCGATATTAAAATTAGGCCAGACCCATTGTTCGTTCCACTGCCAAAGAATCCAGTCCCTTACGGCGTAGGCTACCTCACCCTGACGTTGGGGATTAAAACGATCCCATTGTGTGCCAGAAAGTCCTAGTCGATCGTAAAGGTTTCCCAGGATTCCACCGGTGACGCATCCTAAGCTGATCGTCAGCCAGCGATCCCTGGCGGCTCGAAAACAAAACAGCCAGGTAGGAATTGCAATCAAAGCAAGAAAAGAAAATAACGCGAACAGCCAGACTTTTCCCTGGCCCATTCCAAATAGCGCACCCTCATTGAGGCTTTTCTGGATGCCGATATGTCCTTCCCAGAGCCACCATTCACTGTTCGAAAACATATCGTCACGGCGAAATACCAAGTGTTTTGTGCCCAGGTCAGCAAGGCAGCCGGTTAGAGCGAGCGTTAAAAAAAGAAATGCCCGCCGAAGGAGAGACACAGGTTCGCCGGTCTGAGACGGCTGTTGTTTGTCTGGATTATTTGTCGGCATGACTTTTTCGTAAGGGGTAGGTTTTCAAAATATCCCCAGCTAATCCCAAAAACAACAAGTATTGCCCGTTTGTATGTGTGATTGCGTTTACTCTACCGCAAATAGGGATCATAGGCCAACCCGAGTTGACGTTCCTATTGCCTAAAGCCAATTGTGAACCATCGAATAGATTACCTATGCAAATATTGTGAGAAAACCATCCCTAGTTCTCATTCATGAGACAATACTGTGAACACAAAAAGAAACCGGACCGAACAAGTTGCCCTTAAACGATACAAGGCTGGTTGCCTTGGTCTTCAATCCATAGAGGTACAAAAACAAGCCATCGAATTACTGTCAAACGAGTCCTACTCGTCTGAGTTGAACCAGCTTGCACAAGGACCTAGTTGCCCCGGATCAACCTGGAGTCCGGAAGACATTGAAATTGGAGGCACAGGAACCAGGAATCTGAAATACAGGAAGAAATGGCAGCTAGCCCGCCTCTTGGCTAGCCAGCCTCTTGGCTAGCCAGCCTCTTGGAGAGATGCACATTTCACACACTTTGGAGTGTGGGGAATAGCATTCAGGCGTGTTTTCGGGATAGAGCCTTCGCAATTGAGGCATTTCCCGTAAGTCCCATTTTCAATCCTCTGGAGTGCCTCTTCAATCATACCCAGAGTGTCTTCCTCAGTGGCCAGCAGGCTCAGCGTAAATTCTTGCTCAAAATTGTCACTGCCCAATTCAGCCATATGGATTGGCATGTTGGAGCTTTCGGAGTTTTCGCTCCCTAAGGCAGCATCCGTCATGGAAGTAACATCCCCGCGCAACCTCGCACGCAGGTCCAGCAACCGCTCTTTATAAACCTTCATTTCAGCTTTTTTCATAAGTTGTCCTCGCTCATGTGGGCCATCCTTGCCAACGCTGTCGGTTAATGGCCAGACTCGCCATTGTATTAAGCCATAACTAGGGCGTCAAACGTCCCCCTCATTTATTTAGGTGGTGTAAGTCCTTATGTAAAAGGTGTTTATGAAGATGGGTTTCGAGCTTGGCAGAGAGCCTGCCCTGCTCATGCAGCTAGCTGCATGTTCGGTAGAGACATTGGCAGGAAGGCACCCCTGGGAAGCATGAAAAAGTACTCGTTTCGTGGAATCGGCCGATAGGTAATTGTGTCCTTATTTGGTGGTTCGCTTTGCCTGCCCATGACTTGTTGTATTTACTCACCAGGCAGTGTCCGGGGTGAGTTGCGGGTGTCGACAGAGGCAAGTAAACTAACTATAAGTTGTTTTCCTGTTTGTGCTTATCTTCATTTTCCTCCTGGATGATCTCTGGTGGCGACGGCCGTTAATACGAATACTGACTTGGCATTTCAACGCTGTTTGTCACCCGATTGTGGGGTAACCTACGATGTGGGGGAGATACGCACAGCCTGCAGTGCTTGTGGAAGCTTGCTGGACGTGGCTTATAACTGGGACCGTTTGCCAGTACCCGATTCTCTCTCATTCTTTGAGCAGAAATGGTCTCGGCGAAACGAGCCGTTATGCCGCAGCGGGGTTTGGCGGTTTCACGAGTTGCTCCCTTTTGCACCACCCGAAAAAATTGTCACCATAGGTGAAGGGCAAACGATTCTCTCCCCCAGCGATGGTGTCGCGAACTTTGTGGGAGTGAATGCTGGCAGTTTGTATCTGGAATATGAGGGACTTAACCCTTCTGGCAGTTTCAAAGACAATGGGATGACAGCTGCTTTTACACACGCCCACACCATCGATGCCCGACGTGCTGCTTGTGCCTCGACGGGAAACACGAGTGCATCTCTGGCGCTCTATTGCGGTGTGAGCAAACGGATGCAAGCGGTGATCTTTATTGGTTCAGGTAAGATTTCTTATGGAAAACTATCGCAAGCTCTCGATTATGGTGCCTTGACAATCCAGATCGCCGGTGACTTCGATGACGCCATGCAGCGTGTGCGTGAAGTGAGTGAGAAGCTTGGCATCTATCTGGTTAACAGTGTGAATCCCTTCCGCTTGGAAGGTCAGAAAACAATTATGTTTCGTGTTCTGGAGGGACTCAATTGGGAAGTCCCCGATTGGATCGTGGTTCCTGGTGGTAATTTAGGCAACAGTAGTGCTTTTGGTAAAGCCTTTATGGAACTTCTCGAGCTTGGTCTAATCGATCGAGTTCCACGCCTGGCGGTTATTAATGCTGCCGGGGCAAACACACTTCATGAGTTGTACGAAGTCCGTGGGCAACGTTGGAATGATGGTCACATCGATCAGCTGGCGACGGGAGATTACTACCAGCAGCTTGATCAGGAGCAACGTCGAGCATCAACGATTGCTAGTGCTATAGAGATAAATCGGCCTGTCAACTATCAAAAATGCCTGCGTGCACTCGATATTTGCGATGGTGTGGTTCGTGAAGTGACAGATCAGCAGATTCTCGATGCAAAGGCTCAAGTGGGTGCCAATGGCTTAGGTTGTGAGCCGGCTAGTGCAGCAAGTGTTGCCGGGGCCAAGTTACTTCGTGCGGAAGGTGTAATTGCTCCGTCGGACAGGGTCGTCTGCATTCTTACGGGGCATCAACTGAAAGACCCCACTGCAACCGTGGCCTATCACACAACCGATCAGGAAGAATTCAATCGCGTGCTGGGCAGCCGAGGTGTGCAGCGGGCCGAATTTGCAAATCGGGCTGTTGCTGTCCCCAACGACCTGGACGAAATCATACAGGCGATTCAATTGAACAGTTGACCTGGATGGTGGCTATCCGCGACAATCTCTCGTATGACAACAAAAATAGCCATTCATGGAGCTGCCGGCCGTATGGGGCAGCGCCTAATAAGTCTTGCTGCCGCAGATTCTAACTTCGAAATCGTTGCCGCCCTCGAATCGGCTACCCATGCCAGTCTGGGCCAGGATGCTGGCCAGTGTGCGGGTATTGGCAATCTAGGAATTCCGCTGGCAGTCGTTGGCGAATCCGCTGCTGATGTCGTGATTGACTTTTCAGTGCCGGATGCTGCCATTGCCTTGATAGCCCACTGTCTGGAATTTGGTAAACCAGTGGTTGTCGCTACAACAGGTTTTGATGAAAAGCAGGAAGAGTTCCTCCAAAAGGCGTCTCAGAAGATCCCCGTACTCTGGGCGCCAAGTATGAGCCCGGCAGTTAATTTGGTAATGAAGCTTACTAGCATTGCCGGATCTGTTCTGAAAGAATTGCCATCGGGTGTTGACGTTGAAATTATTGAACGGCATCACCGCTTCAAGGAAGATGCTCCTAGCGGAACGGCACTTAAGTTCGGCCAAATTGTAGCAGACACCATGGGGCAAACAGAGCATACGCATGGTCGATCCGGTCGCCCTGGAGCCCGAGGGCGTGGCGAAATTGGTTACCACGCACTTCGGACGGGTGATAATCCGGGCGAACATACGATTGTGTTCGGTATGCTGGGAGAAACAATCGAACTTCGTGTATCTGCATCCAACCGCGATTGTTATGCCCAGGGAGCGCTGCTTGCGGCGGAGTGGCTGCATGAAAAACCGGCCGGCTTATACAACATGAACAATGTGCTGGGACTTTGAGCGTTATTGAGACGAAAAACGCCTGAAGACTTTTTATTCTCTCGAAATAGACCCATGGCCAAATGCGACGAAGGTTATCTCTGCGATGTATGCGGAAAGGATGTAGCCACACTTTCTGAAAGCGATCTTTATCTTCGCTATGTCGTTGGCATGCTCGACCCTGAAGTCTTGCATACCACACCCGAACGTCACATACGCTGCAACCCAACACTCGCTCAGTACATCGTTTCGGAAGATTTTGAATCTGTAAAAGTCGAGGGGCACTTCGATAAACACAACCTTGATGCCGAATTTGTGGAGCAGCAAGAAAGTCTGTTCACACGCGGTTGGAAAAGACTCCAGGAAATCTCAGATCTGGAAGTCGCGATCATCGATTATCCTCTACCAGAAGTATGCAAAAAGAACCAAGAGCGTAGTCCGGGCATTTAATTCATCTTGTCCCACATCCATGTGGCAACGATAATCGCCGCATGACTTCGAACACTCCTTCTACCGCTTCTGGCTCTACAGCTTCAGATTCTCAAGGCTCTGGCAATCCTGGGCTTTATTCAGATCGCAGTTTTTGGGGAATGGCGGTTACCCAATTCTTGGGGGCGTTTAATGATAATTTATTCAAATTTCTTATTTTGCTATTAGTCACACCTACGGCTCAAGCAATTGCTGCTGGGCTGTCTCTTATACACATCTGACGCTGCCGACGATACTCCTTGTG
>CAWWCC010000130.1:0-8428 GCA_963935315.1 uncultured Planctomycetaceae bacterium | reverse complement strand
TCCTGTCGCCCTGATTATGACTCAGAACGTGGACTCGTTTGAAGGGGGCAGGTCACTGGAGTCATTTAACGTGCTATCCAGTCTTTTCGTTCGTTCTTTTGCCAATCAGCAATCCCAACAAGGCAACTCCATAAAACGAATACTCTACGTCCGCAATTGCATCCCAATTTGCGGCGAAAAATCCACCCTCTGGTTGCTGCAAGCTTTGCACGTAGCTTAATACGTCCGCAGTATCTATCTGATCTGCGGAACCTATGTCATGCAGTGTCTGTAGGCCTGTGTAGGTACTCAATAAGTCCGCGATTGGGATCTGTGTGTTGGCTCGCAGGCCCCCCTCGTCAGTCTGATTGCCAAGCAAATAGTGCGTTACACTCAACCTTATTTGCTCTATTCGCAGAGGATCTAATATCTTTAAAACACCAACCGCTGCAGCAGTTGGATTTGTACCACTCCGACGCATAACACCAATTTCCACAAAGCCACCATCGTCACGTTGCTGGCTCAAAACAAATTCTACGGCTCGCTGAAAATCAGGCTGGGGAATTTCAAGAAGTTGGTAAGTAAGCGAAATCAAGAATGTTTGGTAGGTGCTACTCGCATGCCCTTCCTTCGACTTGGCATATCCCCCATCTGCGCGACGCAGTTGTTCCAAATTTGCCACGACCTGACCTGGCCAGCGAGAATTATCTTCAAAAACAGATAACCCCGTCCAGGACTCCAACAAACGGGAGGCAAACACAAGAGAAATGAGGTCGATCACACTTGCCTGGCTTTGCGAACGATCACGTAAATACACTGCTGCATGTTGGGCCCGTTCACTATATTCGTCTCCCAAAATGACTAAACCACGCAAGGCAAATGAAGTGTAGTAAAGATCACTTGCGGTGGTGCGCCCACAAAAGCCACCATCCGTTTGCTGCTGCGCCCAAAAATAATCGCAGTGCACTTGTCTCTCTTTTGTCGAAAGATGCCCCAAACCCAAAGCTAGTCGTTGGGTTAACTCGACAAGATAAGGCAGCGAAGGAATGATGGCTCGTGCTCCCTCCTGCTGAATATCCATGTTGGGTTAAGAAAGGTAAGGCTGAAGCTTCGCCACTATAGCCGCCGGGATCGGAACAGAAGTCAGAGGCTTGCCTGGTAAAACACGGCAACAAACACAAGTAATCTGACCCGCCGCCACATCATGTCCTGCGTGAGAAAAATCTATTGCGTAACATAGGCTCTTGTTGCCAATGCGAATAAGCCGCACCTCTATGTCGAGAGCATTTTCGCAATGGACGGGCCTTTTGTAATCGCAACTTGCAGCAACACGTGGAAAACTGAGCGTGTCACCTTCAACCAAAGAGTGCACACTAAGTCCAAGCGAACGGATAAATTCATGCTCGGCCGATTCCATGTAATGAAAAAATGACGCAAAGTGCATAATGCCCGCCATATCCGTGTCGTGGAATTCGACGAGTCGCGTCGTGCAAAAAGAGTTGGACATAGGAGGGAACTTAAGTCAGAGAATTCTAAGAATGTGTTTTGAAATATGCTAAGCCCGGATATCTCATGTGTTCGGACACTAAATTGCAACGTTGGTCGGAGAGGCAGAAATGGATGAAATATGTGGATTTGCCTGGCAGGATCGAGTGAATGAGTTCCTGACAAAGAGAGCAAATCCACAAGATTCGTCGATGCTGCGTAACGCAGCCAGGGGACTCAATAGGCCGAAACCACGACAAGTTGGATTCTCAACAACATGTTCTAAGGCGAGAAACCCAACATGGGAAATAATCGTGGAATCTATTTGCGGTGTCAGCTCCGCCCTTCGCAACTCAGTTCCGCCAAGACCTCAGATTTCTGCACCAGCCTAAGTACCCTTATAGGGCAATAAAGCCATGAACCGAGCACGTTTGATCGCTTTGGATACTGCGTGCTGGCTAGCAGCCTGACAGCCAGTCTTACGGCGCCCAACTATCTTTCCATGACGATTCGTCAATTTGCTGAGCAAGTCGAGATCCTTGTAGTCAACAAACATCGGACGTGGTCGAACGCCATCAACGCAGACGGGGTCTTTCTTGGCAATCTTGGCATTATTATTGTTACGCTTGGGCATCGTAGAATTCTGTCCGGGTTCAGTAAATTTCTAATATTGGTGCTTGAAGACCCAGCCACGTTTAAAACGTACCTGAGAAGAACGGGCGCTTATCACCCTAGTGGGCAACTGGCTCAGGACCCGGTATTCTAGCAAATTCAGGCCACGACACAAGCGGACTGGGCTTAAAACGCTAAGGAGAGCGTCTCTGGGATATGTAGCCCACCCCCAGGGGAAAATCCGCTATTCCACGCATTTTGTCGCGAAGTGGTCTCTCCATTGCTTAGCAAGGCATTTGGTGCTGCAGGTGATAAGGAACTCTTTTGGCCCGTTGAGGGTCTGAGATGCTCAGACAGTCCGACCTGGCCGGCTGCATTAGTCTCTGGAGACAAAGCACTGACAGGCGGTTCAAGTCGTCTTATCAGGCATGCTGCCCTGAACACGTTTAGGATCGTAGCCGAGGCATCAATAGGATTTGGGGACCGGATCTGTGGTCGACCTAACCCGAAATGGAAGATAGATGCGGGCTTACCCACTACCAGGCTGTCGCAGCAGAAACTGCTCGGATTGGGGCTTGGCAAGTGCTTTCTGCAAAGATGAAGTTGCCACTAGCAGGCGATCAACTTGTCTTTCTCGTATGGTAAAGTTAGCCACGACTTTTGCGTACTCGGAATGGGCATCAGGCTGTACTCATATTCTACAACCATTCGTGTTAACTGTGCCACAGAATCTGCGTGCATCACCTGAAATATTCGCCTCCGACGGTTTTCAACAGTGCGCAAACTAACATTGAGTCGCTTGGCGATTGAACGATTCTTCAGGCCCTCCAGCATCAATTGCAAAACACTGCGATCCTGAGGTGCCAATTTTTTGAGACGACACTCCAAATAATTCAAATGTAATCTGCAGCGATGTTCTTTTTTGCTACGCCGGATACCTTCCTGAACATAGCTCCACAAATCGTCATCTCGACATGGTTTTTCCAAAACTGTGACAGCGCCGTTGCGGAGCGAACGAACTGTAAGCTGAGTGTTGGAATCCGTGATAAGTATGATTACTGGTAATTTCAATCCCTGTTGAACTAGACGTTGATGGACTTCTATGCTGTTTGTCCCTTGTTCGTTGGTATCGAGTATCACACAACCTGGCCGGGTTGCATCAATGCTGTTAAGAAAATCTGTCGTCGATTCGAATAGGCGAGCCTGGAATCCGACGGCATGCAACAGTTCAGCCACGGTACGACTCGCATGTGGATCGTCTCCTACCACATACACAATAGGTTCTATTTGATGACTGCTGCCTGTCATTTTTATGCCCTCTTCTGAATGACTGCACATTGGAGATGAGAGACCATGGAATGCATGTGGCAATTTGCCGCATTTTGGCATTCCCGATTGAACTGAAAAGACAAGTGTTCCGTACGCAAATGCGTTTGTCCGCAGCCTGCTGGTCTACCTCTATACTAATCAGGAGATAATTGTCGTGTATCCGCAATTCCCGATCTAGCATTACGAGAA
Organism: uncultured Planctomycetaceae bacterium; assembly: GCA_963935315.1. GTDB lineage: Bacteria > Planctomycetota > Planctomycetia > Pirellulales > Lacipirellulaceae > Bythopirellula. The sequence goes on along the minus strand of CAWWCC010000130.1, from coordinate 4,834 downwards.
ACCATACCTCAAAAATACCTGAAAAGAGTGATTCAAGAGTGGCCACACAGGCACAATTGCCCCAAGGCCGATGTCACTGGGGCTTCACAAGACGCTAAACAATGCCATGCCTGGCAGAAAAAGGGGATATCCTGCGAGCTAGGTCTTGGATTCCACTGAAATACCGGCTGCCAGCGCAATTCGAACCAGTTCTGCTAGCGAATCAGCCTGCATTTTCTGGAATATTTTTTGACGATGATTTTCGATGGTACGAACACTTACGTCCAATTTTCGAGCCACCACCTTATTGGCATCGCCAGAAACGATGTACTGGAGTACTTCTCGTTCTTTTGGTGTAAGCGTATTGAGGCGTTCTAGCAGTTCACTTCGACTACTTTCAAGTTGAGCATTTCTTTCATCCGCAGTGAGTCCCGTCCGAATGGCTTCCCAAAGTTCATCGTCATTGCATGGCTTTTCAAGCAAAGTCAAAGCACCGTTTCGCATAGCGCGTACTGTTGTGGGAGTGCTGGCAAATGCAGTAAGAACCACTACCGAAATTGTGATTCCCAGCTTATTGAGTTGCTCTTGCAACTCCAAACCGCTCATACCCAACATTCTTACATCCGTTACCAAACAAGCCGGACGGCGTCCGTCATAAGACTTTAGAAACTCTTCAGCCGAGGCAAAACTTTTTGCTGGAATTCCCATCGGCTGTACTAAGGTTAGTACCGCCTTACGAGATTGCTGATCATCGTCTACAACATAAATCATGGATTGGCTGGTCATGGCTTGATTTCTTCTTTCAGCGTCGCATCGGATAGGAGTCCCGCAGGAAAATGCTTCGCTTCTGGAAAAGACAATATAAAAGTCGTGCCTGGACCTTGATTCCCTTCAGTCCAGATCTGACCACCATGGGCCTCCGTGATACTTTTGCAAAGTGATAGCCCCATGCCCATACCACCCAGTTTGGTAGAATAAAATGCATCAAACATACGAGTACTATCAACGTTATCTACTCCACATCCGCAATCCTGAAAATATAATTTTACTAGTCCATCTGCATAGCTGGAGCTAATCTTCAATTTGCGTTTCGTCTCTGGCGTATCAGCCATTGCTTCATAAGCGTTGATTAGCACATTGACACATACCTGTTCCAATTGGACACGATCGCCTTGAATTTCGGGCAGATTATTATTCAACTCAAACTGCACTTGAACGCTTGCTCGACGCGTTTCGAATGCAATAATTTCGCTCGCTTCTCGCACTACATTATTAAGGTTTAGCAGCTCAAATTCCACAGGCCCCGACTTCGTAAATTCTCTTAAATGGCGAATGATCTTTGCTGTTCGACTAATTGCTTCTGAAATCTCCTTGGTGCAGTCAATCGCTGTCTCTATTCCACCGTCTAAATTTCCTTCCAATGACCGACGAGCTGCCTCTGCAAACGTTTTAGCGGCATGCAATGGTTGATGGACTTCATGGGCTATCCCAGCCACGAGTTCTCCCATGCTGGCCAAACGAGACACATGCGCCAGATGCGCCTCTTTCTCACGAATAATATCGGCAGCACGTTTCAGTTCGGTAATATCGCGGCCAACTGATTGAAACTCTCGAAGATCGCCCTCACTATCAAATATTGCTCGATTGGTCCATTCCGTCCAGCCAATTTTTCCACTAGGAAGATTGACGCGGTGCTGGATCGTATCGTAAGGATGTTCGATAGTTAGTGCTCGTATGTGCTTTGCTAGTAAAAGAGAATCATCTTCAAATACTGTGGGAAAAAAGCTTTTGCTTATCAGCTCATGTTGCTCTTTTTTGTAATAGCGACAATAGGCCTTATTGGCAAAAGTCAATTCTCCTCCCGGTAGCCAACGGATTACAAATTCAGCCTGGTCTTCGACCATATTTCGATAACGTGTCTCGCTTTCTCGAAGTTGCACGTTCTTCAAAGACAATTCCTCAGTCCGTTCAATGACACGTTGCTCTAGTTCTTCCTTGAGCCTCCTTAATTCTTCAGCATTCTGAATCGATTCCGTGAGATCCTTACCAATACCTTCCATGGAAATGTATTTTCCCGCGTCGTCAAATAACGGTCTTTGCTGTATTTCGACCAAACGTGTACTACCACTGGCATGTAAGATCTCAACTGTAAAGCGGTGGAATTTTTGTCCAGCTTCAACTTCCGAAAGTACTCGATCAGCATCCGATCGCCCGATAAAACGTTCGCCAATCAAATCGCGCCAATTGAGGTTAATAATTTGAGCAGGTTGAAAACCCAGCACGTTCTCTACCGAAGGACTAACGTAAGTGACCGTTCCGTCAGGGGAGTGCGTATAAATAAAGTAATCACCGCTGATACCTTCAATCAATCGACGATATTTACTTTCACTTTGTTCCAGTGCGCGTTGTGCCGCATGTTTTGCGGCTTGGCTCGATCCCAGGGGAGATTGAGCTTTGATCTTGTTAGATGTGCGTAGATTATGATCGGCAGGCATGTCGCACACTCCGAGCGGATTGCAGAGTTGTCAGGACAAGTCTCAGAAGATACCCATGTCAATTAAAACAGTCCCTGCCTGACGGCCTAGAACCGGTTTAAAACGACGATTACCCTCACTAAAGATGTAAAAGTTTTTTTGAAACGGGTCTTACCTATCCCTCTCCGTATTGTAACTAATCCAGTTACCCTGTTCTAGTTAGCTCGTGGAACCTTTGTTCTCATAGAGAAATCTTTTCGTAGAACTCTTTCGTACGCCGGGCCATGATCTTGCTATGGTAACGATCTAAGATTGCTACTTGCCCCAGTTTTCCCAGGTGATTGGCCCGATCTCTATTCTCAAGCAATTCGGCAAGACATTTTGCCAAATCTCCCGGATTGTGTGGCTCGAATAGAATTCCCCCCTCCGTATCGGCTACAAGTTCCGTGAAAGCACCATGGCCTGGAACAACAGCCGGAATTGCATTTGCCCATGCTTCAAGCAATGGCAATCCTTTGCTTTCTGGATAGAGTGTCGGGGTACTAAAGATGTCTAAACTCTGTAAAAAAGCAATCTTATTGTCTCGATCCAATTCGCCATGATACTGGAACTTTTTGGCAAGCGGGCCTTGGTCAACACGCCTTTGAATCTGTTGAAAATAACCACGATCGCCAGCCCCTAAATAACCAGCTGCATGTACTTCAATATTTGTACACCCATGCTCTTGAATCAGTATCTCGCAAGCCTCAAGCAATAAATGAAGCCCTTTGTCTTTGCAGATGCGTGCTAAATAACCAATGCGTTGCGGCCCTTCTGCTGATTTCTTGTGCGGTGAACCATGTCCTTCTAAATTCAAACCATGAGGGATGACATGAACTTGTTCACGTCCTATCGATAAATACTCCGACATGAAATTAGCATAGTATTCATTCAGGGCTACAAAGGCTTGGATTTCTGCTGCTCGTTCACGCAACAATTGGCGTGTACGGACGTAATAGGGCGGCCGAATTTTTTCCAGGAAGATGTCCTCTCCTGATAGTGAACAGACGATTGGTGGTCCGCATCGTTCAGTAATCTTACGTGCCAGTCCTAACATCATTGAATTGGATAGATGGACTATATCGGGTTGCACCTCATTAATAAGCCAATCGACTAATCTATCAAGTTCTTTACGTTGATTCCCAAGCTCTCCCTGAAGCATCGATACCGTCATGCCACCTAATTTTTCTGGGGCCACACTCGCGCCTTGCCCAGCCAATAACCGTAGCAGAGCAGGATGGTCCCAAATCCTGTCTAACCAAGCTGGTGTATATCGAAAAAGTCGAATTTTCTGCTGCAAGTAAGCATTGATGCCCCCAATAAATACGCGCTGCTGGCTGACGTCTCTTTCGTCAGTACGAATGGGCGTATAAATCGGTACGAGCACGACATCTTCGCCAAGTTGGATCAAAGCTGCTGCCAAAGTGTTGTCATGCAAACAGCTCCCGCAGTACATGCCTGCGGAACCAGCGGCGAGATAAGCAATTTTCACTTAATAGAATGCCGAATAAGGAAGCGGACGAAACAACCACTAAGATATATTCACAGTATAAAATAACTGTTTAGTCTGCAAAAAACTTTTGCAACGTTTTTTTGTGCGGTGGTCGGGTGACTAGCGAAACTGCGATCATTGCCACTAGTGACGCGATAAAGATTGCTACCACAGGCATAACTTCATAGCCAGCTATGTCAATGGTGTAGGTTCGGTTCTTGCCGTACTCCGCCTCACGAAATAAGAAGAGCCAGGTTGCAATGGTAGCCAACACTCCCGCATACGCACCCCATTTTGTCAAATTCCGCCAATAGACAGCAGCAAATACGAGCGGAAACAAACTTGCAAATCCACTAAAGCACCAGATCCCTAGAGTAAAGATACTCTTGGGAGGTGATAGACTGAACATATAGGTGACTGCGACGACTGCCATGATAAAACCACGCGTAATCCAAACTTGCTGCTTATCACTAAAGCGGTCCTTACCGGCATAATGTGTGACAATATCTGTGGAGAACATCGTACCGATACATAAGAACTGGCTATCAAGCGATGACATGACAGCAGCTAAAATACCTGCAGTTAAAAAGCCTCCCAGTACGGCTCCTGCCTTGGCTTTCACGAGAAATGGTAGTATGCGATTCGGGTTTTGCATTATGGGTGGCGGAACCGTCACTAAATCGGTAGTTGCCCAGACACCAATAAGTACGCAAGGCACCCAAACAATCATGATAAATATCGGATGGGCAACCACAGGTAACTTAAAACTGTTAGCATTTTTCGCGGTCAGCCAATGTTGAAAAAGATCTGTCTCTTATACACATCTGACGCTGCCGACGATACTCCTTGT
>CAWWCC010000129.1:0-8449 GCA_963935315.1 uncultured Planctomycetaceae bacterium | reverse complement strand
TCGATGGAGACTGAGATAGAGGGAATTATCACCGATGGATTGGGGGGTTCTGGGATGAATAATTATACGGATTGGGTGGCGCAAGGCTTGGCTTCATATCAAGGCTTAGACCCGTCCCCGTGGGTCTATGTAGTAGTACCTAAGGAGTCGGGTGGTTATATCAATATCGGGCACCGCGCGGATGGAGCCAGTGGGGGGGGGGGAGGCCCCAATTTGAGTGATTGGAATGACAAGGACGTGAACCTTGTGTTTCAGGTCGTGCCGGAACCCTCTACTGCTGCCCTCCTCACCATGGGCGCATTGGGTCTGTTCGGATACAGCAGACGTCGCCGGCGAACATCGGCCGCCGCCTGAGGCACTGGTCACTTACACCCATCCAACGCATCACCCCCACCGATACCGGCTTCACACACATTGCGGCGGGTTATTACCACAGTTTGGCGTTCACGATCCCCGAGCCACACACACTGCTGTTAGCATCGCTGGCCAGCATGGGGCTGACGTTACGCCGGCGGCGATCGGCAAGATAGCGAGTGCCAGGCTATCGATACGGAAAACGCATCTAGAGCTCGCCCCGCCGGTGCGCGTCGATCTACTGATTTAACTGCCTAACGTCGATAATACTTGCAATATTCCTCGACAGAACTCTGGCAGGTCATCTGGCTTGCGGCTTGTCACATGATGATTGTCAACGACCACAGGAGCATCTTCCCAAATGGCTCCGGCATTGACCAAATCGTCCTTGATACCCGGACTACCCGTCACGCGAATGCCCTGATAGACTCCGGCTGAAATCGGAATCCAGCCACCATGGCAGATTGCAGCCACAAGTTTGCCCTGTTCGTGAAAATGACGGACGATGTCGAGCACTAAATTTTCACGTCGGAGTTTGTCCGGCATGAAACCACCTGGTACTACCAGCCCGTCAAATGTCGATGGATCAACATCACTGAATGCTGTATCAGATTTACAAGGATAGCCATTTTTGCCGGCGTAGACTGTGTCAGCCTCCAACCCGGCCACGATTACTTCCGCTCCCGCTTCGATCAAACGTAGCTTTGGATACCAAAGTTCCAGATCTTCATAAATATCACCGACGATGATCAGGATTCGTTTGTTTGCTAGTGGCGTATCCATGAGAGTACCCTTAACTGTTAGTAACAATGCTGTCGGATCTTTTCGTTGCCGTTTTGAACTTAGCAAGGTACGAAAACAGCTTGCCATCGACGAACTCAATTAGATCATCGCCGGTCAGGGCTTTGTGATGATCCACCTTGCCATTTTTCTTTACGATGCTAATACGGTTCGGGAGCGGCGAGCAGGGCACGCCGAGAACACCTAGAACCGATTGCGGTGGGGGCTCACTAGCCGCGCCGCTCGAATATCTCACGCACCCCTGCACTGAGTCGTGCCATGATTGAACCTCAGTTGCTTCGGCGTCTGAGTCGCTTAATTTGCTGACGAAAGAAGCAGGATAACGACGCTTGCGCCAGGCTTCTACGATATGGGCATGGACAGAACGGCTTGCCCGGCGAATTTGGCTAGTCAAAGAGTACTTCTCCTCAATAGGCAATCGCTTTGTAAGCAAGAACAACTGACGCGCCCCCTCCTCTGCTGCCTGATAAACACGCAATTCACGAAAACTACTAATCACATAGAATTTCAAACTACCGCCCTGCGCTCTCATGCCGAATGGCATGAGTGCTCGGTTGCTCCCTTCTCTCCTCTCTCCTCTCCCTTCTTCTCCTTCCGTTTACGCATCATAAATTTCCGGATTGACCAAAAACTGGGGGCGCTGGCCACTGAGCACGGCGGCCATATCTTGGGCCATCGTTTTGTGAATCTTGTTGGTCGAATATTTCGAGCCTGCGATGGCATGCGGTGCAGCCAGGCAATTCGGATGGCGAAACAGCGGGTGATGAAAGTCCGGTGGCTCCGGCTCAAAAACATCTAGAGCGACGCCAGCGAGGCGACCCTCGGTTAGCGCGTCGTGCAAGTCGTCCAAGCTGTCCACCAGCCATCCGCGAGCCAGATTGAGGAAGTAAGCGCCTGGCTTCACGACGGCAAGCCGTTGACGATTGATCAAGCCCCGGTTCTCTTCGGTGGCAGCGGCGTGGACAGAAATAAAGTCGCTGCGACTCATGAGATCATCGAGCTCGACCAACTCGACACCCAAAGATTGGGCTACGTCTGCAGACGCGAACGGATCATATGCCAAGATCGTCATATCGCACGGAGTCGCCATTTTGGCGAGTTGTTGACCGATTCTTCCTAAGCCAATGATGCCAAGTGTGGACCCTTCCAAGCCATCATTGACTATTTCTTCTCGGCTAGCCCAATTGCCTGCTTTGATTTCAGTATCCCACTTCAGAATATTCTTCGAGAGGGCAAGCATCCAGGCCATAGCTCCCTCAGCAACAGCCGGAGCGCCTACGCCCGGAGTATACACAACGGGTATCTTGCGCTTTGTTGCTGCTGCCACGCAGACTTTGTTATAGCCTACACCGGTCCGGCCCAGCACTTTGATGTTGGGCGCTGCATCGAGCGCGTTTTCAGGAAAAAAACCATCGCCCCGCAAGGCAACCGCAATGGCATTTTCCAGATGGGGAAAGAGCGTCTCCATCGAATAGTCTGGCATGATTTCCAGATTTCCGAACGGTTTGAGAATTTCGATTGCGACGTGTTTCAGTGGACCGGTAGCAATGATAGTTGGGTTCGACATGGTTTAGCAGCAGAGTATACTTTCAAACGAGAACAAGGATTATTGGTTAATTACTAATGGCACAGATGTTAAAACGGTACTGATGATAAAGACTGCAGGGTGAATCATGAAAATTGCCACATGCCAGTTTCCCATTTCCGCCAATATTCATCGCAACGCATCGGCAATCATACAGCAAATCACCGAAGCATCCCAGGAGGGCGCGCAATTAGTCCACTTTCCGGAATGTGCACTCTCTGGTTACGCTGGTGTCGATTTCAAGGCACCGGGTGGGCAGGCTTGGAATAATTTCGATTGGGATCTTTTGCAGGAAGAAAGCCAACGTATTCTCGGCCTGGCCAAGAAACATCGCGTCTGGCTGCTCGTGGGAAGTACCCATCGTCTACGTCGTAATCTTCCTCACAACAGTGTCTATGTCGTTGACCCAGCGGGCAATGTTGTTGACCGATACGATAAACGGTTCTGCACCGGAAAAGATTTAAAGCATTATTCTCCGGGCAATTATCCCTGCAGGTTTAAAATAGGAAAATTGAATTGTGCGGTGAGCATCTGCCACGACGTACGGTATCCTGAGCTCTTCCGTGATCACCAACGAGCTGGCGTGGATATTGTCTTCCAGTCGTTCTACAACGCTAGAGCGAAGGGCAGAACCGACCATGCGGCTATTATGCTCCCAACGGTTCAGGCGCATTGTGGGTCCAACTATATTTGGAGCAGCGTGGCTAACGCATGCGGCTATTATCAATCTTGGCCGAGCGCGTTTGTATTGCCCGACGGCTCGATAGCCCAACGATTACAACAGCATCGACGCGGTATACTTATTTCCGATGTAGGTCGTAAAAGCAATTTCCGTGATGCCTCAGAATTTCGAGTCGAGGCAATACGAGGAAAATTGCACAGCGGAAAGACGGTTAGTGAAGCACGAAGTCGAAATCGGACGGAGTTGTAAGCGGCGCAGCAATCAGGAACCAAAAAGAAACAGGACAAAACAGAGATTCGAGAGAGTATTCTTGGTACTATTCTCCGTTTGCAGTATTCTCTGTTCTCTCTGCTGCCTCCTGTTCCAATCCAATTGTAGCGGGACATGCAAACTTCTTTGCCGAACTTGTTTCTAGCCCTTGCTAAAAGGCTATCTCTTGACTTGTCAGGGAATTTTGCTTTTGTCCTAAGCTTGCCTGAACGTTGCGCTCGTAAACGCCACGAAGGACATTCCCTACATGGAGGTTTTGGATAGGCTCTCAGTGATGGTGGCAATCGATCTATGTGCTTTGTCAATCCGAAGCAAATTGAAATGCATACAACTTAGCCGCTCGCATTTTGAAGTGCAGTTTGATCGGTCGCCCCGCGAGATGCGATAGATCCGCACTTCCTTGCCAGCGCACCTCCCAAGTTACATCATTGCAGGTGATCTCTTCGCAGTCGGCAAGTTCGTAGCCTGGAATTGGCTGGTCGTTGACATCACGCAGTTCAACAAAGATGGTGCCTTGAGCTCCCGCGTTTTGATTCAGCACAAGTCGTCGTCCGCTGAAGACGAGTGGCGGCGTGGTCAACGAACCTCCCTGGTAATCTGCATCCATCGACACAAACCCGTCCAGCCGTTGCCGGGCTCCAAAGATCCCTAATTGTGAATGCGCCCATTCTTTGATTTTGCCTTCCAGAGGATACTCGTCACGCATGGGAACAGTGTCATGAATCTGAGGGCTTGCCCAATAATAGCTGTTGAGGTAATTGCCAACCTTGATGATGCCTCCACCCACGGACGTCCGCCCTCGATCGACCTCATCCATTAGGCCAAGTGGCAGGTATTCCTTGCGGTCACATCGATTCCAGGTTTCGCCGTCTCGACTTAAAGCGATCACAGTTTGCAAAGGACCATTCAGATCCGCAAACCCAGGAAACCATGGCTGTCGTGAGGGATGGAAATGACGCAACGTTTTTAGATACATAATGTGCACATCTTCTGCCCAGGGATACTGGGCTGGAAAGCAGCTATAGAAATCCTTGAAGCCATCCCATTTGTCTGCGCTGAGAACCATGTTCACATCCCGCGCGGTTGCATAACTCGTCGAGCCATCGTTGGCAGATGGATTGACGCCTTCAGTCCATGGTTCTAGCAAATCATCGGCTTTCAGCAGGGCAACCGAACGGAGGTTTTCGAAACCTTTTGTCTCACCGGTCTCGTCGTCGATCGTATCAACGAGTCCTTCCGCAGCACTATATTTAAATCCTTTGCGGTAGATAAATTGCGTGCCCTGCATCGAATGAAGTCGGCCACTTTCCACATTCTGACAGCGTATGTAGATAAAATACTTCTGCGACTTTTCGTCCCAATAAGCCCCAAACAGGTGTTCGGGTAGCAGCGGAAGCAAGCGTGTGCCATCTCCTTTAAAGTGCAGTCCGTCCGCCGAGTAGTAGCCGTAGACCCCCGAGAGCTGCTCTGCTTTTTTCCCCTTTGTCTGTGGTGTCAGTTCGTAGCCGTCGCCATCCATAAAACCGAAGTTCAACTCGTGAAATGCCTTGTAACGGCGCTCTGGCACATCGTGCGGATCGTAGACGATCATGGGAAAGTCGGTGCGAAAACCGGAGACACTTTGCACGGGCGGTGCATGAAACATGTCGTACGGCTCTCCGTTGGGTTGCAGCAGTTGAGGCTTACCGTCCTCATCCGTGTTTTCCAAGGTGACCCGTCCGCTTCGCTTGCCAAAATGTTCCCAATGAACACCATCATCCGATTCCATGCAATGAACACTTGATCCTAGCCGCATGTAATACAAACGATAACGGCCCCGATCTTTGTCAAAAAAGGTATAAAGAGGGAATTGACCACCATCTTGCTTGCCATCGACCGTAATTCGGAACTTCGTTGGTTGATTGATTTCCGGTTCAACATTCTCCGCACGCTCCGTGAAACGATCGTCAATAAAAAGCTGCTTGCGATCGCCCGTGTCGCGAACATCACCTTCGCCAAGGACGGTCAACTTGACCGTAACCGTTTTAGCCGACTTGTTTTTGTTTTTGGAATCGACCGATAGCCTGCCTTCATATTTGCCAGGTTTCAGATGATCCGCATGGACTTGCAGGTTGACTAATTGCCTGGTCGAGGAGGCAACGCCCTGTGTTGCTGACGGCTGCAGCCAAGGAATGTTTTCTTGAATGTTCCAAGCGATCTTATTCGTTCCGGCGGCTGAGAGTTCCAATCCAGAGAATTGGTTGCGAGAGGCATTGGTTTTGTCGACAACCAGGCTCACGACCTGTGGCCAGACCCGTAGTGCGGGTGTTGCCAGGCTGGCCGGAGGTGTGAAGTCTGCATGGTAGAGCACATCGTCTGAAAACCGCATTTCGTCCATGAACCCCTGAAATTTCTTCATGTGGCGATCACGCTCATGGAGTTCATGATGGTCCCAATGTTGCAAAGCGTCGCGCATGCCAATCTGAAGCATCGGGTAGTGTGGTGGGAACACAACGTCATCGTATGGCTCGCCACCCGTGTAGACGCTTTTCCAGACACCGTCTGCCTCGAATTGTTTCTTGCCATCAAAGTAGTGTCGAATCTGTTTGATGTGGGAATCGTATACGACTGCCAAGTGGTGAAATTTTTGATCTGCCTTGAGGTCCCCTGTTGGTCGATTCCAACCCAAAACCCGATCCACGGGTATGAGCCGGTTGGCAACCTGCAATACATTCGGCTGGTCAACACCACCCGTGCGCAATTTAGAGTTCTTAAACTCTTGGCCTTGTCCGTATCTTCCGTACTCGACATAGTTGATTCCAGACAATCCCCAAATACGGTTATCGCCGATCATGTTCGCGTTGGCCTTGACCCAGCATTCGAGCGTCCAATTGGTGTCATCGGGATTCAAGGCTGCCTCCGCTTTATAACGATGGGCACCCATGGCGTCTTTGGTCTTCAGTAGGTCAGGATCTAAAGCATTTCCAAATTTGCCCCCGGCCACAATTCCCGCGTCGGGACCCAGGCGTAGATGATAGTCGTTGCCGGAAGAATCAACGGCCACGGACGACCCTGGCGGGTCGTCGAATAACCATAGCGCCACGGTATCGGCCGGTGCTGATTGGATGGCAAAACAACAAAAAAGAAGAATCGATTTTAAGATTCGCTGGTTCATATCCAGACTCCAAAGGGCAAACTCTAGTTCGTGTTATTGCAGAACCCGTATACCTATGGATCAATGCGTGTTTCTGAATTTCCTAGAACACGTGGACTGAAATATCCGGGCTAGGCAGCCATCCTAAACTTGGCTCGTTTGGGATTCAATAGCCAGGCTCGGTTGGGATTCAATGAGGGTCGCCGTCAAATAGATCCGTCCCAAGTGCCTGTGCATGTGCCTTGCAGGGAATGCCCATGGGATGACATGCTGCGCGAATGTCATTCCTCTAAGAAGACACGTTGTCCAGCCTTGGGAGATTAAAAACTCTCTCCATCAAGCGAGAATGTCTGGCAAGATCTTGCCATGGACGTCTGTCAAGCGAAAATCGCGTCCCTGAAAACGGTAGGTGAGCTTGGTGTGGTCGAAGCCGAGTAAATGCAGGAGGGTGGCATTCAGGTCGTGGACGTGGACCGGATCGCGGGTGATATTGAAACCCAATTCGTCCGTTTCACCGTGAACATAACCGGACTTCACTCCGCCGCCCGCCAGCCACATGCTGAAGCAACGATTGTGATGGTCGCGACCATCGTTGGTGCCTGGCTCACCTTGGACCATAGGCGTACGGCCGAACTCGCCGCCCCAAATAACCAGGGTATCGTCCAATAATCCTAATCGCTTCAGATCTTTGACAAGCGCAGCACTCGCTCGATCCGTATCCTGGCAGTTCTTCACCAGGTCTTTTCTCAGATTGATGTGCTGATCCCAGGCTTCATGGAAGAGCTGGACAAATCGCACACCGCGCTCCAAGAGACGTCTGGCCAACAGGCAGTTTCGCGCGAAGCTGGATTGCTTGATGTCCTGAATGCCGTATAAATCCAAAGTTTGTTGCGTTTCGTTTTCCAGATCCATAAGTTCAGGAGCTGCCATTTGCAATCGATAGGCAGATTCATAACTATGAATCCGGGAGAGGATTTCTGGATCGCGCACAGCTCCATGCTCGATGAGATTCAAGCGTTGAATGCTGTCGAGTGATTCGCGTTGCACCTGGTCGTCGAAGCCCAGCGGATTGGAGAGATAGAGAATGGGATCGCCACTACCACGAAAAGGAGTTCCACCAAAGGAGGAGGGCATGAATCCTGAAGAATAATTGCTTGCACCTCCACTTGTACCGCGAGCACTGTTCAGTACCACGAAGCCCGGCAGGTTTTCGCTCTCGCTACCCAGACCATACAGGGTCCAGCTGCCGAAACTCGGCCGGCCAAATTGTTGCGAACCCGTGTTCATCAAGAGTTGCGCGGGAGCATGGTTGACGGCTTCGGTATGCATCGTGCGAATCAAACACATTTCATCAGCAATCGAGCCAATTTCAGGGATTGTTTCACCTAGCTGCATGCCGCTCTGGCCACGGGGCGAGAAGGAGTACTGGGGACCCAAAAGATTCGAGTTGGGATTGATGAATGCCGAACGGTAGCCGGCCAATAATTCGGCCGGCGGCAACGTTCCATCGTGCTTGGCCAGCTCGGGTTTTGGATCGAAGAGTTCCAATTGACTGGGGGCGCCCGCCTGGAAGAGATAGACCTGTCTCTTATACACATCTGACGCTGCCGACGATACTCCTTGT
>CAWWCC010000128.1:0-8466 GCA_963935315.1 uncultured Planctomycetaceae bacterium | reverse complement strand
TTCTCGGAAAAAGTCTTTTCTTTTTAATGATCGACGAAAGGAACCTCTAATAGAAAGGAGTAGGAGCACGATAATGATCCAAATCAATTGTTTTAAACCAATCGATCGTTTTAACAAGACCTTCGCGTAGTACCACCTGGGGCTGCCAGTCCAATTTTTCTTTTGCCAAATCAATATCAGGTCGTCTTCGTGTTGGATCATCCTCAGGTAGCGGACGCTCTACAATTTTTGATTTCGAGCCTGTCATTTCTACGATAAGTTCTGCTAATTCTCGAATTGTAAATTCATCCGGATTACCGAGGTTCACCGGCCCCGTAAAATCTGAGGGACCATTCATCATTCGAATAATACCTTCGACTAAATCATCACGGTAGCAAAATGAGCGTGTCTGCGAACCATCGCCAAAGATGGTAATATCCTCTCCCTCGAGAGCTTGCCGGATAAAATTAGATACGACCCGTCCATCGTAAGGATGCATTCTGGGTCCATATGTATTAAAAATACGAACGAGTCGTATATCGATACTATGTTGTCTGTGGTAATCAAATAACAATGTTTCTGCCGCCCGCTTGCCTTCATCATAACAGGCTCGGGTACCAATTGGATTCACACAACCTCGGTAGCTTTCATGCTGAGGGTGCACTTCTGGATCTCCGTAGATTTCACTAGTCGATGCTTGCAATACCTTAGCACGGCAACGCTTGGCCAGACCAAGTACATGAATGGATCCTAAGACAGACGTCTTCAGAGTCTTGATCGGGTTGTATTGGTAATGCCCAGGGGCTGCTGGGCAGGCAAAATTGTAGACCTCATCAACCTCTAAAAAAATCGGCTGGGTAATATCATGGCGGATCAACTCGAAGTTGGGTTTTTTAAGCAGATGCTCAACATTCGTTTTTTGACTCGTAAAAAAGTTGTCCAGGCAGATCACATCGTGGCCGTTCTCGACCATACGTTCACATAGATGCGAACCCAAAAAGCCTGCCCCGCCGGTTACCAAAATTCGCTTGATATTCATCATGGAAATACTTCTTACTCCATACTGCAGATCGATTCGTGCCAACAAACCATATTAATTCACAAGAGATACCTTGCAAACCCTATGCTTGGGGAAACTCTGAACATGCCTGCAGGAGGTATAATAATTTGGCTTACGCTCATCGCTTGCTCGAATGCTGTTGAGTTGAACGTTGTGAAATCGATCGTTGTTGTGCTGTCACTCGTTCCAAAAACCGATTGCCCTTCCCCAACAACTGATCGACACGCTCATTCAATTCTTTATTGGGAGCGACACCAGGCCAATTGCTATCGACTAGAACCTGTCCCCCTTCGGTTAAATCCAGCCGCAGGCGCAAGCGTTTTTTTCCTGGATAACCGCGAATTATTTCACGCAGTTGATGCAAACCTTTCTCGCCATGTTCGTCTTCGCGGATACGAATCACAAGGGCACTACTGTATTGTTCCGGCATTTCTTCTAAAGGCATGAGTTTGTCGACGATGAGATTTACCTCTTCCGCTCCAGGGCGACGGTCGACTTTTCCGATCACCCCCAAGATGCCCTCTGGTTGCACCAAATGTCCGTATTCAGCAAATTGCTCTGGCCAGAGGATGCAACGCATAATGCCATCTAGATCTTCCAAATCCCACATGGCGTATTTTGTGTGAACTGCTCCTGGTCGTGGGTTCTTTGTGTGCGAAAACTTTATCGCTGATAACATACCACCTAGACAAACCTCGTCACGATGCTTCAATTTCCTCATGGATTGACTGTTGTGCGTACAGTACGTACGTATCACTTTTTCGTGTTCAGCAAGTGGGTGGCTCGTGAGATAGAACCCAAGCACTTCACGTTCCATGGCCAATTGCTCCTTATCTTCGTAAGGAAGCATCTGAGGAAAATCTACTTCAGGTTTTTGTGTCTCTTCATCAAGGTCTTCGAATAAACCTTTTTGGCCACAACGGCGATCTGCAGCTGCAGCAGCCCCCGATTGTAGTGCACGGTCAAGTACGGCCATCATTTGAGCCCGATGGCCACCCAGTGAATCTATGGCTCCCGCCTTGATGAGCGATTCAATTGTTGATCGATTACATGATTGAGCATCAACACGTTCGCAAAAATCAAATAAGTCCTTGTAGGGTCCATTTTTCGCACGATCTGCTGCGATCGCTACTGCAGCTCCAGTCCCACAAGCTTTGATGGCACTCAATCCAAAACTTATTTTACCTTCGACGACTTTAAAGTCTGAATCCGATACGTTTACATTCGGAGGGAGCACTTCGATTTGCATCCGACGGCAATCCTCAAGATGCTCTACCAATGCATCCTTACTTTTAAAATTGCGCCCTGGTATATCGCACGACAGCAGAGCCGCCATAAATTCCACAGGATAGTGTGCTTTAAGATAAGCAGTCATGTAAGCAATCAAGGCATACGCCGTGGAATGGCTTTTATTGAAGCCATAGCCGGCAAATTTTTCGATCATGCTGAATAGCTCATTTGCTTTCTTTTCTTCCAAGCCTTTTTCTTTGGATCCTGTAATAAATTGTTCTTTGAAGCGTGCAATGATCGGTAACTTTTTTTTACTAATCGCTTTAATGCACGTGTAGGCATCCGAAAGTCGGATGCCGCCAAGCCGATTAAGAATCCGCATAACCTGCTCTTGGTAAACCATCACGCCATGCGTTTCGGCAAGAATGTCTTTCATGACAGGATGAGGGTATTCAGCCTCTTTGCGATTATGTTTCACTTCAATGTAGTCATCAACCATACCTCCTTCTAAAGGCCCGGGACGATAGAGTGCATTGGTGGCAATAATATCGCGAAAGTTATCCGGTTTCATGCGCTGCAAAAGATCTCGAATACCTCCGCTTTCCAATTGGAAGATACCTTTTGTCTCACCACGGCAGAGCAGGGCGAAAGTTTCTTTATCGTCGATCGGAAATTGATAAGGGTCGACACGCTTGCCTCGAGACTGCTCAATCAGATCGATACTACGAGCCAAAATAGTCAAGTTGCGTAAGCCGAGAAAATCCATCTTCAAGAGACCGGCGAGCTCAACATCCCCCATAGCCCATTGGGTTATCACTTCTGACTTGCCTTTGACGCGTTGCAAAGGCACGTACTGATCAACGGGCTTCTCTGCGATCACCACTGCTGCGGCATGCGTGCCAACATTGCGGGCTAGACCCTCAATTTTGCGTGCTAAATCAATGAGCTCTCGAATCTCTGGATCCGCATCGTAGGTTTTTTTGAGCTCGTCGCTTTGCGTGATTGCATCGGATAACGAAATACCCAACTGATCCGGGACCATGGCCACCACCTGGTCGACACGAAAAATTGGCAAACCAAGAGTTCTCCCCACATCCCGAATGGCTGCTCGGGCAGCCAGGGTTCCAAATGTACCAATTTGAGCAACATTGCCTTCACCGTACTTGTCTTTTACGTATTGAATCACTTCGGAACGTCGTTCTTTGCAAAAGTCGATATCAATATCAGGCGCTTCCAGGCGATTCTCATCAAGAAAACGTTCGAAAAGAAGGTCATACTGCAAAGGACAGACATGACTCATTTTGAGGGCATAGCACACCAAAGAACCAACCCCCGAACCACGTGCCGTGGAGGGAATATTCTGTTCGACAGCAAATCGAACAAAATCCCAGACAATTAGAAAATAGTCACAAAACCCAAGCTTATTGATTACGCCCAACTCACGATTGAGACGATCATGAACCTCTTTCGAAAGGTCCTCTCCGTTCCAGCGTTGGGGTTGATTTGCATAGCGATCCTTCAGCCCAGCGACACATAGTTCTTCCAGGTATTCCTCAGAAGGCTTGTTTTCGGGAGGTGCAAAACTGGGGAAATATCGTTTCCCCAATTCGAGATCAATTTCAATACTATCCGCAATCTCTTGAGAGCGACGCAAGGCATCTTCCTGCTCTGGCATGGCTGCATACATTTGCTCTGAGCTACGGAGAAAAAACTGATCGCCTTCCATTTTCATGCGATTCGAGTCCGTTCGAAATTTCCCCGTATTGATACACAGCAACACATCCTGCGCTTCGGCGTCTTCCTGATTGACGTAGTGTGCGTCACTTGTTGCAACAAGTGGCAAACCAACGCGCTGAGCCACTTCAATGGCAGCCTCTTTTGCTTGCCGCTGAATCTCTAAACCATTATCTTGGATCTCAATGAAATACCGCTCACCAAATAGTTGATGAAACCACCCACTGACTTCAATAGCCTGTGAAATCTGGTCTTCCGTGGCCGGACCATTGCCATTCAGAAGCGCCCGGCTAAACTCCCCCGACACACAACCACTAAGACAAAGAATTCCTTCCGAGTGGGCTGCTAAAAGTTCACGGTCGATACGCGGCTTATGATAAAATCCTTCCAGATAGGCACTGCTGGCCATCTTTACAAGGTTGCTAAAGCCGGTGCGGTTTTGTGCCAACAATGTCAAATGGTAGCTTGCTTCTTTTGCACCATGGGCCCCACTCTTCGAAAAACGACTGCCAGGGGCGACATAGGCTTCATATCCTAGTATGGGGTTGATATCTGCGTCCTGACACGTTCGGTAGAACTCAAGTGCGCCATAGAGATTGCCATGGTCGGTAAGCGCCAAGGCATTCATCCCCATTTCTTTGGCCCGCAGGACCAATTTCTTGATCGGGCTTGCTCCATCCAAAAGACTATAGTGGCTGTGGCAATGCAGATGAACAAATGGTGGCGCTGACAAGACGGTTCCCTCCAGACATGAATAACAACACTCGTCCCGGTCATTATTATACCGGGAAAGTTCTTCTAATTGAATAACCCAGGGCCATTTCCCACAGGCTTAAAAGAAGTGCCACGTCGGCTTGCAAACACTATGTCCTACGACACTGCGTCCTACAATACGATGTATCAACAACCAGGACGTTTCGTCTTCGTTGTGGATAACCTGGCTGCGCTACGCAAGTGGAACTCCTAATATCTATTCCACTATTGCTCAGTACCCGGATCGCCAATGAGGCGTAAATATTCAGCCAATTGCGATTGAATGTCGAGAAGGTCTTGCCACTGGGCAACTGAAATCGATACCTGATTGGACTGCTCGTTTAGAATTGCCGATTGAACCAGCAATCGCGTGCGAAGATGAAAGTATTCAAAAAGCTCTGAAACCTGAGCTGCCTGACCTGCCGTAAGATTTTCCGGCAATTCGGGGGGCAACGGCATGTGCAATGTATTCTGCAAATCCTCCGAAGCGGCTAATTTTAGCTCAAAGCTAAGCGACTCAGAATCAGCTCGTTCTGCCAGTTCTCCCGTCCGTAGTTCACTGGTTGAACTCAATCCATCACTGCGAAGTTCTTCGAGACGACCTGCAATTTGATCACGCGTCCCAAATAGCAATACCGATCTACCAACCGATACAACATCGCCGTATCGTAAAATGCGCAAGTGGGTATCTTCACCGTTAACACGGGTTCCGTTCGTGCTTTCTAAATCAGTGAGTACTAATTTGCCTTGATCTTCCTGTATTTTGAGATGAAAACGACTGATGCGTTCGTCGTTGAGTTGAACAGAATTTCCTTCCTCGCGACCAATCGTAATGGGCGCTACCAGGTTTTCGTAGATCTGGCCGCGATCGGCGCCATCCAGTACACGTAATGTGATTCGGGTTTCGCCCACAAATGACTCAAAAAAGATACGAAAAAGTAATCATTCCCTTCTAGCGCTTATAACACGCCAAGTGTGTCGCATCAAGAGAAACCAGGATTTCACACCAGATTCTACAGACATCACCTAGCCGCAATCGGGTGTTCCGCTAGAGTCCATCTGATTTTTCCGTAGCGCTCTCCACACCGCCCATCTCCAGTATAGTGTCCAGCTGCTAGCGAATTCAGATGCGGGATTCGGGATACGGGTCAGGGCTACCTGTTATGTGTATCTCGCATCTCGCACCCCATTAACGGAACGGAGTGCTATAGCGGAACACTCAAGAGTGAACTGTTTTGTCCGATCTCCACATGTGGAGCATTGGACACCGCGTGTATGTGTCCTGGTTCTGGTCCTGAGAGCGTCCACAGCTGGTTTGCAAAATGTGGCATTAATCTACGGGTGTCGCCCCTGGTGGCGGCGTGCCGCCTCCACGGCGTACGTAGTCGCCACGTTGTTCCATGTAGTCTTGGGCTGACGGGAGCTGGGCATCGGCGCTAGCATCCTGAGCAGCCGCCTCAAACATGCGCTTCAAAAATGGTCGGCACCAGCCACATCCTGTTCCTGCACCATAGCACTCTGCCAGTTGCCCCAAGTGTTTGGGTTTTTCAATACGCAAGTAGTTCGCTACCTTGCGCTGCGTAACATGAAAGCAAAGACAAAGTTCATCGTTGGGTTCCATAATACTTATTTTACTTCCGTTACCAATCGCATCGCAATACGCCGTGCTTGGTGAAACTCCTCCAGATCAAGCCACTCTTTGACCGTGTGAATACTATTTTGGCCGCAGCCAAGCGTAACTGTGGGGATGCCATGGGCAGTAAGCCAATTTGCATCCAGTCCGCCATTCACAATTCCAAGATCGGGTTTGCAACCTTCGCTCTTGATAGCTTGCGATGCTGCGACCACCGAAGGGTCTTTGAGTGGAAGTCGGAAAGATTCGTAGTCCAATTGCCCACTAAATTGAATACTTCCCAACTTGCCAGCGGAATTGCGAATTTGTTTGGTTGCTTTTCGAAAAGCCTTTTCGATTTCACGGACAATACGTTCTCGAAACTTTGAGTTGTGGCTGCGAGCCTCCGCTCGAAGGTATACCGATTCAGTAACCACATTGGTTGCTTCACCACCTCGAATGACACCAATATTGCTAGTACCGCATTGGCTCCCCTTTTCTATGAGACCATGCCAACCATTGTTGACCAGGTCCGCAATAGCCAGTGAGGCAATAGCGATCGCACTAACACCCTGCTCGGGATGGCCACCAGCATGGCTGGCAATTCCACTTATCTCAATATCCATTCGATATCCGCCCGTAGCACCAATCTTCAGGCTATTTGCTGCCCCTCCGTCCCAGTTAAAAGCCAATTTGGGTTTGCCAAGTAGACCGAGTCGCACATGACGAGCTCCATGCAAGCCAACTTCTTCTTGGACGGTCCAAAGGAGTGTAAGCGGCGGATGCGGTATGTTGTTACGTAAGATGCTAAGTGCTGTCGTGAGCAGTACCCCCACACCTGATCGGTTATCAGCTCCCAAGCCGGTATCTTTGTCTTTCGACTCAATGCGTCGCCCACGTTGTACAGGACGTGCTCCCTGACATACGGGGACTGTATCCATATGGGCTACCAGCAAGCGTCGTGGTGCGCGGATATTTCCAGGTAAGCGAAGTACCAGATTGCCTGTTTCACCTCCCAAACTTGAGCGTCGATTGGCACTATCTATCTTGAGTGCGGAGGCAGCTACACCTGCCTGACTTAATTCCTGGCGTAAAAAGTCAACCACTTTCGACTCCGCTCCACTCAGACCGGGTATTGCCAGAAGACGCATCAGGATTTTGGTTGCCTGAACGTCAGGCAGTAGCCCATTAGGAACTGAAGTACTTACTCGTGACATACAAATGCTTACCTTGTGTTTTCAAATATCAATAATTAGGGGACCTGCCATAAAGTCTACCCAGTCTACCAACGAAACCTACAATCGTTAGGGTTTATGGCCCGAAAGATCCCGATCCCAACTTTCGTGTCATGGATCCGCATGGTTCCGGCATCTGCACGCAAGCGTAGGGTTAAGAATACCGATCTTATCAATATAGTCCGCCACAGCTAGAGCCAGAATAAAACCCATATAAGGCATACCGAGGGAACGAAAGTCTGTCGTTTGTATCCAGACAAATTGGCTTTTGTACCCGCTACATGCCACTCTATCGAGAAATAAGAGTTTCGAAACTGGCTCACCTGGTAGGGCAGCAGCCGTTTGTAGGCAGCAGATTACAACACTCCCCCTCGAAGTCCGCTCTAAGGCGAACCGCGAGGAATTATCTTGACTCGTATATTGGTTGGAGGCATCCAATGCAGTGGAAGCGTAGAAAACCGCTGTGGCCCATGCTGGGCGTGTCAGGATGCCTATTTGTGCTGGCAATAGTAGCACCTCTCCGCTGGCAATGGGCAAAAACTGGCTCTATCTCTGCCTCTGCGCAAAAAAATGCTGAGACTGCCACCCAATCAAATCCGCAAGAAGTTGTTGTGCTGGTTCCACTTTCGCAAGTTGGAGATTTGCAGAATTCTAAATTGCCTCCCACGCTACCTCCTTTGAAAAACGGCTTCAGCGAATCCGGCAGTCCAACTTTGCCAGATCCACAATGCGCACCTGAACCCTTGCCCATTCAGCAAGAGTTCGACTTTGACACCTTGATCGCTATGCACAATGTCTTGCTTTCGACACTTGACCGTTTGCAAGAATTTCACCCCGAACAGAATGCAGAACTTACTTACAAC
>CAWWCC010000127.1:0-8507 GCA_963935315.1 uncultured Planctomycetaceae bacterium | reverse complement strand
ACACAAGGAGTATCGTCGGCAGCGTCAGATGTGTATAAGAGACAGGCAGGGCGTTTCTTCACGGACACACTTATGGAGGAAACCAGCTTGCCGCTGCTGCCGCACTGGCCACCCTCGATCTCCTGGAGGAAGAACAAACCCTGCAGCATCTGCCTTCGAAAGCAAAGAAACTGGCAGAGATACTTGAGCAACTACAAGAGCACCCCAATGTTACACAATGCCGACAGCACGGACTTATTGCGGCAGTCGAATTCACGCCGGACCCTTCATCAAACGTACCCTATCCGGCAAATATCAGGATAGGCGCGCTTGTCTGTCGAGCCGCAAAACAACGTGGTGTCTGGCTAAGACCGCTGCGCGACGTGCTTGTTCTCATGCCACCGCTGTCGATCACGCTTGACGAATTAGATTTTCTGGGCAATACCCTCCAAGAAAGCATCCAGTTCGCAGCGGAGGAAGCAGCTGATATTCTTGCAACCAATCCTTTGGCAAAATAACAAAAAACCTCTCGTTTTCATGCCAGCACTTCGCTATTTATTGATTCAAATCCGTGATGTTGAGGATCCCATCAGGATTCAAGAGGTGGACTGCTTTGCAAGGTCGATAGGATGTCGCCCGGATCACATACGGCCCTTCGACTTATTGACCCAGCGCTTAACCAAAACGGATCTGGCAAGCGCCCATGCGGTACTCATCGGTGGCAGCGGAAACTATTCAGCTGCCGGCGATAGTCCGTGGCTGGAGCATGCCTTGGAGGATCTCCGGTTACTCTATGAGCTAAGAAAACCTACATTTGCATCCTGCTGGGGTTTTCAGGCACTGGCGCGTGCCATGGGTGGACGCTGCATCCATGATCCGGACCATGCTGAATTAGGCACGATCGATCTCCAACTCACGGCTGAGGGAATGCAAGACCCGCTTTTTGGGCAACTTCAAAAGCCTTATCGTGGGCAAGCGGGCCACGAAGACCATGTCGTTGAACTTCCTCCTGATGCTATCCTGCTGGCTTCTTCCAAGCTGGTCAAAAACCAGGCGTTTCGGTTAGCCGGGGCTCCCATTTATTGCACACAGTTCCACCCCGAACTTGATCGCAAGTTCTTGCTCCAAAGACTGGAGGCCTACCCCCAATACGTCGAACGCATTGCAGGCACGTCGGTAGAAGAATTTGCCAGACATTGTGTTGACACGCCCGACACACGAAAATTGCTGCAACGATTTGCAACCTGGGTGGCCGAGACAGCCTAGCTAGTAGGCGGCTTGCGGCTTGCGTGGACGGAACTTTCGGCGCTGAGAATTTGTGTCTTGCGGAATTCTATCGCCTCGCAAGGTAGCCGGAAAATCTTCAGCCCGCGCTCCAGCGCCCAACTTTACCGTTCGCCGCTCTGCCTGCCATCCTAAGAGATTCAGGAATTCATCCAGTGTGATCGTTTCGATACCCAGAGTCGTGGCATCTTCATTGATCTTCATCCAGGACCGTCTTTCGTTTGCTTCTTCCTTACGGGCACCTTCTGGGTATTTTCCCAGGATGAGATAGCGTGTGTCTACGGTCATGTCACCAACGATTCCGCCCTTGCCATCTGGCATCGCATCAACCTTACCAGAGTTCATCGCAATAACACTCTTCATTTGTGCCAGATCTTCTACCCCGTCTCCATTCATGTCAATTATTCCAGCTAGAGCAAAGCCAACCTTGCGACCCTGATTCCAGACCTGGCTATAAACCTTATCGCCCTTTTCCAGTGGCCGCGTTGGTTCGTCCGAACTGATTCGAGCTTCTGCCAGATGAGCTCCTAGAATCTGAGTGACTTCAATGCTCCCTTTCGACTCGGCTGCATAGATATCGCTGGTATCGCCACTATATACACTGAATGTCACTTGGGGACGCAATTGATCGAGGGTTCCCAGGTTGATCCATACCTTGCCCTGGCGTTGATCTACCAGACGGATTTCTCCATCCGCAGGTTGGGCATAGGGATCCGGTACTGCTTGATTATCTTTCAAAACAACCAGCATCCGTTTCAGCTTCTCAATCTCCTGGTTCAGTGTTTTTTCTGTGTCCGCATAAGCGGCCGTCAATTCATCGATTCTTGTTCGCTGCTCTTCAAGCTGATCGGCAATTTTTCTGTTCTCTTCAATCATCGCCTCACGCTGTTGCTGAAAATCATTCCGAAGACTTTCTTTTTGAGCAATTGCTGCATCTTTGTCTTCGATGTGCTTCGCGATCTGCGCTTCTTTTTCTTTTTCTAGCGACAGCAGTCGTACTGTTAGATCCTTGACCTGAGCCTTGGCAGTGACTTCATTCTGACCAAGCAGACGATTCTCTTCAAAAATGTTTTCTAATATATTCCGATAGGATCTGTTCTCTTCCTCAAAGTACTTACCGTATTTTTCCATATCTCCGGCAAAAGACTCCTGCAGCGTGTCGTAGGTGTCCGCTTCCTGGTAACCAATCCAAACCTTATAGTTATTGGCTTGGGCTTGCATTTCTCGTTCGCTACGACCTGCCTCGGAGGCCTTCGTATTGGCATCGTCTGCACGCGCCATGGCTGTCGTTTTCTTACCGTTCAGCCAGAATGCAACACCTGCTAAAATGAAAACCAGAATGGCCAACACGATAACAACTATCTGCAAGTTTTGATTATCTTTGGATGCCATAGGTAATTATCAAAGGCCATGGTTTATGAATGAAGAGTATTTCGTAGTTACGCCAAGGCTCTACTTGAGGCCACCCCGCAAAGCGGACTCAACAGATTGTTGAGAAAACTGCAGAGCAACAAATGCGCCGGCTACAAATTTTTTGTAAGGGCAAATCTTCTGTGCGGGGGTAATGTTCCGTGGGGCCCAAACTGCAAATCCGTTTCAGAAATACCAACTCTTTGAATTCGTCTCTGGCAAAACGTAAGCTGCCGAACATCAAAACGACAGACTTCCCAAAACTCATCAATACTGCAACTTCTCAATGCAGCAAGCCTCTTCCAGGAAGCTAATTCGTCCTAAGTCGAGCATAGTTGGGCAATTACAACGTGTCAAGAAATCGCCCCTCCTGGCTGAAGCCTGCTTGACACGGCTTGCATCCGAGTCGTAGGATTTCGCGCGGTTGGCCAATGCGTACAATCAAATGGTTCGAATGGCCCTTTTTTTGCCAGGTATGCCTAAAACGTCGGAATCTCTAGTACTTTGGTGACTTGAGTTCTTAGCTACGAGGATCCTCAAACTTATTCGATTGCTTCGCAAAAATAGTATCTTTGCCTACAAATCTACCCTAGTTATTAACAAACGGCCCTTTTCACAACATGCCTGAATCTTCCCGACAAGCGTCATTACCCGGCATGGAACCCACCGAAGAGCTCTCCCAGCTCCCCAGTCGGTCCGAGTCCAATCCACCTGAAAACATCCATGGCTGGACTATTTACGCCGTCGATTCGCATTCATTGATCTTTCAGGTATTTCATGCCCTGCCTGAGATGACCAGCCCACGTGGTGAGCCCGTGGGGGCCATCTATGGTTTCGTGCGTGACTTGCTGCAGCTGATCGAAACGCGCAAGCCCGATGCACTCTTATGCGCCTTCGATTTACCCGGCCCTACTTTCAGGCACGACTTGTACGATGGCTACAAAGCCGATCGGGGCTCCATGCCTGAAGACCTGGCTTCGCAGATACCTAAAATACGTGAAGTGCTGGCCGCATTGGGAATCCCCATCCTGAGCAGTCCGGGGTTCGAAGCGGATGACGTCTTGGCAACGGTCGCTCGCTTGTGTGATGAGCAAGCAGCTGAATGCCTGATCGTCACTGGTGATAAAGATTGCCGGCAACTGATCACCGAGCATGTCTCTCTCTATAACATCCGTAAAAACTCGATCTACCAGGCAGAGGACCTACAGGACGATTGGGGAATACGCCCAGATCAAGTGGTGGATTTCCAGGCCCTGGTTGGCGACAAAGTGGACTGCGTACCCGGAGTGCCGCTGATTGGCCCTAAAATTGCGCAAGAGCTATTGGCTACTTTCGACGATTTAGACTCCGTTCTCGACCATGCCAATGAAGTCGCTGGAGCAAAACGCAAACAAAACCTTATGGAGTTTCGCGACGATGCCATTATGTCTCGCGAGCTTGTCAGACTCGACAGGGCAGTTCCCATAACTCCCGACTGGGAAGCCGCCCGTGTTGGTGGCACGGATCTGGAACGCATCAGAGAACTTTTTCAGGAATTTGGTTTCCGATCCTTGGAGCAGCGCGTGGCCGATCTCAGTGGCGGTAGAGCTGATGCCAATGTCAGGCAAAGCATTTCTAGCGACTACCATCTCGTGAACGATGTCTCGTCTTTCCAGGAACTTGTCGAAAACCTTGGGCAGCAGAATCTCATCTCGATCGACACCGAAACCACGGCCCTCGAACCACGTCGTGCAGAAATTGTTGGCTATGCCTTAGCCTACGAACCGGGGCAGGCCTACTATGTTCCCGTTCGTGGACCCGCAGGAGATCAAGTCCTCGACAGTGCACTCGTTGCCGATGCCTTGCGTCCTATTCTTGAAAACCCAGAAATCGCCAAGATCGGGCAGAACTTAAAATACGATTTAGTGGTATTGAGAAATGCTGGCATCCGACTCAAGGGCACAAAATTTGACACAATGGTAGCAAGCTATTTACTCGACGCTGGAGAACGCAGCCACAATTTGGATCAACTCGCACTTCGCTATCTGGACCACACAACAACCAAGATTGACACCCTGATTGGCAAGGGGAAAAACCAAAAACGGATGGACGAAGTCCCCGTAGCCGATGTGGCCCACTACGCAGCGGAGGATGCCGATCTCCCCTTACAACTGTACCCACTCCTCGAAGCAAAGCTGGTAGACCAAGGCCTTGGTGAACTAAACCATACAGTTGAAGTTCCCTTGATTGAGATCCTAGGAGACTTGGAACACCGTGGAATTTGTGTCAATACCGAACGCCTCAATGAATTGAGTGTGCTGTATGGCAAGCGTCTTCGGGAGTTGGCCTCAGAAATCGAAGCCCAGGCAGGACATCCGTTGAATATCGGCTCGCCCAAGCAATTGCGGATATTGTTATTTGAGGAACTGGGATTGCCCGTCATCAAAAAAACCAAAACCGGCCCCAGTACCGATGCGAGCGTCCTGGAAGAGCTGGCACCCTTGCACCCTCTGCCACAGAAAATTGTCGAGCATCGGCAGTATTCCAAGTTACTGAACACCTACGTCGATGCACTTCCCGAGCTTGTGCACCCCGATACAGGACGGGTACACGCTTCATTCAATCAAGGGGTCGCGGCTACCGGACGGCTCAGTTCGAGCAATCCGAATCTGCAGAACATTCCCGTACGGACTGCAGAAGGTCGAGAAATTCGTTCGGCATTTCGCGCGGGTCCCGATGGCTGGAAACTGCTAGCCGCCGACTATTCACAAATCGAGCTGCGCGTGCTAGCGCACTACACCGGAGACCCAACTCTCTGCCAGGCATTTGCCGATGATGAAGACATCCACGCATTGGTTGCCAGCCAGGTTGAGGGAGTCGAGCTGTCTCAGGTAACGGGTGACATGCGACGTCGTGCCAAGGCGGTCAACTTTGGAATCATCTATGGCCAAAGCCCATTTGGATTGGCAAAAGCGCTGGACATAACACAAGACGAAGCCAGCGAGTTTATCGAAACCTATTTTGCACGTTATCCCGGTGTGCTGGACTTTTTTACCGATACCCTGATCACTAGCCGTGAAACGGGATACGTGACGACTTTGTTGGGACGTCGTCGTGCGATCCAGGGTGTACGTCCTGTGCCAGAAGGGCTACGCGAAACCAAAACGGGCGCCCTGCGACAACTCAACTTGCCAGAACGTACGGCCGTCAACGCCGTCATCCAGGGGTCGGCAGCAGATTTGATCAAATTGGCGATGATCGGTGTGTATCGCAGACTGGAACAGCAGGACCTACCAGCTCACATGCTCTTACAGATACACGACGAACTCGTACTGGAAGTGGCTCCTGAAGCTCTCGACGAACTCGCCCAGCTGGTCGTTGAGGAGATGACCCAGGTGATGCACTTGGAAGTTCCCCTCAAAGTCGACGTAAAAACGGGCGATGATTGGGCCCATTGCGAACCCTGGCAGCATTGAAACCCAAATGGACACCGGTAAAAAAACCTTCCATCCTTATATCCCATGCCCCGAACGGCGGGCTTTGAACAACGTATCTGGCAATTTGGCATGCACGTATTAGGGCTCGTTGGCGGCATCGCCAGCGGAAAAACGACTGTCGCCCAACAATTGGCCGAGCGAGGAGCGCTCGTCCTGGATGCGGATCAGGCGGCTCACGAGGTGATCAATACTCAGGAAATCCGTGAGAAGCTGGTCAAACGCTGGGGAGAAGAAATCACCTTGGATACCGGCGGGATCGACCGCAAAGCGATTGCCGCCAAGGTTTTCGAAGATTCGCCAAGTGGTGCAGTAAATCTGGACTATTTAGAACAATTATTGCACCCCCGCATACGCCAGCGTTTTGAGGCCGAATTGGCAAAACTGGCACACAATCAAACCACAATTGCCGTGGTCGACGCACCCCTACTATTCGAGGCAGGTTGGGCAAACCTGTGCGATAGCGTAGTTTTCGTTGATTGCCCGCTAGAAATCCGGCAGGAACGCGCTGGGGGTCGAAAATGGACTCCTACCCAATTTACCGCACGAGAAGCTTCCCAAATGCCGATAAAAGAGAAAAAGCAAGCAGCGACTCACGTACTCAACAGCGGTGGCTCGCTGCATGATTTGTCAGCTCAGGTAGATGCTCTGTGGACTTCGCTTCACTTGGATACTGACAAAACTTTATAAAATGTGGTCACACGAAGCCTTCCCACTAGCGAAACTTGTTGCCATACTGGTTTGAAGATTGGCTTGTTCCTAAGAGCCTCTCTCTTTTTCATTATCCCACCTATTGATTTCTGTTCGAGCGTTTTTTTCATTGACGGTTGTGTTGTTCTGACTCGCGTTAGAAGAACGGCCAACCGCCGTTTCCGAAGAGCTATTTAACGAATTACAAAGTTCCCCCCCCACCATTGATGCCATCAGCGCATCGGAATTTACTTCTATTCTGGAGTACCCATTCAATGTCTGAGACCAGCAACCGCGGACCGCGGCATGGTCGTCCGCATTCGCATTCTCGCGGCAGAAAACCAAACGATTTCAGTTCTATCCAACAAGCAGACAATCAACGGCTTGCAGAACTCGATCGCGAAGAGCCTCTCTCGATTGCTGAAGAGCTCGACAAAGCTGCGGAACGTGTTCGTCGTGTGGGCAAAACAATTGAGCGGACGGACAAGCCGGACGCCAACATCCATATCGCAGCCTTGCAGCGTATGGAAATGCCCGAATTGATTGAAGTGGCCGCCGAGGAGGGTCTGGAAGAAACCGCTGGCCTCAAAAAACAAGATCTCATTTTCCGCATTCTGAAAAAACGCGTGAAACTTGATGGGATGATGTCAGGGGAAGGGGCCCTGGAAATACTGCCCGATGGTTTTGGTTTCTTACGCAGCCCCGACTACCACTACTTGTCCTGCCCAGACGACATTTATGTTTCTCCCAGCCAGATCCGTCGTTTCGGTTTGCGCACCGGAGCCACCGTATCGGGAACCATCCGCCCACCCAAAGAAAACGAACGGTATTTTGCCTTACTGCGGATCGAAGAGATCAACGGGCAAGATCCCAATCAGCTGTCCAAAAAAGTATTTTTTGACAATCTGACTCCGGTCCATCCCGAATCAAGAATTGTCATGGAAACCACGGCCGAAAACACCGACATGCGCGTGGTCGACATGATCGTGCCCATTGGCTTTGGACAGCGCGGGCTGATCGTCAGCCCTCCTCGAGCCGGCAAGACTATCTTGATGCAGGAAATGGCCAAGAGTGTGCTGGTCAACTACCCACAGGCATACGTGGTCATGCTCTTGATCGACGAACGTCCTGAAGAAGTAACGGACATGGAGCGTGAAGTTAAGGGCCCCAATTGCGAAGTCATCAGTTCCACCTTTGACGAACCCTCTTCGCGACACGTGCAAGTTGCCGACATGGTCATCGAAAAAGCCAAACGCATGGTCGAGTATGGCCATGATGTGGTCATCTTTTTGGATTCGATTACACGTCTGGCTAGAGCTTGGAATGCCGAATGCCCCCATTCGGGCAAAGTGCTCTCAGGAGGTATCGATGCCAATGCCATGCAGCGTCCCAAGCGATTCTTTGGGTCAGCACGCAAGGTTGAGGAGGGTGGCTCTCTAACAATCATCGCTACGGCTTTGATCGATACGGGCAGTCGCATGGACGAAGTTATTTTTGAAGAATTCAAAGGCACGGGAAACCAGGAAATTGTGCTAGATCGCGCCTTAGTGGATAAACGAATTTGGCCAGCCATCGAAATCAGTCGAAGCGGAACCCGACGTGAAGAAATGTTGATGGACCCCGAAGACTGTCTCTTATACACATCTGACGCTGCCGACGATACTCCTTGTG
>CAWWCC010000126.1:0-8628 GCA_963935315.1 uncultured Planctomycetaceae bacterium | reverse complement strand
ATTTCACGCCCCCCCCGCCCCACGACCGCGGAGGCCGCCTCGTGGGCGCGGCGATGGGTATAAGAGACAGGGGGGGGAGAATGCACCAAACATCAGAACATGGGAGTTTCAGAGCCCTATTTGGCCGAAAAGGTCCGGTTAAGCTCATTTAGCTGGCAATAAGGGTCTGATTCCAACAAATTTTCACTTAGAATGCGTCGGTCCAGGGTCACCGGATCAGCGACCCCGTTCCATGAGCTACGGTTAATTGAGTAGCATTCTGAGCCTGAATCGTTACTTAGCTCAGGCGCAAAAATAATATCGCGGCGAACACGCTTAGGTAATCAAATGGCATTTGAAATTGACAACTGGCAGAAAACTGAAATTCGCGGTCCCTATATCTTCTGGGCCGTTATGGTCCTGCTGCTGATCTGGCTGTTGTCCACGACCATCTACACGGTGCAAGCAGAATCACAGGGTGTGGTTCTCCGGTTTGGCAAATATGTAAAAACGGTAGATCCCGGTTTGCGGATCAAGTATCCATTCGGCATAGATAAAGTGTTCATTCTCCCAGTCAAGCGACAACTTAAACAGGAATTCGGATTTGGCACGCCGGGTGCAACGAACGTAACACAGTACTCTTCGGAGCAGGAAGAAGAACGGGGTATGGTGACAGGTGATCTGAACGCAGCTACTGTGGAATGGATCATCCAGTATCGCATCCGCGATCCCATGTTGTTCCAGTTCAA
The DNA here is from genome assembly GCA_963935315.1 of uncultured Planctomycetaceae bacterium. Lineage (GTDB taxonomy): Bacteria > Planctomycetota > Planctomycetia > Pirellulales > Lacipirellulaceae > Bythopirellula. The sequence goes on along the minus strand of CAWWCC010000126.1, from coordinate 7,900 downwards.
GGTACGTAACCCGGATGACACCCTTCGGGATATTTCTGAATCAGTGATGCGCACCGTGGTAGGAGATCGCACGGTGGATGAAGTGATCACTGTGGGGCGGCAAGAGATTGAGTCGGAAGCGCTGACTCAGCTACAAGCTCAAGTGAACAAATACGAACTTGGGTTGAGCATCGATCAGGTTCAATTGAAAAATGTCAATCCGCCAAGGCCAGTACAGCCTTCTTTCAATGAGGTCAACCAGGCCCAGCAAGAACGCGAAAAGATGATCAACGTAGCGAATGGCGAATACAACAAAGTTGTTCCTCGCGCCAGCGGCGAAGCCGAACAGAAGATACAGGCCGCACAAGGCTATGCGTTAAAGCGAGTCAACGAAGCTCAGGGAGACGTATCTCGCTTTAATGCCGTGTTCGCCGAGTACCTTAAAGCGCCTGAAGTGACCAAACAGCGCATCTACATTGAAACGATGCGACAGATCATTCCGAAACTTGGCAAAAAGATCATCATCGATGAGGAAGCCAGTCAGATATTGCCTTTGCTGCAATTGAACTCGGATAAGGAAAGGAACTTTCGATGAAACGATTCCTCACACCAATTTTAATCGTAATCCTGACCATCGCCACGTTCGTGACGCTGGGTGGCGTGTACACCGTCTCAGAAACTGAACAGGTAATCATCACTCAGTTTGGGAAGCCTGTTGGCGATCCCGTCAAAACAGCTGGGCTTCATTTCAAGGTGCCCTTCATTCAGGAAGTCACTCGCATCGAGAAACGCATCCTGGAATGGGATGGCCGTCCCAGTGAGATGCCAACCAAGGACAAGACGTACATTGTAGTCGATACGTTCGGACGTTGGCGGATCAATGATGCCAAGCAATACTTCCTTCGTCTAAGAGATGAACGCAGCGCTCAATCACGGTTGGATGACATTCTTGGCAGTGAAATCCGCAATGCCATCGCCAAGCACGAGTTGATCGAGGTTATTCGCACGACGAAGGACCGCGAACCTGCTCGCGATGTAGCCTTGCTCGACGCGCCAGGCAACATTGGTATTCTCTACGCAATTACAAAGGGACGTGCCAAAATTGAAAAAGAAATCTTTGAGAAGGCTGCGAGCAAACTCACTGATTTTGGCATTGAGTTGTTGGACATGCGCTTCAAGCGGATTAACTACAACCAGAGTGTTCGTGAGCGGATCTACGAACGCATGATCAGTGAACGTCAACAGATTGCTGAGAGGTTTCGTTCCGAGGGTGCCGGTGAGGCCGCTAAAATCCTTGGCAAGAAAGAACGCGATCTATTGAAAATTGAGTCTGAGGCGTACAAACGCGTGCAGGAAATCCGAGGCGTCGCCGACGCCAATGCGACACAGATTTACGCGGAAGCGTACAATCAAAACGCCGAATCGGTCTCATTTTATGGATTCATAAAAACAATGGAGACCTATGAGGAAATGCTTGATCAGAATAGTACTCTCATCCTGACGACTGGAAGTGATATCTTTAAGTATCTAAAAAAGGTCGAACGGCTGATTCCGTAGTCGCGTTAGTCGACGAGTGAGTGTCAGAACAAGGCTTTGCTAGGACACATAAACTGTAATTCAGGTTAGTTTCCAGGCCCACTCGGTACTTGAAAGCCTTTTCTCTAGTGTACTAGACGCTGTCGGCGTATTCGTCTTCCTCCTCCCATTCATCGTCTTCTTCGAGTTTGTCGTCTTCGTACTCCTCTTCGCCTTCTTCCGCCAATTCATCGTCTGCTGAAGAGGACTCGCCTTCTTCGTCGTCTTCGTATTCCCACTCTTCGTCGGCCGCGAGTTCTTCTTCGGAGGCCTCTGCGGCAGCGTCGGATTCGTCGTCTTCGTATTCCCACTCTTCGTCTTCGGGTTCGCCTTCTGTTTCTGACAATTCCTCGTCTGCGGCTATCTCGTTGTCGGAGCAGGTGTCTTCTTCCCATTCTTCATCGCTATCGGTTTGAGCGTCCTGATCCTCTTCCCAGGGAGGTGTCGCAGAAGATTCTTCTTCGAGGTCGCTCGGCTCATCCGTTCCAGGAATAATTCTGTTTGAACGTGATGGTTTTGCACTAACAGTGGCTGCCGTGACGGGACCGTCATTCGCTGATTCTTCTGCGCCATCACCCGTCATGGCTTCCCAGTCGGCAATGGTGATCAGTACTTCACGCGCTTGAGAGCCATTGTACTCGCCAACAATACTATCCTCAGCCATGTAGTCGATTAGCCGAGCCGCTCGGCCATATCCGATTCCCAGACAACGCTGGAGCAAAGATACGCTGCCGCGCCCCTCGCGCACGACCACATCAACGGCTGCCTCATACAATTCATCACGATTCTTGAGTGGGCCAGGTGCAGCAGCTTCTTCTTCATCCTTGGTCTTCAGTTCAATCAATTCTTTTGCGAACTGCGGTGAGTCTGTCCCCACGAAGTCGACCACCGAGTTGATCTCATCGTCGGAGAGAAACGTGCCTTGACCACGCATGAGTTGACTGGTACCGGGTGAGAGGAACAGCATGTCGCCATTGCCCAGAAGTTTGTCGGCCCCATTTTCGTCGAGCACAACCCGGCTGTCCGTACGACTGGCTACCTGGAAAGCAATCCGAGCAGGCAGGTTCGATTTGATCAAGCCAGTTATGACGTCAACGGTAGGTTTTTGTGTGGCCAGAATCAGATGAATCCCAACAGCCCGGCTCTTTTGTGCCAAGCGGATAATGTGCTGTTCAACGTCTTTACCGGCCGTCATCATCAAGTCGGCCATTTCATCTGCCACGATTACAATAAAGGGCAACTGTCTGGGGATCGTTTCCCATTCGGCCTCGCTCCTTGGTCGGACTCGTTCCCGCAATTCTTCCTCGCTGAGCTGGTTGTAGACCGAAACATGACGTACACCTGCCCGGGCCAGCAATTGATAACGTTCTTCCATCTTGTCGACGGCCCAAGCTAGGATAGCCTCTGCCTTTTTCATGTCCGTCACGACAGGATGCATTAAGTGTGGTAATTTGCCATAGCCACTCAGCTCGACCATTTTGGGATCGATCATGAGCATCCGTACCTCAGCCGGTCCACGACTCATGAGGATAGAGACAATGATTGAATTTAAGCACACACTCTTCCCCGTACCGGTACGTCCTGCAATCAGCAAGTGGGGCAGGGCGGCCAGATCAACCACGAGCGGTTTGCCCGAGACGTCTTTGCCCAAATAGATGGGGATTTTCATTCGCTTCGCGCGGCCATTGGTCTCTTCGATGACGTCGCGTATGCGGACCAATTGCCGGTTTTCGTTGGGCACCTCGATGCCGACGGTATTCTTGCCGGGAATTGGGGCAACAATACGTACACTGGGCACACGCAAAGCAATCGCCAGATCGTCAGCTAGATTGGTAATCTTGGCCAATCGTAAACCGGCTTCCAGCGCAATCTCATACTGGGCAATTACCGGTCCTGTTTCAATTTCAACGACCTTGACGTTAAATCCAAAGTTTTGGAAAGTCTTTTCTAGAATTCGCGCTTTCTTGCGAACTTCGCGTTCATGCTCTTCATAGGAAACATCATCCGATTCAAGCAGCAAGTCCAGGGGTGGCATTTCGTAGTCAAAATCGCAATCCGTCTGTCGCGAGTCGGCTGCTTCCAGTTGATTGATGATTTCTTCCCGCTCGGAATTTTTCTCCGATTTTTCTTGAGGTTTTTTGATGCTCAGCATTGAAGCAAGCTTGTTTTTAAGTCGAGGGGGATCGGGTGCCGTTTCTTGTTTTATGCCTGGTGTGCGAACTTTCAGCTGGGGTGCTGTGGACACCTCGGCTACTTCATCCTCGTCCTCGTCTTCATATTCATAAACGTCTTCTTCATCTTCTTCCGCCTCGTCCTCCTCTTCGTATTCATACTCTTCATCCTTGTCCTCTTCTTCGTCTTCTTCAAATTCATCTTCCAGGTCCGTCTCTGGGCGAGCAGCGCGACGTCTAACGGGAGCGTGGCCCATGTGTCCCAGGGTCATTAGGCCTCGTCCTGAAAGGACGGTTGTGAAGGCAGCAAATTTGAGTAGTAGATAATCGGTACAGAGTAAAACGCCAGCCAATAAGACTGTGATAATCAGGATGTAAGCTCCCGTACTGGCAAAATTTGATTCCAGTAGTGCTTGTCCCATCGCTCCCAGGTAACCACCTGCACCGATCACCGGCCCCGGAGTCGTATCTGGTAAAGCCATTGTGGCCAGCGCACAGATGGCTACCAGCGAAGCAACCCAGCCGATAGCGCGGAGTACCGGTTGATCAATACCCTTTCGCCAGAGTAGCGTGAACGCCAACACGCCTAGGGAGAGAACCAGATAATAGGCACCCAGTCCGATGCTTTCGAACATAAAATGGGTAATGTAAGCACCTATAGGTCCACATGCATTCTGGTATTCGGCGGGGGGCGGGTGGACCAACGAACTAGGCGGATCAGCAGGATGGTACGTACCCAGCGCAACCGTCAGCAATACCGTAACTGCCAATAGCAGTAGGGTGAAAAGATCGAATCTTAAATTTCGATTTTCAAACATTGAGGCCTGAACGATCCAGAACGGTACCCTTCTACGGATTTGTAACAAACATGTAGGGTATTGCCATTCGTCCTGAAAGTGCTTTGTGAACTGAATTCGCCAGGTGAATTCGTCACTCTTTCAACTCTCAAAGAACTGACAGGCTTTACCTTAGGTTCGTACGTCCAGAAAGAAGAATGGGTTCTACATGGGGTGTCTGCGACAACTTTCCAAGTTGCTTCAGACTGATCGCTGGGCTCATCCATGCCCGAGTTGTCCATCCTGTGATGCAAATCGGCAGTATTGGCGCATAAATTGCGCACCTACATCGCCACAGAAGGACTTCGTCAATTTGCATCTGCCAGATTCAATTGCCTTGAGACACGTGCTAATTCTTGCCTGGATCGGACTACTGGAAAAAACGTCACAGCAGTGCTTCCTATAGGTTTGTAGCGATCATGCGGGTGGCTTGAAATTGCAGGTAGGACCCAGCATGCCAGGTTTCCGCTCTCGTAATAGTGCGATCAGGTTGTCCTTCGAATCGGTTGCAACCAAAATATCTGAATTAGAGTTTGTCGGTCTTTTGGATTCGATCAACCTGCCATGACATATATGGTTGACTTGTTCTTCGTTGAGAGTCACCCGTGGTAAATGGGCAACGGTAGTTAACGGAGAGAGTAGTTGTTCTGGCAGCAAATCTGCTTGAATCTGATGGGGATCCAGGGCATCCGCAATGCAGTAAGAGCCGATTGCAGTGCGCGTGAGTGCTGACATGACCGCTCCGGTTCCCAGCGACTCTGCCAGGTCACGTCCCAGACTACGCACGTAGGTCCCGCTACCGCATCGAATAGACAATTGCAATTCAGGATAAGCGTATTTTGTGATTTCTAAGCTGTAGATCTTTATGGGTCGTGATTTCAGCTTGATCTCCAGTCCCTGTCGAGCCAGGGCATACGATCTTTGGCCCTGAAGCTTGAGGGCCGAATATGCTGGAGGACGCTGCATAATCGTGCCCAGGAAATTAGGGAGTTGGGATTCCAGATTCAGACGGGTAGGTTCAGGTGCAGATGGTACTGGAGTTGTCTCGGTTTCGGTATCTTCACTAGGGCTCGTTTGTCCGAGCAGAAAAGTGGCCTGGTATTGTTTGGGCATTTGTTGCACATGCGAAATCAGCTTCGTTGCGGACCCTACACAGACCACCAAGACTCCACTGGCTAATGGATCCAGGGTTCCCGCATGCCCCGACTTGATGGGTCTCACAATGCGTTGCACCCGATTCACAACATCGCGTGAGGTCCAATTCTGGGGTTTATTGATATTCAGAACGCCAATCATGGGCAAAGTATTGTAGCGCGTCAGGCACAGATTAAGGGATTATTCAGTTTGCACACTATTCGGTATATTAGATTCTACCAAGGACTCAGATATGTGGGTTCTCCTACTCTAGCGAAAGATACTCTACCTTGACTACCGAGATAAGCTCTTTAGCCACATTGCTCGCTTCCCATGGAATTGAATTACCAGCGGACCAACTTGGGCTACTGGACCGCTACCGAATTTTACTTTGGCAATGGAACGCGCAACTGAACCTGACTCGACATACGACGCTCGAAAAATTTGTCACTCGCGATGTGATCGATAGCGTGGAACTGGCCACGTTACTGAAGGCAGGAGAGCGAATACTGGATGTGGGCACTGGAGGGGGTGTTCCTGGATTAATTCTTAGTATTCTAAGGTCGGATTTAAGCGTGTGTGTTTGTGAATCGACGCAGAAAAAAGCCAAGGCTGTCCAGGCCATGGTTGAAGAACTGCAACTACCCGTACAGGTGTTTGCATGTCGAGCGGAGAAGATACTCGAAGAGCAGACTTTCCATACTTTGGTCGCCCGCGCCGTTGCCCCTGTTGCAAAAATACTAGGTTGGCTGGAACCCCACTGGCCCTCTTTCTCGCGACTTTTGCTGATCAAAGGGCAACGTTGGGTGGAGGAAAGGGGCGAAGCACGGCATCGTGGTTTACTTAAACCTCTTGAGTTACGCAGGATAGCAAGCTATCGGACCCCTGGTAATGACTCGGAGAGTGTTATCCTGAGCATCGAACCTTCAGTTGCCAATAAGGGATAGCGTTACCGACAGTCGTGATTTAAGATGGACACCCTGCAGTCTGTCGAAATGGCAGTTGCAGTTCTGGATTCCATTACCTAACGCAAGAAAATACCCATTCGGAGAAGAAAAGTGGCCGACGAAAAACAAAAGGAAACTACAGAAGAATCGGCTGCACCTTCTGGAGCACCCGCAGTTGGGCAGGCAGAGCAAGCCGGGCGTGTTCAAGTGGACGATACGACAGCCGGTTGCTCGTATGCTAATTTTTGCCGAGTCACGGGTACACCCGAAGAATTGATTGTCGACTTTGGTCTCAACTCGCAACCTTTTGGTGTACCTACAGAACCCGTGAAAATTACGCAGCGGATCGTCACCAACTATTTCACAGCAAAACGCATGCTGCATGCTTTGCATCTTTCGGTTCAGAGACACGAACAAGCATTTGGTGTCTTAGAAACAGATGTACAAAAGCGAGTCGTGGCTAAACCACAAGGCTAAGTTGGTTGCGGACTTGTCTTGGCACGATTAGCTTGGAATAGGCATCTGGTAACAGAGAACTAGTCGTACTGGGAACTGATGCTGGCCGTCCTATTAGGTAGCTGGGATTTATCTCTCGTCGTTACATCCCCTGACTTAGTTGTCGGCTGCGTTCCATGGCGTCTTCTGCCAGGCGGATGTATTCCATATTGTTGGTGCCGGCGTAGGCTCGCTGGTACGTGACGCTCATTGCCGTGTAGCTGAAGGGGTCATTGGGCTCAAGTTGGCATACCTGTAGGGCATGCTGGACCGCTTCTTCGTGTTTTCCTAAACGTTGCTGGATAACGGCAAGTGCAGAGTGGGCGAGTGCGTACTGGGAGTCGATTGCAAGCGCTTCATGCAATTTCTTCACCGCCTCTTCAAGTTGGCCGGCTTCTTTGAGTTTGTCTGCTGCGTCATATAGTTCGACTACATCGGACATTTGTATCTACTCCGTGGCGAATCATCTGGGTGAACCAAACCAGCATTTTACCGCAAGCTAGCATTTCTCGCACGGGGGGTATTAGAGTGTGCGAGGCACACATGGAGTCGTTTTTCAGTACATAAGTTGGTTTCGCAGGACCACTCTAGCGGAACCTTTCTCAATAGTGCTAGCCGCCAGGTGCATGCATGGTTTTGGTAATTTTGGTGGAATAGATCAATTATTTTCCAATGTTTAAGCCGTTAGAAGCGGATTAACCGATAACACCGCTAAGCCTCTGCGAATAAGTGCATTTGATTTGCAAAGTTGAGTTGTCTTTAG
>CAWWCC010000125.1:0-8671 GCA_963935315.1 uncultured Planctomycetaceae bacterium | reverse complement strand
TTATTCTCTTCGCAATCATTTTCTTTTGGACCCCGCCCCACTTCTGGGCGTTAGCAATTAAGTACGCCGAAGACTATGAAGCGGCCGAAGTCCCCATGTTGCCAGTTGTAGTGAGTATTCGCAGTACGGCAAAAAGTATGATTCTTTACACAGTCATCGTTTTGGCGTTATCTCTGTGGTTTCACTTTGTCGCTGACTTGAATCTCATCTATTTGACAGTTGCTGTTTTGGGAGGTTTGGTATTTCTGTGGCGTACGGTTAACTTGCTCCGTTTGCCCAATGCAACGCAGGCCATGAAAGTTTTTACCTATTCAATTGTTTATTTAGGGGCGCTGTTCATTGCCGTCGCTATTGACGTGTTGACATATGGAACGGGTACTTGATGAATCGTGAAAAAAATAAGTCGCGAAAAGACATCAGAGAAGTCGGGTTTCGAGTTACATGACTGGCAAGCTGGTGAGTAAAGTGCACGTTCAGCACCTGCGCGGGTTTTACCGTGCATTTCAAGAAAGCTTGCCTACTCATAGGCGAGACCCCCTAGTTATCGAGGCAGTAATCAGCAGGATACGATGAGCGAAAACACCACCGCTTCAAATTCACCCGGCGTGCCCGTGGAAGATCCGACACCGTTCGGTTTGTTGACAACGGCCGACCATAAAAGGATTGGTCGGCTTTTTGTAGTTTCTTCACTTTTTTTCCTGGTACTGGGTTTAGCGCTTGATTTGCTGGTGCGAGCAGATCTCACCTCGGGCACCGATTTTGTCGTCTTTGATGCGGACAGCTTTGCGCAAGGTTTCGCTTTGTCGCGCGAGACCTTAACTCTCCTCTTCCTGATACCGGCTTTCCTGGGGCTTGCTATCTATATGGTGCCTCTCCAAATTGGTGCAGCGAACCTAGCGTTTCCTCGTGCTGCTGCTGCATCTTTTTGGACTTGGATCGTTTCAGCGCTAGTGCTTATAGGGGCTTACCTCGGGAATGGTGGACCATACGGAGGCTGGGCTAATGGCGTCGATCTGCACCTTCTTGCCCTAAGCGGCCTGGTAATAGCGCTATTGCTTGGCGCTGTCAGTGTCGCCTCAACCGTCATGACTATGCGGTCCCCAGGTCTTTATATGGATGAAACGCCACCTTTTGCGTGGTCTTGTTTGGTTTCAGCCTCGATGTTGGCGGTAAGCCTCCCGGTCCTGCTCGGCCAGATCGCAATTCTCTACATCGATCATCGTTATGGGCGCGTTTTCCTAGCTGGCAATTATGGGATATGGGAACGAATTGATTGGATACATCGGACACCTCAGATGTTTATCTATGTGGTCCCAGCACTAGGGGTAGCAGCTGAAATTGTGTTGGCAGCCGCTAAACGACGCGTGTTTGAACCGCTAGCTATGTACTTCACGATTGGTTTGGTAGGGCTATTCGGTTTTGGTGCCTGGACCAATTTTGCCGTCACAGGTGAGGGTGCCGATATCATTGACGGCTTTGAAGGCGTTGTGTTAGTTGCTCTCTACGCCGGTGCGTGTCTTGGAACTGTTGGTTTGTTAGGCCTCGTAGGCTTAGCTGTCATCCAAAATCGCAAACTTCCAAAAATAACGACTGCACTCGTGGCGGCGCTTGGCGCCGGCGGTTTGTTGTTAATCGGTGCCCTAAGTGGTCTCATAGGTGCTGCCGCTGATTGGCTAGAGATAGCTGGTAGGGGCAACGATGGCAACATGCAAATGCGTATGACGACATGGGTAACCGGGCAGCAGTCTGTCTTGGTCTACGGCGCAGGCCTTTTAGGGTTGTTAGCAGCACTGCACTGGTGGGCGCCAAAGATTTGGGGCCGCCAGTTGAACGAATTGATAGGTCTCCTTAGCTTCTTGGGAATAGCACTAGGCGCTTTGCTTGCATTTGTCGGGCCGGCATTGTCGGGTCTCCTCACCGAGCAACCCGACTTTGTATACGCTGACCCGAACGCTACATCTATGTATGCAGGGTGGATTGATGACTCTGGCGCGGAAGGATTTACTTCGTTAGGACTCGTAGGCGTAGTAGTTCTTCTAGCTTCGGTGTCTTTGATGATTCTTAACCTGACCGTTTCTGTTGCTCTTAAAAAGGGCGTCGTAGCCGAAAATGACCCGTGGTCTGCTCTTTCTCCGGAATGGCTGTTGTCCTCCCCGCCGCCTCTTGGTGAGCCTGAGGACCTCCCCGTGCTTACCTCCGGCACGCCACTTCTTGAGGTGCCTGAAGAAGAGGAGGTGGGAGTCTAATGACAGACGTCACCCCAACTCTGGCCTCCGGGCAACCACAACGCCCTCGAACTCAGTTAGTTGCGACGGGATTCGCATCGGCAATTTGCGCAATGATGATGGCGGGGGCTCTTGGCATTTATATGGCGCGACGCCACGCATCCGGACCACACCCTGGCCATGACTGGCTTGATGGTTTAGCTGTCCCTAACCCCCAGTTCGATTATGCGCTGTTGACCTTGGTGGCATCGCTAATAACCGCTCATTGGGCCCTATGGGCTAGCCGTCGCAGAGACACTGCTCACACTTGGACTGCTATCGCTACGACCCTTGTGCTTGGTCTTGGTTTCGTCAACATGGTTATGTACAGCATGAACCGTATGGAGCTTGAAATCGGCTCGGGTGAATATCAAAATCTTGCATTTGCGACCACCGGCCTCTCGCTCGCAATTGTCGTTGTCGGCCTCCTTTACCTAGGTTTGATGGGGCTACGTTCTCTTGGTGGAAGTGTTGGACAGCAAGGCAGTACCACACTTGGCGCCGCTGTTTTCTTTTGGGATTTCGCAGCTCTGGCGTGGGCTGTGACTTGGTACACGGTCTACGTGGTGAAGTAGGAGATTCATGCTCGGGATTGCAAGCAGATACTTCGCTGGCCGCGTTGCTTTAGCAACAGCAGCAGCAGTGGCCCTAGGGATCATTACTGGCATGGACGGGAACGGCCATGTTGTGATGTTTGGAACCATTGTTTTGGGCACCGCTGCAGCCGCTTTTGCGTTACTTGCGGGTTTAGCTTTAGCAGTTGGAGATGGCGATTCAATTGATCGCGAGCGAGCCCACCAATACCCTGCTAGCCCAGCTTGGTGGCCCATCATGGGCGCTATCGGCCTCGGGATCTTAATGGTTGGCCTAGTCGTCGATGGCTTTATCGCCATAGTGGGAGTTGCGACACTCTTGGTGGCCGCAATCGAGTGGACTTTTAGTGCTTGGTCCGAGCATCTTTCACAAGATCAAGCAGCGAATGCTATTGAGCGAAAAAGAATATTAGCGCCGTTTGAAATCCCGCTATATGGAGCTCTCTCGATTGCGTTACCCGTTGTCCTCGTTTCTCGAATTCTTCTTACATCCAGTAAAAACGGAGCTAGTTGGTTCGCGATGATTGCGTCGAGTGTCATTTTGGCCTTTGCATTTGTTCTGTACGCCAAACCAGACCTTAGAAGAGCAATTGTTGCTTCAGTGCTAGTGCTCGGCGGTCTTGCCTTAATTGTTGGAGGCATCGCCGCAACCGCTCGTGGCGAACGTGAATTCCATCACCACGGAGGTACGCATCATGATGATGACCACGGGGATGAGGGTGAACATTCTGATGAAGAGCACTCACTGCGTGTTCTTAATGCGCCGGTGGTGCTGGGATGAATATCAGCTTCAGAAAACCATTCGAGGTACCGATCAGATCGATGAAAAGATCCCAAAAAGTTTTTAAACGTATAGCCCGCTTGGCTCCATTTTGTCTAATAATCGCAGTTTTGGTTTCATGTGCTTCGGGTCGTATCGACCCGACTGATCCCGTAGGAGAAAACGCAAAACAAATTGATGGAATCATGCGGTTGTCCGGCTACATGGCGACGGCGGTTGGAGTTTTTGTCGCTGCGGCCGTTATCTATGTAATCGTTAAGTTCCGGGCGCGACCGGATGACGACCCAGATGAGTTGCCTGTTCAGGTTCATGGGAATCGCAAAGCTGAGCTTACGTGGACTGTGATCCCGGTACTTATGCTCGTATTTCTAGCAATAGTGACTATTCCTGCCGTGTTTGATTTAAGTGGCAAAAGCGACGGCAGAACAATCAAAGTTGAAGGTCAGCAGTGGTGGTGGCAGTTCAGCTACGACGTGGATGAGGATGGCGAGTACGACATCGTCACTGCTAATGAAATCGTCATACCGGTGAACGAAGAAATTAACTTGGACATCCGTTCGAACGACGTAATTCATTCTTTCTGGATTCCGCAGTTGAACGGTAAAAGAGATGCCGTTCCAGGCAGAGTTCACTCATGGCGCATTAGCTCGCCTGTCCCCGGGATCTTTTATGGCGAGTGCACTGAGTTCTGTGGCCTCAGTCATGCGAATATGCAGATGCGCGCAGTTGTGCTGAGTGACAGTGACTATGCGACATGGGTTGATGAACAACTGGCTCCCAGTGATGTGCCCCTATCGGAGGCAGCTAAGCGAGGATACGACTTATTTGGGAGACATTGTGTGAGTTGCCACGTTGTGAACGGTGTGTACGAGTCGGCTGCCGATGGCAATGCCAATCTGGCTTCGGGTTATGCCCCCAACCTGACACACCTAATGACTCGAACCTCGTTTGCTGGTGCACTCTATGAACTTTACAAAGACGATGGTTCAGTGAACGTGGCTGACCTTCGCGAGTGGGTCCGGAATGCACCGGGCCAGAAACCGGCTCGCCCTGAAAATCGTCAGGGAATGATTTCGTTTGCTGAGACACTTTCGGCCACCGAACTTGACGACCTTGTTACTTATCTATTGACCCTTGGTGGACGCCCACCATTAATGCCAAGTTGAATTGCCCGTAGCGGCTTCCAGGAGATTGATCCCCATGGCTATAACTGAGGAACGCCCCGAAATCCTCGAACTTGAATCTGGTGACACGAGTGCCTCAACTGGTGCTTTTGCTCGCCCCACGCATGCCTCAGGTTGGCGTGCTTGGGTCTTTACTGTCGATCATAAGAAAATCGGAATCATGTATGGCGCTGTCGCTATGTTTTGGTTCCTCTGGGGTGGGATTGAGGCGCTATTGATCCGTGCCCAGCTATTTACTCCAAACGGAACTGTTCTGACGGCTGAGCAGTACAACCAGATCTTTACCATGCACGGAACCACCATGGTCTTCTTGGTTGTGATGCCGCTCGCTGCGGCATTCGCTAACTACATTGTTCCACTCCAAATTGGTGCCCGAGACGTGGCCTTCCCTCGAATGAACGCATTGGGTCTTTGGATTTTCGTGTTTGGAGGGATCTTCCTAAACCTAAGCTGGTTCCTGGGTGGAGGCCCCGACGGCGGTTGGTTTGCTTATGCGCCCAATACAGGCGTTACATATAGTCCTGGTGCTGGCATGGACTTTTATGCGCTCGGACTCCAGATCGCGGGCATTGCGTCCTTAGTCGGAGCAATCAATTTAATAGTGACGATCGTCAATATGCGAGCTCCCGGTATGACAATGCTGCGCATGCCGGTTTTCACTTGGATGATTTTAGTTGTGCAGTTTCTGCTCTTGTTTGCCCTACCCGTGATTACAGTCGCCCTCATATTGCTCAGCTTCGACCGCACATTTGATGCGAACTTTTTCAACGTTGCTATGGGAGCAGACCCGCTTTTATGGCAGCATCTCTTTTGGATATTCGGCCATCCGGAGGTCTACATTCTAATCCTCCCCTCATTCGGGATAGTTTCCGAGACCTTGCCAGTCTTTTCCCGAAAGCCTCTATTCGGCTACTCGGTCATCGTAATTTCGGGTGCGGCAATTGGCTTCATGGGATGGGGGGTATGGGCTCACCACATGTTTGTTTCGGGACTCGGACCAGTCGGCGTCGCTGCATTCTCGGCTACCACAATGTTTATTGCAGTCCCAACGGGGGTAAAAATCCTTAATTGGATTGCGACTATGTGGGGAGGCAATCTTAAATTCACGGTCCCCATGATGTTCTCCATATCGTTGGTGGCGATGTTCACAATTGGCGGATTGTCGGGTGTCATGCACTCCGTCGCTCCTGCGGACACACAACAAACCGACACCTACTTCATTGTCGCTCACTTCCATTACGTGTTGTTCGGCGGAGCTCTCATGGGCTTATTTGCAGGCATGTACTACTGGTGGCCTAAAGCTTTTGGGTACAAGCTCGGCGAATCCCTGGGGAAATGGCACTTTTGGCTCTTGCTTCTTGGCTTCAACATGACGTTTGGGCCTATGCATATTGTCGGCTTGCAAGGAATGGCTCGCCGGCATAGCCGCTATGGCCCAGAGGACGGGTTTGATTTCTGGAATGCTGTGGTGTCCATTGGTGCGTTTGTGATCTTGATTGGCATGATCATCTTTGCTGTAAATATCGTGCGCTCCTGGCTTGGATACAAGGCAGGAACTGTTCCTCAAGAGCCCGCTGATCCGTGGGATGGGCGCACTCTTGAATGGGCTATACCTTCGCCAACCCCTGAACACAACTTTGACTACGTGCCGGTGGTCACTGATGTCGACGACTTCTGGCATAAGAAGTATCAACCTGATGAGAATGGCAAACTACGCAAAATCGCAGATGGTAATGAGATTGCGCAAAAAGGTGACCAACATCCCCACCTCCCATCTCCCTCGTACTGGCCAATAGTTCTCGCTGCTGCGTTGCCCTTGATTGCTCTGGGGCTTATTTACAATCTTTGGCTTGCTGGCATAGGTCTGGTTCTAATGCTTGGTGCGATGTACGGCTGGAGCTTAGAGCCCGCCACCGACCCTGACGCTGGACACGGTGACCATGGAGAAGATCACCCGACCGCTGGTGATGACCCTGAAGCTGGGGGTAACGCTTTAGTTGACGCGTCGGGGGAGGAGGCCCCCAGTGTCTGATGTAACTGAGCAGTCACCGAGTCAGCTTGCGTATGGCAGAACAGAGTGGGATGACCACCATCATCTGCCGACCAATACAGGTCTCACTAATGAGAAAGTGACTATGTGGGCCTTCCTAGGGTCGGACTGCTTGCTTTTTGGTGCATTGATCTCTACCTACCTTTTACTAAGAAATCGTGTAGGACCGGCGACTGAAGGACCCACAGCAGCTGACCTGTTCGATATCCCATTCACCTCCGTTAGCTCGTTCGTGTTGCTGATGAGTTCCTTGACAATGGTTCTCGCCGTTACGTCAATCCAACGTGGAGAGATGGATCGCTGCAAGCTATGGCTTCTAACAACGGCTGCGCTCGGCGCTATCTTCATTGCTGGCCAGGTTTACGAATTCACGAGCTTTTACCGAGAAGGACTTGGCTTCACTACCAATATATCTTCGTCCGCCTTTTACACTCTGACAGGCTTTCACGGAGTCCATGTATCGCTTGGCATTGTCATGCTGGTGACGATGTGGGTTCTAGTCTCAGGAGGCCAGATAGGTGCTGAACGCGCAGAAACTATTGAAATAATAGGGCTGTATTGGCACTTCGTTGACATTGTCTGGATCGTTATATTCGCGGTCGTTTATCTCATTCCATAGGAGAATTGGTCATATGAATACCGCAGTCTCGACAGACGCAGAGCACTCAGAAGACTCTCATGGGGATGATCATGACCATGGTTTGAGTGATGTTGGCTATATCAAAATTGCTTTAATTCTCGCGGTGCTCACCGCAGTTGAAGTGGCGACTTACTTTTGGGACTTTGGAGTTCTCGAAGTGCCATCTTTATTGATTCTTATGGTCGTTAAGTTCCAAATTGTCGTTTCTTATTTCATGCACCTCAAATTCGACAGCAAAGTATTCAGCTATTTGTTCATCACTGGCGTGATTCTCGCAATGCTCGTTTTTGCCGCAATGGGCACTTCCATGGTCTTCTGGCAGAACCCGTCTGGTTGCGACTTAAGCGCCTTTTGTTGAGCTATCTGCCATCTCTGCTCAAAATCGAAATCAACTAGGGGCTAAGACCCGGTAACTTCAACAATTGTGATCGATCTTCGACGACTTCGAGAAGACCCCAGTTACCGAGCTGGCGCCGAAAAAAAAGGTGCTGAACCCTCTTTTATAGAGCGTCTACTTAATTTAGACGAGCAGAAGCGCTCGGCCATGCACGACGCTGAGCAGGCACGTGCTGCACAAAACGCCGCGTCAAAAGCAATTGGGCGCGCTGAGCCAAATGACCGGCAGATGAAAATCGAGCACGCTAGTGAACTAAAAAACGATCTCGAAAAGTTAGAAGAAGTTGAAGCAGCTCTCTCGAACGAAGTTGATGAGCTTGCTCTTCAAATCCCAAACCCGGCACACGAGTCAGTCCCCTCAGGCGGCGAGACTGATTTCGTAACTGAAAAAGAGGTCGGTGAGCGTGTGCCCGCACCCGCATATGACCACGCTGACTTAGGCGAGCGGCTTGGCCTTGTAGACAGCGAAAGAGCAGTACGAAATAGTGGAAGTCGATTTGCGTACCTCATGGGGCCTGCTGTTCGCCTTGAATTCGCGCTCGTCCAATTTGCTTTCGATCTGTTGGAGGAACACAACTTCGTTCCGGTTGTTCCGCCTGTCCTTGTTCGCGAAGACATGATGGTCGACGCAGGATTTTTCCCTACCGACAGACATCAGGTCTATGAAGTGGATGGGGATGATCTGTTCCTAACTGGCACCTCCGAAGTAGCTTTAGCTGGCCTCCACCGAGGTGAACGACTTGAGCGTGAATCACTACCGGTC